>JAUXRN010000252.1 GCA_030681835.1 Actinomycetota bacterium
GCTCGCCACCGACATGGGCGCTTTGCAGGAGCGCATCACCACCACGCAGAAGGGCTCGATCACCTCGGTGCAGGCGAGTTACGTGCCGGCCGACGACTTGACCGACCCGGCCCCGGCCGCCTCCTTCGCCCATCTTGACGCGACCACCGTTCTGTCGCGCGCCATCTCCGAGAAGGGCATCTATCCGGCCGTCGATCCGCTCGATAGCACCTCGCGCATGCTCGACCCGCGCATCGTCGGCGAGGAGCACTATCAGGTGGCCCGCCAGGTGCAGCAGATCCTGCAGCGCTACAAGGCCCTGCAGGACATCATCGCCATTCTCGGCATGGACGAGCTCTCCGAGGACGACAAGCAGATCGTCGCCCGCGCCCGCAAGATCGAGCGCTTCCTCAGCCAGCCGTTCCACGTTGCCGAGGTGTTCACCGGCTCGCCCGGCAAGCTCGTGTCGCTGGCCGACACGATCAAGGGCTTCAAGGGCCTCTGCAACGGCGACTACGACCACCTGCCCGAGCAGGCGTTCTACATGGTCGGCAATATCGAGGAAGCCAAGGCCAAAGCCGAGAAACTCGCCGAAGCCGCCTGATCACTGAACCGGGCCTGCGGGCCTCCCGATGAGGACGACCGAGATGGTGGACGCACCCGGCGCATCGCAGAGCTTCGGCTCATGCTGCGCTGAGCTTAAGGATGCGATGAGCGGCGAAGAGTTCGAGCCGCTGATCACCGCGGGTGAGGACGGTGTACTCTACATGTCGGTAGGCCTCATCGATCTCGAGGACGAAGAACCGGGCATGGTCGACCACCCGCTGTTCTTCTGCCCGTTCTGCGGAACCAAGCTGCAGACGGTCGAGGAAGTTCGCGCCAAGACCGGCGGCGAAAACGGCGCCGACGACTGACAAGGACAGCTTAGAAGATGGCAGCGACATTCAATTTCGAGCTGGTGACGCCGGAACGGCTCGTGTTCTCCGGCGAAGCTACCCAGGTCGTCGTCCCCGGCTCCGAGGGCGACTTTGCCGTGCTCGCCGGGCACTCGCCGTTCATCTCGACGCTGCGCCCCGGCATTCTCGAGGTGACGCTGCCTCAGGGTGCCCAGCGGCTGCTGGTCAAGAAGGGCGTCGCCGAGGCTGATCCGACGCGCCTTACGGTGCTGGCGCAGACCGCGG
>JAUXRN010000258.1 GCA_030681835.1 Actinomycetota bacterium
CGGGAACTGCGTCTGCGGGTCCTTCGGGTCGCCCGCCACCATCGCCTCCGCCGCACGCTGGAACCGCTCGAGGAACTCGTCGTAGATGCCGGCCTGCGCGTATAGCCGGGAGCCGGACAGGCAGATCTGGCCCGCATTGCGGAAGATCGCCTCGACCGCCCAGGCCACCGCGTTGTCCAGGTCGGCGTCGTCGAACACGAGGTTCGGGCCCTTGCCGCCGAGTTCCAGGCTCACCGGAACGAGGTTGCGGGCCGCGGCCTCGCTGATCGCCCGCCCCGTGCCCGACTCCCCGGTGAACGTGATCCGGTCCACGCTGGGGTTTGCGGTGAGGGCGGCACCCACGGACTCGGGGCCGTAGCCGTGCACGACGTTGAGGACCCCGGGCGGCATGCCGGCCGCCAGGGCCAGGCGGGCGAGCATGGTCGACGACACGGGCGTGTCCTCGGCCGGCTTGAGCACCACCGTGTTTCCCCACGCGAGGGCCGGTGCCGTCTTCCAGGTGCTCTGCATGAGCGGGAAGTTCCACGGCGAGATCGCCACGACGACCCCGGCAGGCTCGTACGTCGCGAAGGCATGGTGACCGGAGTCCATCGGATAGGCGTCAGCCGTCGACATCCGCGCGTGGTCAGCGAAGAACCGCACGTTCCACGCGGCACGGGCCGCGTCGTGCCGCGCCTGGCCGATGGGCTTGCCCATGTCACGCGTGTCGGCCATCGCCAGCTCGTCCGCGTGCGCGTCGATGAGATCGGCCAGCCGGTGCAGGATCCGGTGACGATCCTCGAAGCCCATGCGTGGCCATGGTCCCTCGTCGAAGGCCGCCCGGGCCGCGGCCACGGCCCGGTCCGCGTCGGCCTTGCCGCCCAGGGCGATCCTGGCCCACGGCTCGCGCGTGAACGGATCCACGTCGTCCATCGTGGCTCCGTCGAGCGAGGGCACCTCATGGCCATCGATGACGTGGCCGTAGAACTCCACGCCGTCAGGCCTCATCCGGGCGCTTGCGTCGCAGCGACATGATCAGCGCCACGATCCAGAACACGATGGTCCAGCCCAGCAGCAGGTTGACCATGCCGACCCCGACGTGGCTGCGCAGGTCGCGGACCGCGGCGATCGCCCACGGAAGCATGTAGCCACCGGTGAGGATGGCGGCGATGACGGAGATGACCTTGACCGTCGTGGAGGTCTGGAACGGGCGCACCGCCTGCACGTAGACGATGGCCTGGTCCGACGGGGGCATGCGCAGTGGCTCGGTCACGCCGTCCAGCGTAGCCACGGCACAGGCCGCGTGCCGGGCCTCAACGACGATGGCGGGCGGCCAACTCCAGGTGCAGGGCGAGGGCGGGGCACGCGTGCACGGCATCTCGCGCCTCGGCGAGCCGTTCGCCCGGGATGTCGGCGCGCAGGCCGCCACCGGGCAGGAGCGGGAAGCCCCACTCGTCGAGGCCGACGAGTCCGGGGGCCGCCTCGGCGCACAGCCCGCGTCCGTCGCACGTGGTGGGGTTGAGGACCAGGGTCTGGGTGGCCGGCGCCGTCATGCGAAGTCCCTTCCGTTCACGTCGGCGGAGGCCAGGCGAGCTTCGGGCACGGGGAGGCTAGACGGGCTTCCGGGGCGGGTGGAGCCGAACGAGCAGCGCCCGGCCAGGTGGGCCGCGACCTCGTCGGGGAACGCGGCCAGGCCCGTGGCGAGGAACCGCGCGGTGCCGTCGGGGTGCTTGCAGCCGCCACGGTTGCTGATCAGGCCAAGGCGCGAGCGGAGGCGATCGGCGTCACCGGCGCCCGCGCGCCGCACCGCGAGGAGGTGGACGTCATCCCGTACGGACGGCAGCCCGAACGCGCAGGGGCCGCACTGGCCGGCAGTCTCGCCCGCCATCCACGCCGCCACCCTGGCCATCTCGTGCAGGGGACAGGTGTCCGGCCCGACGGCCCACAGTACCGAGGCGCCGATGACGCCGCCCATTTCGCGGACGGAGTCCGGGTCCCATGGCGTGGCAGCGAAGCCGGCCGGGGGCACCCATGCCCCTCCATAGCCCCCGGTCAGGTAGCCGGCGACGTCGGCGGTCGGGCCGCCGCATCGATCGAGAATGCTGGCGACGGACGTGCCGGTGGGTACCTCGACGACCCCTGGCGCGGCCACGGCGCCGCCGACCGACACCATCGTGGTCCCGGGCGCAGCGGGGGAGCCGGCACCGGCGAACCATGGGCCGCCGTTACGGGCGATGAGGGCAAGGTGGGCGAGGGTCTCGACGTTCTGCACGAGCGTCGGCCGCCCGCCCGACCCCGACTGGAAAGGCTTGCGGTCATGCACCGGGGTGGCCACGCCTTCGCCCACCCAGTGCGCGAGGGCGCTCTCCTCGCTGGCGACGTAGCGCGCAGGCGGAGTGACCAGCCGGATGGCGATCTCGTCCACCGTGGCCTCCGCCCGTTCCGCCAGGGCGGCGAGCAGCCCAGGCACCAGGTGCGACCCACGATGGACTGCCAGGTACGCCTCGGTCGCGCCGATGGCGTAGGCCGCCGCAGAGATGCCGTCCAGGACCAGGTGCGGCGACGCCGCCAGCAGCATGGCGTCCTTGCCGCTCGCCGGTTCGCCTTCCATCCCGTTGCCGATCACCACGGGACGCCTCGTGGTGGACAGCCGCCCGCGGGCCGCCGAACTCTCGACCACGGCCCGCAGCTTGACCGCCGTGGGGAACCAGCCACCGCCCCGGCCACGCAACCCGGAGCGCTCGACCTCGTCGACCAGGCTCCCGGCAACGCTTCCGTGGCGGCCGCGCGAGGCCGGCAGGTGCCCGTGCTCAGCGAGGTGCACGGCCAGCGAGGAGCGCAGGGACAGGCCCAGCCGCTCGGCGGCGTCGGTGGTCGCGATCGTCATGGCGACATCCTTTGCCGCCGCGGGTGCGCCGCGGGCCACGCGTCGGCAAAGTCCGGGTAAAGGTTGGCCGGTCGGAGGCGGGTGTGGCACCGTGCGGCCATGCCACTCGTCGCGGGAATCGATTCGTCGACCCAGTCCGTCAAGCTCGTCGTGCGCGACGCCGATACCGGCCGGCTGGTCCGCGAGGGCAGGGCCGGGCATCCGGATGGCACCGAGGTGGACCCTCGGGCCTGGCTCGCCGCGCTCGACGAAGCCACCGGAGGTGCCCTCGAAGGGGTGGCCGCTCTCGCCGTGGCGGGCCAGCAGCACGGGATGGTGGCGCTTGACGAGGAGGGTCTCGTCGTCCGTCCTGCCCTGCTGTGGAACGACACCCGCTCGGCACCGGACGCCGACGACCTCGTGCGCGAACTCGGGGGCCCGCAGGCGTGGGCGGACGCGGTCGGTAGCGTGCCGGTGGCGTCCTTCACGGTCACCAAGGCCCGCTGGATGGCGCGGGCCGAGCCGGGGAACGCCGCCCGGACCGCTCGCATCCTGCTGCCGCACGACTACCTGACGTGGCACCTCGCCGGTCGACCCGAGGAGGCCGTGACCGACCGCGGTGATGCGTCGGGTACGGGTTACTGGTCTCCCATCACGGACGGGTACCGCCCCGATCTGCTCGCCCTGGCCCTGGGACATGTCCCGCAGGTGCCGCGGGTGGCCGGACCGTCGGAGCCTGCCGGCCATACGGCGCAGGGCATCCTGCTCGGCCCCGGCACCGGCGACAACATGGGCGCGGCCCTCGGCCTCGGCCTGCAGCCCGGCGACGTCGTCGTCTCGCTGGGAACGTCGGGCACCGCTTTCGCGGTGTCGCGGACGCCCGCCCGGGACGCGCGCGGCCTGGTGGCTGGGTTCGCCGACGCCACGGGCCACTTCCTCCCGCTCGTGTGCACCCTGAACGCAGCCCGGGTGCTGTCATCGGCGGCCGGGCTCCTGGGCGTGGACCTCGACGCGTTCGCCGCACTGGCGTTGGCTGCCGAGCCCGGCGCAGGCGGGCTCGCGCTGCTGCCCTACCTGGACGGCGAGCGCACGCCAAACCTCCCCGACGCCCGCGGGTCGCTGCACGGCATCACGCGCACCAACCTCACGCCCCAGAACGTCGCCCGGGCAGCGGTCGAGGGGATGCTGGGCGGGCTGGCGGATGCCGTCGATGCCCTTGTCGAGGTCGGTGTCGAGCCCCGCCGGATCCTGCTGATCGGTGGGGCCGCGGCGAACCGCGCGGTGGGAGAGGTCGCCGCAACGCTGTTCAGCGTCCCGGTCGACGTGCCGCCGCCGGGGGAGTACGTGGCCGACGGGGCAGCCCGGCAGGCGGCCTGGGCACTGTCCGGAGGCATGGATGCCCCGGCCTGGCCGGACGCGCAGGCCGGCGCCACAACGCGTTTCGAGCCGGCGCTGGTGCCGGCCCTGCGCGACGCCTACGCGGCCGCGCGCAGCGCGCTGTACTGACCGACCGCCCTCACGCCGGGTGCAACGTGATCGAATCGTTACTGAAACGTGTCGATTTGTTGCGTCATTCGGCTTGTGTGACGCCGCTCACGCCCATATGTTCGCGGAGACAACAATTATCGGCGCACCGAGGGAAGCCCGGAAGCGCTGGACCGCAAAGGATTCTGAGTGGACCTGACGCCTCGCCCCGAGAACCGCTTCTCGTTCGGGCTGTGGACCGTCGGCAACCGCGGTCGGGACCCGTTCGGCGAGGCGGTCCGCCCGAAGCTCGAGACCACCGAGATCCTCAAGGGGCTGGCCGACATCGGCGTGTGGGGCGTGAGCTTCCACGACGACGATCTCATGACGTTCGGCGCGCCGGAGAGTCAGCGCCGTGCCGAGCTCGACGAGTTCAAGCGGACCCTCGACGAGACCGGGCTGGTCTGCTCGATGGCCACCACCAACCTCTTCTACCACCCGATCTTCAAGGACGGCGCATTCACGTCGAACGACCGGGACGTGCGCCGCTATGCCATCCAGAAGGTCATGCGCAACCTCGACGTTGCGGCCGAGCTGGGGGCGCCCATCTACGTGTTCTGGGGTGGCCGCGAGGGCGTCGAGACCGCGGCGTCCAAGGACACCCGCGACGCCCTTTCCCGCTACAAGGAGGCGCTCGACTACCTGGGCGGATACGTCAAGGACAAGGGCTATGACATCCGATTCGCACTCGAGCCCAAGCCGAACGAGCCGCGGGGCGACATCTTCCTCCCGACGGTGGGGCACGCGCTCGGGTTCATCGAGACCCTCGAGCACTCCGAGATGGTCGGCCTGAACCCCGAGGTCGCCCACGAGACGATGTCAGGGCTCAGTTTCTACCAGGGCGTCGCGCAGGCGATGTGGCAGGAGAAGCTCTTCCACATCGACCTCAACGACCAGCGCATCGGCCGCTTCGACCAGGACTTCAGGTTCGGGTCAGAGGGCATCAAGGACCACTTCTTCCTGGTCCGGCTGCTGGAGTCGAGCGGCTACTCGGGTGCGAAGCACTTCGATGCGCACGCGTACCGAACCGAGGATGTACAGGGAGTCTGGGACTTCGCCCGTGGCTGCATCCGGAACTACCTCGCACTCGCGGACAAGGCCCGCGCGTTCGACACCGATCCCCGCGTGGCGGAGGCAATGGCGCGAGCCAAGGTCGCCGAACTCGCGGTTCCTTCCGTAGGCGCCTACACGGCGTCCTCGGCGGGGCAATTGCTGGCCGAGAACTTCGACCTCGATGACCTGGCGGCACTCAGCTATGGCAACGAGGCCCTCGACCAGCTCGTCGTCGACCACATCCTGGGGATCGCGTGATGCGCTACCGCGCCTGACGCGATCCACGGGGTCGACGGCACCACTCCATCTCACGAGAAATCGCAGGAAGCCCCTGCGGGGAAGGGACAGCAACGCATGTCCAAGAAACTGATCGGAGCAGTCGCCGGCCTTGCCGCCGCATCGCTGCTCGTGGCCGCCTGCGGTTCGAGCTCAACCTCGACCGAGTCGTCGGCCGCACCTGCCGAGTCCTCGGCCGCTCCGGCCGAGTCGTCGGCTGCGCCCGCTGAGTCCTCGGCCGCTCCGGCTGCCGGTGGCAAGGCATGCGTCATCCTTCCCGACGCGGCCTCGTCCGCGCGCTGGGAGACGGCCGACCGGCCGTTCCTCGAGGAGGCCTTCACGGCCGCTGGCGTCGAGTACGACATCCAGAACGCCAATGGTGACAAGGCGAAGTTCGCCACCATCGCCGACGGCATGCTGGCCAGCGGCTGCGGTGCGCTCCTCATCGTGAACCTCGACAGCCCGTCGGCTGCCGCGGTCATCGCCAAGGCGACCGCCGCTGGCGTTCCCGTCATCGACTATGACCGCCTCACGCTCGGCGGCGGTGCCCAGTACTACGTGTCCTTCGACAACGTGGCCGTCGGCACCACCATCGGCGAGGGCCTCGTCAAGTGCCTGAACGACGCGGGCATCACCGAGGGCCCGGTTGCCTACCTGAACGGCTCGCCGACCGACAACAACGCGACGCTGTTCAAGCAGGGCTACTCGGCTGCGATCGAGGCCGCTGGCTTCACCCCGACTGCTGACCAGTCCGTACCCGACTGGGACAACACGAAGGCCGGCACGATCTTCGAGCAGATGTACACCGAGGCCAACGGCGACTTCGTCGGCGTTGCGTCAGCAAATGACGGCCTCGGCGGCGCAGTTATCGCGGTGCTCGACCGCAACGGCCAGGCCGGCAAGATCTTCGTCACTGGCCAGGATGCCACTGACGAGGGCCTGCAGCGCGTTCTCATGGGCACCCAGTGCATGACCGTCTACAAGGCCGTCAAGCAGGAGGCCGACGCCGCCGCCGCACTCGCGGTGGCGCTCATCAATGGTGACACCGCTGCTGCCGACGCTCTTGCCACTGGCATGACCGCCGACAGCGAGGCCGGCACCGAGGTTCCCAGCGTCCTGCTGGTCCCGCAGGCGATCTACCCGGAGAACGTGAAGGACGTCATCGCTGACGGCTTCACCACCGCCGAGAAGGTCTGCACCACGGACGAGCTCAAGGCGCTGTGCACCGAGTTCGGCGTGATGTAGCACCCCCTTGCCCGGGTTCCCGGGCAGTGCAAGTCGCGGTGGGGGCGGGTGAAGACACTCGCCCCCACCGTCGTACCGGATGCATTTTCTGAATTTTCCCCGCCGTATCGACAGGTTGCGAGAAGGTGACGCCATGACCAATTCAGACATGCCCATACTCGAGCTCAGGGCGGTGAACAAGGCCTTCGGCCCTGTCCACGTTCTCCGCGATGTCGACCTGTCGGTGTACGCCGGCAAGGTCACCGCCCTCGTAGGTGACAACGGCGCAGGGAAGAGCACCCTCGTCAAGGGCGTCGCCGGCATCTACCCGTTCGACTCGGGCGAGTACCTGTTCGAGGGCACCCCGGCGCACGTGTCCGACCCCAAGCATGCCAATGGACTGGGCATCGAGGTCGTCTACCAGGACCTCGCCCTGTGCGACAACCTCGACGTGGTCCACAACATGTTCCTGGGCCGCGAGGAGAAGAAGGCGGTCGTCCTTGACGAGATCGCCATGGAGAAGCGCGCGACCGAGACCCTGAAGGGCCTGTCCGTGCGGACTCTCAAGTCGGTCCGCCAGCAGGTGTCCAGCCTCTCGGGCGGCCAGCGGCAGACCGTCGCCATCGCCCGCGCCGTGCTGTGGAACTCCAAGCTCGTGATCCTCGACGAGCCGACCGCCGCCCTGGGCGTCGCCCAGACGGAGCAGGTCCTCAACCTCGTGCGCCGGCTCGCCGACAACGGCCTCGGCGTCATCCTCATCTCGCACAACATGAACGACGTCATGCAGGTCGCGGACTACATCGCCTGCCTGTACCTGGGGCGCATGGCAGCGCAGGTCCCGGTCAGCGACGTCACGCACAGCACGATCGTCGAGCTGATCACCACGGGCAGGTCCGGCGACATGGGCCTGCAACCCGAGGTCGCGGCCGCGGGCGGTGTCGTATGAGCGCCCCGCAGTCCACTGACGTCGACCTCCCCGAGGCCGGGGACAGTGGCGGCGTCGGGCAGGCCGTCCGTGACTACTTCAACCGCATCAAGGGCGGTGACGTCGGCTCGATGCCGGCCGTCCTCGGCCTGATCGCCCTCATCATCTTGTTCAGCGCGCTGAAGCCCGACACGTTCTTCAGCCTGTTCAACTTCGCGAACCTGCTCAATCAGGGCACGGCAATCATCGTCCTGGCCATGGGCCTGATCTTCGTTCTGCTCCTCGGCGAGATCGACCTGTCCGCCGGCTTCGCCGCGGGCACCTCGGCGGCAGTGCTGGCCGTCGCCATGACGTCATGGGGCATGGCCTGGCCGATCGCGCTGGTCCTCGGGCTCCTGACCGGAACCCTGATCGGCTTCGTCATCGGCGTGCTCGTCGCCCGGCTCGGGATCCCGTCCTTCGTCGTCACGCTGGCCATGTTCCTCGCGCTGCAGGGCGTCATGCTGCTGATCATCGGCGAGGGCGGCACCATCACGCTCCGCAGCGATGAGCTCCTGGCGGTCATGAACCGCAACATGCCGGTGTGGACGAGCTGGCTGCTGTTCGCCATCGTGGTGCTCGGGTACGCGTTCGTGACCTTCCGGGCGATCAGCGGGCGCCGCAAGGCGGGCCTCAAGGCCACGGCCACCTCCGTGTGGATTGCCAAGGTCGTCGCGCTGGCAGTGATCCTGGGAGCCGGTGTCTACCTGCTCAACCAGGAGCGCCAGATCGTCCGGCCCGGCAAGGCCGCCTGCATCACGAACGACCCGGCCGATCCAGCTGGCTGCATCCCGGTCATCCAGGGCGTCCCGTGGGCCGTCCTGGTCGTCCTCGTGCTGCTGGTCGGGCTCACTTTCGTCACCATCCGTACGTCCTTCGGGCGGCACATCTACGCGGTGGGCGGCAACGCCGAGGCGGCCCGTCGGGCCGGCATCAGCGTCAAGGCGATCAAGATCTACTGCTTCATGATCTGTTCGACGCTGGCGGCGGTCGCTGGCGTCCTGATCGCGTCACGCGACAACTCGGTCTCACCCACCACTGGCGGTGCCCAGACGCTGCTGTTCGCCGTAGGTGCCGCGGTCATCGGCGGGACGAGCCTCTTCGGCGGGCGTGGCCGGATCTTCGACGCGGTCATCGGTGGTCTGGTGATCGCCGTGATCGCGAACGGGCTGCCGCTCATCACCCAGCAGTCGGGCATCCAGTACGTCGTCACAGGCCTTGTGCTGCTCCTCGCGGCGAGCGTCGACGCCATCTCGCGCAAGCGCTCCGCGCCGTCCTAGGCGGGCCGCTGCGCCGATGGTGACGAGGGGAGCGGCCACCCAGGACGACGTGCGTCGACACAACCTGGCGAGGCTGCTGAGGCATCTGCACGAGCGGGGCGCGACGAGCCGGTCGGAGCTGGTCGCGTTCAGCGGCCTCAACCGCAGCACGGTCGGCGTGCTCGTCTCCGAGCTGGCTGAGATCAACCTCGTGTTCGAGGGCGCCGGGTCGGCGGGGCAGGTCGGCCGTCCGTCCCTCATGGTCCAGCCCGTCGCGGAGTCGGCCATCGTCGTCGCCTTCGAAATCCGGGTCGAGCGGACCATCGTCGCACTGGTCGGGCTTGGTGGCGCGGTGCTGCTGCGCAAGGAGCAACGGCACCGCCGCAATTCCTACACGCCTGAGGCCGCCGTGCGGAACATCGTCAGCCTCACCGCGCAGGTGCTGGCGAAGGCGCCCGACCGGGCCGCCTGGGTGGGCGTAGGCGTGAGCGTGCCCGGCATAGTCGACCACACGGACGGGCGGGTGATGCTCGCCCCCAACCTCGGCTGGGTCGACGCGCCGTTGGGCGACCTCGTCCGGGACGCCCTGATGGCCGAGTTCGATGTCTGCCCGTCCGTGGTCGTCAACAACGATGCGGACCTCGGTGCGATCGCCGAGTACGCCCGCGGCGTCGGGATCGGGGCACGCAACCTGATCTATGTCTCCGGCGAGGTCGGCATCGGTGGCGGGATCATCATCGACGGCCGCGTGATGATGGGAGCCGGCGGGTACGGCGGGGAGATCGGCCACATGGTCGTGAATCCGGACGGGGTCACCTGCCGCTGCGGAGCCCGCGGCTGCTGGGAGACCGAGATCGGCCGTGACGCGGTCGTGCGCGAGGCGGGCCTCGGGGGCGAGCAGGTCGAGGTCGAGGACGTGATTGCTGCGGCCGAGGCGGGCAGCCGCCGGGCCGAGGAGGCGATCCAGGCGGTCGGCGAGTGGCTCGGCATCGGCCTGGCCAACCTGGTCAACCTCTTCAACCCCGAGGTCATCGTCCTCGGCGGGCACCTGCGGCTGCTGCTCCCGCGGGTGAGCGCCCAGGTGGCCCGCCGGATCCACTTCGCCCTCCCGGCCGCGCGCGAGCAGGTAAGGGTCGAGGTGCCCGCCCTCCGGGGCGACAGCACCTTGCTGGGTGCCGCCGAGACCGCCTTCGATGCGCTGCTGTCCGACCCGATCGCCGTCTTCGAGGACTCGCCGCATGCCGTTGCGTCCTGAGCCCGCCGTCGTCGACGCCCGCGTCCTGACGGTTGGCCCGATGGCCGTCGTCGTCGACGCCGCGGTCGGTGGGCGAATCGCCCGGTGGGAGGCAGGTGGGCTGTCGCTCCTCGCGGCCTACGGCGACGACCCGGTCGAGTACGGCATGTACCCGATGGCCCCGTGGGCGGGGCGGCTGCGAGACAACACGGTCATCTCCGAGGCCGACGCGGTCGTCCTGCCCGTGACGTACGAGGCGTGGGCCCTGCACGGGCTGGTCCTGTCCGGGCCGCTGGAGGTCGTCGAGCACCGGCAGTCCGACGCCTCTGCCACGCTGCTGCTCCGACGGTCGGGCTTCCCCGACTGGCCATGGCCGATGACCGTCGAATTGCGGTACCTGCTGGAGGGCACGACCCTGACGACGACCATCACGGTCATCGCGAGCGTGATGCCGTTCCCCGCGGTCGTGGGCTGGCATCCGTGGTTCCGTCGCGACCTCGGGGTCGGCGAGCGACTGGTCTGGGACGCCGACGCGACGGAGGTGGCTGTCCGCGGGGCCGACTACCTGCCGACGGGTGAGCGGGTCCCGTTCTCGACCGCATACGGTCCGTTCGACGATGCCCTCGTCGTACCGGACGGGCGAATGCGGCTCACGTGGCCCGGAGCGCTCGCCGTGGATGTGCAGTCGGACGGCTCGTGGTTCGTGGTGTTCGACCAACTGCCGATGGCCACGTGCATCGAGCCGCAGAGCGGGCCGCCGAACGGGGTCAACGACGGGCTGGGCGCTCCGGTGCCGATGGCCGTTCCGGGCCGGCCGCACACCCAGGTCACCCGCTGGACGGTCCGTGACCTGCGGGAGGGACGAGGCTGACGCGCGTGCCCCGGGTGGCGGATTCCCGTGCGGCGTCCAGAACACGCAGGTCGGCGACGACGTCTCCGACCTGTACGGGCACGGGACCGCCGCCGACGATCGCGGTGGCCACTGCCGGGTAGAAGCCGGGCCACCGCCCGTCTTCCAGCGGCACGAGCGTCTCGGACGCGACGCTCTGATCGTCGTACTCGCGGAGTACCGCCTCGGTGCCCGCGGGCTCCACTCCCCAAGGCGTGCCGGGCTGCGGCCGCAGCCCGGCCACCAGGGCGGCCTCCTGCGAGTCGCTCGCCTGGATCCGCAGGCCACCGCCGGTGCCGAGCACGGTGAGCCGTGGCCCGGCAAAGGCGCCGCACAGGCTGACGGTCAGGACGCTCACGCCCCCGGAGACGTGCTCCAGCATCACGGTGACGTCGTCATCCGTGGCCGCGGGTGGGCGTACCGTGCGCACGGAGGCGGCCACCGACGTGACCGGGCCCATGAACCTGACTGCCTGGTCGACGAGGTGGGCTCCCAGGTCGTACAGGACCCCGCCCATGTCCTCGGGGTCGACGGACTCGCGCCAGCCGGCCTTCGGGACGACGCGCATGCGTTCGATGCGCGACTCGAAGCGGTGGATGACGCCCAGCCGCCCGGATGCCGCTATCGACTCGGCGGTCAGGAAGTCGCTGTCCCATCGTCGGTTCTGGTACGGGACGAGTAGGCGACCACGATCCGCGGCGAGGTCGGCCAGGCCTTGGGCGTCGGTGGCCGTCGCGGCGATGGGCTTGTCCAGGACGACATGCATGCCGGCGCCTAGCGCCGCCTGCGCGTAGGCCACGTGGGTGACATTCGCGGTACTGATGACGGCGAGGTCGAACGAGCCAGCCCATGCCGCCTCGGCGGTGTCGAGCACCGCGGCACCCGGGTAGGCAGCCTGGGCCTCCCGCTGGCGATCCGGGTTTCGCGTGACGATGGCGTCCAGCGACAGCGCCGGCGTCGCGGCGATGAGGGGTGCGTGGAAGACGCGTCCGCCCAGGCCATAGCCGAGCAGGACGACGGACAGCGGTCGAGGCATGGAGGGAGTAAACCAGCCCGGCCCCGGGATGCGTCCGTCCTCGTCGGGAGTAGGTTCGGCAATGACGGCGAGTGGCCGCCATTCCCATACGCACACTGGAGGATTCATGCCTTACCGGACCCGCGACCTGACCGGCACAGTCGTCGCCATCACCGGCGCCACGGCAGGCATCGGGGCGGCCGCCGCGACACAGCTCGTCGAGGCCGGCGCGAAGGTCGTGCTGGGCGGGCGGCGCGAGGAGCGGCTGGCCGAGGCCGTGGTACGTCTGGGTGCGAGCAACGCCAAGGCCGTCACGATGGACGTGCAGAGCCCCGACGACTGCCGACGGCTTGTTGCCGAGGCCGTCGCATCGTTCGGCCGGCTCGATGCGATCGTCCCCAACGCCGGGATCGGCCTGTACGGATCGATTCTCGACCACAGCGATGCCGAGGTCGAGCGCATGATGCACACCAACTACGACGGGACGGTGTGGGCCGTGCGGGCCGCCGTGCCCGCCATGCTCGAAACCACCGGTGGCGGTGACATCGTCATCGTCTCGTCAGTGGCGGGGCTCCGCGGCGGCGGGGACGAGGCGGTCTACGCGGGCACGAAGTTCGCCCAGGTCGGGCTGGCCGGTGCCCTGGACAGGGAGCTGCGCGAGAAGGGCATCAGGGTCACCGCGATCTGCCCGGCGGGAGTGGGCACCGAGTTCGCCGTGGGCACGGGACGCGTCGACAACGACCCGCGCTTCGCCGAGTGGCTGACCGCAGACGATGTCGCGCACGCGATCACGACGGTCCTGCAGCAGCCCCGTGAAGTCCGCACGACGCTCTGGGCAATGTGGTCGATGGGCCAGGGAAGCTAGCTCCTCCGCCGACACCAGCGGGAGGCGTCAATCCGGTGCCCCGGGATTGACGCTGGCGGCTGGTGTCGGCGTCAGTCGGGTTCGGACCAGCGCGGGGACGTCGTCCGCGGCGGGTAGAGCCGCTGCTCCCAGACCACCAGGCGCGGCTCCCCGCGCAGGTTCGCCTCGTGCGCGAGGCGAAGGGACGGACCGAGCTGCGCCGCGTGCGCGACCCGGTCGACCATGATGCCGAAGGCCGCCCCGAGGGATCCCCACTCGGGGGTGAGCAGGTCCACGCCGCGCTCCGGGTGCCCGAACACCTGCTGGTCGAAGCGGAGCATCCCGTAGCCCCCGTCATCGACCACGAGCAGCGTGATCGGCAGCGACTCCTGGGCATACGTGGCCAGCTCGCCCAAGGCGAACATCGGCCCTCCGTCCCCGCAGACCGCCAGCGTCGCCACCCCCACTGACGCCGGCCCGATCGCGGCCGGTAGCGCGTACCCGAGCGTTCCCCAGCCGACCGGGTACTGCAGGCGGTGGGTCCTCGGCTGCCGGGAGTACCCGCCGTACCAGTAGCCCGCTACCGCCATGTCGCACACCACGGCGCCCTCGGCGGGCCACGCCCCGTCGATCGCCTGCACCATGCGCATCGCCTCGGCCGTGCGGGGGTCGGCCAGGATCCGGTCGATGGCCGCCGGCCGCACCTGCTTCGTGCTGGCCCACGGCAGGCGCCCAGCGACCCCGTCGGCGTCCAGCGCCTCGAGCAGGGCGGCGATCCCATGGGCTGCGTCTGCCGGGATGAGGCAGTCCAGGTCGACGGTCTGCGCCACCTGGGCGCCGAGGGTGATGGCGGCGCGTCGCGGCGGCAGCGGCAGCCGCCAGTTCATGGTGTTCATGCCGTCGAACGACGAGCCGATGATGAGCAGGAGGTCCGCCTCCGCCAGCACCCGGCGAGCCTCGGGCTCGTGCACGGGCACGTCGATGAGGAGAGGGTCGCCGGCCAGCAGCCCCCGGCCCGCGTAGCTGGTGAACACGGGGGAGCCGAGGCGGTGTGCGAGGGTGCGTGCCGCCTCGTCCGCCCCGGCCGCGATCACGCCTCCGCCGAGCCACAGGGCCACCCGAGATGCCTGCCCCACGATCTCGGCGAGCTCGCCGATCCGGTGGGGGTCGGCGACGGGGGCGGGCAGCCGCGGGATGTGCGGGATGGCCGCAGTCCATGGCTCGCCGAGGATGTCGGACGGGATTCCGACGTAGGAGGCCTGCGGCGGCGGCCCCCATGCATCGCGAAGGGCGAGGACGGCCGCGGCCATCGCCTCCTGCCGGGTGCGCGCTGCGCGGGCGGGGGCGCCGAACGCGGCGAACATGGCCCCCTGGTCAGCCATCTCGTGCAGCAGGCCGCGGGGGCCGCCGGCCGAACGCTGGGCGACGCCGACCTCGCTGGCCACGGCAATCAGCGGGGACCCGCTCGCGACCGCCTCGCCGAACGCCCCGACGACGTTGGCGGCGCCTGGCCCCGAGGTCAGCAGGGCGATCCCTGGCTGGCCTGTGGCCCGGTGGAGTCCGTCGGCCGCGTAGCCCGCTGCCTGCTCATGCCGCACGCTCACGATGCGCGGCGACGTGGCCGGATCGGAGTCCCAGAAGGGCAGGTTGTGGACGCCGGGGATGCCGAACGCACGGGTGACCCCATGACGGGCGAACAGGTCCAGCAGGGCGGTCGCGACCGTCGGGTGACTCACGCCCGTGACTCGAACATCCCGAGCACGGCGGCCATCCCGAGGATGCTGCGCGGGGCGTACGCGGCGCGCCACAGCCCCCCGTGGTTGGCGGCCTGCGCGAACAGGTCCATGGGGTTGCCGAGCGGCGTGGCCGGGTTCGCTGCCGCCGCAGGGTTGCGCAGGTCGTGCACGAGCAAGGCGGCCATGAGCGTCGTCGATGTGGCCGGCTCGAACACCTCGACGCCGAACCGCCCGGCGCCGGCGTAGGCCGCGGCCAGCACGCGGTTCTTGACCACCGACTGGGTGCGGGTCGCCGGGGCGAGGTTGAGGGACACGGGCGTCCCGGCATGCCGGGCGACGAGGGCGCGCCAGCGCTGCAGCCGCTTGGCCAGGGCGTAGTTTGGCCCCTGCTGGCTCACCAGCGCATCGTTGATGCCGAAGCGGATCCCTCTGTCGGTGGCGAAGTCGTGCGGGTAGTTGGGCTCGAACTGCCTGAGCAGTCGCAACGGCGCCTGGACCAGGCCGCCGAGGCCCCGGGAGTTCCATCGGCGCCGGGATTCCTCGACCGCGTCGAAGGGCACCATGAAGACATCGGTTGGCGTGGCCAGGTAGGCGAGGGTCAGGTCGTGGCGGCTGGCGAGGAGGTCAACGGCGATCGCATCGGCCGCCATGGAGAGCAGGACGTGCAATGCGCCCTCGGCGTACGCGTAGGTGCCGAGCACGAATGGATGCTCGATCTCCGCCAGCCAGGTTCGGATCTCGGGGGTCTGCCGCAGCAGGTCCACGCCAGCGCGGCCGGCCACAGTCGCGTCGTCCTCGGGGTGCACCAGCCCGTCGACGACGAAGGGCGGCGCGCCTGCGGCGTCGAGGGTGATGGGAATGCGCAGCGATCCCGCCGTGCTCCGCGTGGTCGCGATGAGGCGTTCCCAGAGGGCCGGGCGGGGAAGGTCGACCGCGTGCACGCGAGCGCCCCATCGCAAGAGTGAGCGGGTCGGGCCCATCTCGGCGCCCGCTCCGAGGATGGCGATGTCAACGTCACTCAGGTCCAGCCAGTCCGGGTTGTCCAGGAGCAGGTGGAGGGCCTTGGCCAGTCCCGGCTCCGCCACGCCGTCGGCTGTCCAACGGTCGGCCTGCCGCCGCAGGTCGTCGCCGAAGAGACGCTGCCCGCGGTACGGCAAGGACAGTCCCGTCTGGGGCTGGCTGGCACCTCGCACCGTGACCGACCCGAGGGTCGACGCGCGAAAACGCGCCATCGCCTCCGGCAACGTGGAACGTTGCCCCGACCGCACGAACGTGAACCGGCGGTGGGCCGAGTCCAGGCCGTCAGCCGACACCGTGATGGCCGCGTCGGGCGACAGTGCCGCCGCGTGCACGATGTCGCGCAACGGGGCGATGTAGCCGGTGCGCCAGTCCGAGGTGTGCTCGATGCGCGCAGCCAGCGCAGGATCGACGCGGCGGGCGGAGTCGGCGAAGATTGCCCGCCCCGTGCCCGTGGTGCTGCGCCGCCCGTCGCCGCCCGTCGGGAACGCCACCCCGTCGGCGCCTGGCCCGCCCGCGTCAGTCACGCTCGGAGGATAGCCGCCGCCCCTCAGTGACCGCCGCAGACGGCTTGGCCTATCTCGTCCGCCACGGCCAGGGTGACCCGGACGTCCTCCTGCGTTGTCCTGAAGTTGGTGAAGCAGGGCCTCAGCCAGGTGTGCCCGTCGATGATCGCCGGAGAGATATAGACCCGCCCGTCGTGCTGCATGGCGCGGCACAGGGCCTCGTTGTGCGCGTCGTGGTCCGTGCAGCCCGGCAGCACGTGTCGGATCGGAGTGATGGACAGTTGCGGCTCGTGCAGCCGCACCTCGAACCGCGGGTGATCGCGGGCCAGGTCGTACATGAGCCGCGCCTGCTGGACATTGCCCTCGATCGCGTCGCGGAAGGCGGGTGCCCCGTGGACCCGGAGAGCCAGCCAGAGCTTGAGGGCACGCAACGGCCGGGAGTACTCGAGCGTCACGTCCACCGCGTTCAGCTCGTCGTCCTCGTGCGGGATGTAGGCCTCGTTGTGCGAGAAGGCAGTGGCGAGGTCGGCCTTGTTGCGCACGAGCAGGGCACTGCACGCCTTGGGCACGAACATCCACTTGTGCGCGTCGACGCTGACCGAGTCGACCTGGTCGAGGCCGGTGAAGAGCGGCGCCGTGCTGGCCGCGGCCGCCGCGGGCAGTCCGTAGGCGCCGTCGACGTGCAGCCACACCGCTCGCTGCCGGCAGGCAATGGCGATCTCGGCGATGGGGTCCACGGCACCGGTCAGGGTGGTGCCGGCGGTCGCGACCACGGCGATCGGCGTCACCCCGGCCGCGACGTCCGCCTCGATGAGGTCGGCAAGCCGGTCAGGGCGCATCCGGCGACGGTCGTCGATGGGCACCGGGCGGACGTTGTCCTTGCCGATGCCCAGGAGTTCGGCGGCGCGCATGACGGAGTAGTGGGCCTCGGCCGAGCAGAACAGGCTGACCCGGTGCCCGCCCATGCCAGCGGAGCGGCTGCCCGGAAGGGCGCGTTCGCGCGCGGCGGCGAGCGCCGTGATGTTGCTGATGGTCCCGCCGCTGGTGAAGGAACCTGCCCCGGCCGGGAAGCCCAGGAAGTCGGCCAGCCACGCGATCGTCTGCTTCTCGAGCAGTGTCGCACCGCGGGCATCCAGGGCGAGGTTGATGTCGTAGGAGTGGGCGAGGAGGTCGGCTAGGGCGCCGACCTCCAGTCCGCTCGAGCCGATGTAGGCCAGGTAGCGCGGCCGGGACTGGGCAAGGGAGGCATCGAGGACGTCCGCTGCGAGGTCGAGCCCCGCGATGACGTCGGTCCCATGCTCGGGGAGCGGCTCCTCCAGGAGGTCCACCATTGCCGCGCTCGGGAGCGTCTCGACGTCGCGGGCCTCGTCAAACTCCCGCCAGGCCCGCGCGACGATGCGCGCGGCATGCTCCAGGGCCGCCTCCCGCTGGTCCCCGAGGGACAGTGGCCTGCGGTCCCCGGTCACGCGACGACCGGCCTGGCCATGATCGCCTTGCGGTACGGGACCAGGGCCGGCGTGCTGTCGATGCTGACCACGCCGACCAGCCCGCTGTCGTCGTGGTACTCCACCACGCACGGACCGTCATAGTCGCCTTCGGCGAGCACCGACCGGTTGCCCAGTCCGGGCATGCCGAAGGACTGGAGCTTGTGGTCGTACTGGTCGGACCAGAACGATGGCATCCCGGTGAACGGACCACGGTCGGGTTCTTCTCCGGCAAGCAGGGCCGCGAGGGTCTGGCCTGCCCGTCGGCCGGTCTCGGTGGGCATATTCCAGTGCTCGATCCGGTGCGGGATCCCGTCGAACAGCGCATTGGGGTGCCTGGCTATGTCACCCACCGCGACGACGGGAGCATGGTCGGTTGCGACCTGCATGGCGCTGTCGACGAGGAGGCCATCGGACAGGTCCAGTCCGTTGCCCTGCAGCCACTCGGTGTTGGTCACCGAGCCGACTGCCTCGATGACGAGCGACGCGGGCAGCTCGGTGCCGTCGCTCAGGGCGATGGACTGAACGCGGCCCTCGTCCGAGGCGCCGTGGAAGGCGTCGATCGTCGTGCCGAGGTGGAAGTGGACCCCGTGTGCTTCGTGCCGGCGCCGCATCGCCGCTCCGAGCTCGGGCCCAAGGGGCCGCACCATCGGCTGCTCGTCCAGCGCGACGATCGTGACGTCCGCGCCGAGCTTGCGAGCGGTGGCGGCCGTTTCGCAGCCGATGAACCCGGCGCCCATGATGATGACGTGGGCGCCGGGCCCGAGCTCGGTCCGGACGGCCTCGGCGTCGTCGGCGGTGCGCAGCAGGTGGCGGCCCTGGACCGGGCCGGGGATGGGAAGCCGGCGTGGACGGATGCCGGAGGCGACGACGAGCGCGTCGAAGTCCAGGACGGTGCCGTCGGCGAGGGTCACGGTCCGCGCCGCGAGGTCGGCGGAGTGCGCGGCCGAGCCGAGCCGCCAGGTGACGTCGTCGACCGAGGCCTTGCGCCGGAACTCCAGCCCGGAGACGTCGACCCCGCCGGCCAACGCCTCCTTCGACAGCGGTGGCCGGTTGTAGGGCAGGTGGGGCTCGTCCCCGACCACTGTGATCGGGCCGGAGTAGCCGGCGGCACGCAGGGATTCCGCGGTACGCAGCCCACCGAGGCCTGCTCCGACGATGACGACACCTGGGCCGCCGGCACCTGTCATGGCCGTGCTATTCGACCGTGATGGCCTGCATGGGGCAGACGTCGGCAGCGCTTTCGACGTCGGCGCGCCGCGACTCGTCGGCCTCGGCCTGGTAGACCAGCTTGCCGTCGTCATCGAGCCTGAAGACGTCATCGGCCTCGAAGCAGCACTGCCCGTAGTGCTGGCACTTGTCCATGTCGACCGAGATCCTGACCATTACTCCTGCTCCTCGATTGTTGACGGGTAGAGATCCTTGGACGGGGTGCGGATTCCCCGGAACTCCCAGTCGCCCCCCATCGCGGTGGAGACCACCTCCTCGCTCTCCGTCGGCTGGGCGCCGACGTCGTCGCGGATGGGAGCGGGCCCCTCGACGATCGTGTTCGTCAAGGTGCCCAGGCCCTCGACCTCGACAGAGACGACATCACCGGGGTAGACGGTCCGGGAGTTCGCCGGAGTGCCGGAGAAGAGGATGTCGCCGGGCACCAGGGTGATGGTTCGAGCGATGTCGGCGACGAGGTAGTGCATGTCCCACTCCATCTCGCCCGTCGTCGAGTCCTGCTTGACCTCGCCGTTGACGATGGTCCGGATGCGCTTGTCGTGGAAGTCCCAGTCCGTGACCAGGCCGGGGCCGATCGGCGCGAGCGTGTCGGCTCCCTTGACGCGCAGCATCGAGCCGGCGTCGGTGTCGCGGA
Organism: Actinomycetota bacterium; assembly: GCA_030681835.1. Taxonomy (GTDB): domain Bacteria; phylum Actinomycetota; class Actinomycetes; order S36-B12; family S36-B12; genus UBA10649. The sequence goes on from JAUXRN010000258.1 coordinate 19,732, forward strand.
AGTCGTGCAGGCCGTAGTCGTTTCCGACGGTGTAGCCCGCGATGTAGTCGCCGGCCTCGTCGGGGGAGATGTTGCGGCAGGTCCGCCCGATGACGATGACGATCTCGCCCTCGTAGTTGAGCCACTTGCACCGCTGCGGCCGGACGACTGCCCCGAGGTGGGAGTTGAGCGCCGTGATGGGCTTGTGGAAGTAGGTCGGCGCCGCAGGCAGCCGCGTCATGAACTCCTGCGTGCGCGAGTCGTAGTTCAGGTGAACCGCGATGATCTTCGTCGGCTCGCACGGAGGCAGGTGGACAGCATCGTCGATGGCGACGACGCGACCGTCCGGGGACACCAGGTCGTCGCCGTGCCGGGTCGTGAGGACGGGGGCGCCGTCGAGAAGGACACGTCGGTACTCGGTCATGCAGCGGCTCCCTTGCGCGTCCAGCCCGTTTCCGGGCGGTCGAACCATACGTGCACCTGGCTCGTGCCCACGGAGTTCTCGTAGTCCCCGTACTGGACGCCGGGTGCGCAGAACTGCTCCTCGCCCAGGGCGGCCGCCATCATCAGGTAGTGGGCGAACTTCCCCTCGGGACGCACCGTCAGGAACTCCGGCATCGTGCGCAGCACCTCGTCGTGGCGCCCCTCGAAGAACCAGCCCAGGCGCTCCTGGTCCATGTCGAAGGCCTTCTGGCTGAAGATGTGCGAGGGGTCGCTGGCCTCGTGGTCGCGCATCTCGCGCAGTGGATAGAACGTGTGGGACATCGAGCCGGTGGCCACGATGATGACCTTCCGGTCGGTCTCCTTGATGGCCGCGCGGATGGCCCGGCCCACGCGCAGGTAGTCCTCTGTGTCGCCCGTCTGGGCGACGCTCAGCGAGATCCACTGCTTGTCCAGGCCCTTGCCCAGGTAACTCCAGATGTTGATGGACGGGTAGTACAGCGGCAGGTACGGATCGTCGATGGCGGTGATCCACGTGCCGTGCGCATCGGCCTGCGCGGCGATGGCGTGCGCGAGCGCAGGGTCGCCGCGCCACTCGTACGGGATCCGGCACATCCCTCGGGGCAGTTCCTCCGCCGTGAACAGGCCGGCCCGTAGTTCGTGCGAGGTCACGACGAACTCGACGGTCGTGAACCAGTGGGAGTCGAGGACGATCACGGTGTCGTAGTCGAGCGTCTCGAACTTCTCGGCGCGGATCGCCTTGAGTGCGGGGACGAGGGAGATCTCCTTGCCCTCATTCAGCTCGAGCCGGGTCTCCAGCGGAAGCATGATCGTAGGGACGTGGGACAGCAGTCCCGCGCCGACAACCTCGCCCATGATTACTCCTCGGTCCATCCGTTGGGTGCGTACACGGTGTTCTTGACGTCCGCGTAGAAGTCGAAGGACCAGATCCCGCCCTCCCGGCCCACGCCGGACTTGCGCGAGCCGCCGAACGGCGCGGCGAGGTCGCGCACGAAGAAGCAGTTGACCCAGATGGTCCCGGCGACCAGGTGCTTGGTGAACGCCTTGGCCCGCGACCTGCTGCCCGTGACGACGCAGGCGGCCAGTCCGAACTCGGTGCCGTTGGCCAGGGCAAGCCCGTCCGCGTCCGTGGCGAAGGACTGCATGGTGAGGACAGGGCCGAAGACCTCCTGCGTGAGGATCTCGCTTCCGGCCGGGGCATCGACGATCAGCGTGGGCTTGAAGTAGTGCGGGCCGAGGGCGGTGTTCCGCTCGCCGCCGTACGCCACGGTGGCCCCGTCGGCCTTGGCCCGCTCGATGAACCCCTCGACCCGCTCGACGTGCCTGAGGTGGATGTTCGGGCCGATCTGGGTGTCCTCGTCCCGGGGATCGCCCTGCCTGATCTGGGCGGCCCGCTCCGCGAACCGAGAGGCGAAGGCCTCCGCGATGCCTTCCTGGACCAGCAGCCGCGTGCCCGCCAGGCACACCTGCCCGGCGTTGTCGTACTGCTCGATCGCCAGGTCGACCGCGAGGTCGAGGTCGGCGTCATCGAGGATCACCGTGGGGCTCTTGCCGCCGAGCTCGAAGGAACACGGAATCAGGTTGTCGGCGGCCGCGTGCGCGATGACCTTGGCTGTCGGCACGGAGCCGGTGAAGCAGATCCGCGAGATGTCGGGATTGGCCGTGAGCGCGGCCCCGGCCTCGGTGCCGAGGCCCTGCACCACGTTGAAGACCCCCGGCGGAAGGCCCGCCTCGTGCGCCAGCTCCGCGAAGTAGGAGGCGCTGAGGGGGGCCCACTCGGGTGGCTTGGCCACCACGGTGTCGCCCGAGGCGAGCGCCGGGCCGATCCGCCACGTGGCCAGCATGAGCGGCGCGTTCCACGGGGTGATGATGACCGCCACGCCGGCCGGATCCCATGAGACGTGGTTGACGTGCCCACGTGTCTCGAAGTCGGGGTGCTGGAGCTTCTCGATCGCGAAGTCGGCGAAGAACCGCAGGTTGAGGACCACCCGGGGCATGACGCCGCGACGGTGCGAGCGCAGGAGCGACCCGTTGTCGGCCGTCTCGAGCTGCGCGAGCTGCTCGATATGGGCCTCGACGTTGTCGGCGACCCGGTGCAGGATTGCTCCGCGCTCAGCGGGGCTCAGGGCTGCCCAGGCCGGGAAGGCGGCTCGGGCAGCCGCGACGGCGGCAGCCGCCTCGGCGGCGCCTCCGCGGGCCACCCGCGCGATGACGGTGCCGTCGATCGGGCTGACCGAGTCGAATGTCTCCGTGGACGCCACCCGCCGGCCGCCGATCCAGTGGCGGGTATCCACCGTCACTCCGGCGACCACTGCAGACGGCATCGCAGCCCTTCCTCGACCGATATGTGCGCGGCACAATGAGCGACGAGCCGCCCATTGTGCCGGGTGACCGGGTCACGGTGGCCCGATTCGTTCGGACCCTAATGGATAATCTGTCCCGCGTCACCCCCGAGCCAGCCCGATCTGTCGCGTCAGCCCCTGGAGGACCCGTGCCCCGCCCCCGTATCGCCATCCCAGGCCGGTTCACGGAGTCGGCCAGCGCGCTGCGCTCCCGGGGGGTGGTGGCGTCCCGTGCGCTGCTCGAGCTCGTGTGGGCGGCGGGCGGCGATCCGGTCGTCCTGCTCCCCGGGTCGGACGCCGACGCACTCGACTGGGCCAGCCGGCTGCGCGGCATGGACGCGGTCCTGCTCCCGGGGGGCGGCGACGTGGACCCGTCCCGATACGGGGGCGACGCGGGCCACGAGGCCGTCTATGACGTCGACCCCGTGCAGGACGAGGCCGACTTCACCCTTGCCCGCTACTGCCTGGACCATGCCGTGCCGCTCCTGGCCGTGTGCCGCGGGCTGCATGTGCTGAACGTGGTCCGTGGGGGCACCCTCGTGGTGGACATGCCGGAGAACCATCGGCACCTCGTCCAGCAGGTGTCGTTGGCCGACGCGGGCGCGTCCCTTGGCATCGATGCCGAGTACGTCGAGATCTCCTGCTACCACCATCAGGCGATCGACCGCCTGGGAACGGGCCTGACCGTGCTGGCCTCGACGGACGACGGCACGGTCGAGGCGGCGGCGGTCGACGCGCCGGCGTGGACGCGTGGCGTGCAGTGGCACCCCGAGGACACATTCGCCACCGACCCGAGCCAGGTGGCCCTCGTGCGGCAGTTGGTGGCGGCCGCTACCAGGTGACGTGCAGGGCGGTGGGCGCGCGGAACTCCCAGCCGCGCATGACCACGTCGTGGCCCTGGTCGAGGGCCAGCGCGGGGAGCGCGTCGACGAGGGTCCGCAAGGCGATTCGCTCCTGGTCGCGCGCGAACGCGTGACCTGCGCAGAAGTGCGGGCCGTAGCCGAATGCGGCGTGGGCACGGCGCTCGCGCCGGATGTCGAACCGATCGGGGTCCGGCCAGGCTGCTTCATCGCGGCAGGCGCTGGCCACCACCGCGCCCACGGGCGCGCCGGCAGGGATCACGGTGCCGCCCAGTGCGACGTCGCTCGCCGCCTGGCGAGTCTGCGTGCCGATGGGGGCCACCCAGCGCAGGCCCTCGTGCACCGCGTCGTCCCAGCGCTCGGGCTCCCCACGCACGAGGTCCAGCTGGGCCGGGTCCTGCAGCAGCCCGACGAGGCAGGAGCCGGCTCCGTGCCCCGGCTCCTGCATGCCGCCGAGGATGATCACCTTGAGGGAGGGCATGACCTCGTCGACGGGGCGGGGGCTGCCGGGCTCGCGGCCGGTCGTGAGCATGTGGGCGATCGTGGAATCGTCGGGTTCGTGGCGCAGCCGCTCCATGAGTGGGCGCAGCGCTGCATCGATGGCCGCCGCCGTGCGATCGTTCTCGGCCTGCTTCGTGGGGTCTCGCTCGAAGTTCGTCGCGCCCATGGCCAGTCCGTGGAACCAGTCCTGCAACGTGCTGGCCGGCAGGTGCCCGAGGCCGAGCACCGCGCCGAGGCTGAGCACCGAGATGGGCTCGAAGTACTCAGCCATGAGCTCGGCCCGCCGACCGGGCCGGGCCAGCAGCCGGGCCAGGCACTCATCCGCGATCGGTTGGACCAGCGCGTCGATGTAGCCCGCGACGGTGCGGGGGCGGTACTTGCGGTCAAGGCTGCGCCGCTTGTCGAGGTGGGACTCACCGTCGACGGTGAGGATGCTGGGTCCCCCGAAGGACAGGTCGAGAGGGGATCCGTCGACCGTTGCGCTGAACTCCTCGGGGTGGGTCGTGACGTACTCGACGTCGGCTGCCCGAGTGACCAGCCACAGGTTCACGGCGGGCACCCACGCAACGGGCTCTTCGGAGCGCAGGCGGCGGTAGGCCGCGTACGGGTCCGCGTCCAGGTCCTCGACGGTGAGGCTCTCGGCAAATGCGCCCATGCGGCCGTCGTGCCGCTAGCGGGGCACGGAGGCGGTCACGGTCATGCGCCGCAGCGCTTCGGCCGTGCCCGGGCGGTCGGTGGCGGGGATGGCCGCGACGACGGCCTGCTCCTGCTGGTTGAAGAGCGGGAACAGCCGGCGCATGAGTCGGCGCCCGGCGGGCGACAGCCGAACGATCACCAGGCGCCCGTCGTCGGCACTGCGCTCCCGGACGACCAGGCCACGCCCCTCCAGGGTGGCCAGCACGCCGGAGAGCGTGGCCTTGGAGAAGCCACCCTCCTCGGCGATGATCCGGGTCTCCACCTCCTCCCAGATCCACGTCACCCACAAGACCACGAAGGCGGTCCAGGTGAGGTCGTGCGGCTTCAGGACGGTTCCCTCGAGGTGGTTGCGGACGGCGTTGGCGGCGCGGAAGAGGTTCGATGTCACCGCCATCGCCTCGAAGTCCAGGTTCATGTCGGACAGGCGGGACTCGACCGCGCGCTCGGTCTCGGCGAGGGTGTGCGGGCCTGCCATGGACGTCCCTTCGTTCGCGGGTGGGCCGGGAATCTGCCCGGCCGCGGCCAAAGGTTCCCACAACTGGCGCCGGGGCATTACAGTCTGGCCAATAATTCGGGCCCGAATGATCATGCAAGCGGAGGATCGATGAGCACCGTCACGGACGTCACCCTGGCCGACCTCGACCTGTTCGCGAACGGGGCACCCTGGGCCGTATTCGACGACCTGCGCAAGAACTCGCCCGTTCACTGGAACGTCGAACCCGAGCCGAATGCTGGCTTCTGGTCGGTCACCCGGTACCACGACATCGTCGAGGTACTGCGCAACACGGAGACGTACTCGAGCCAGGTGGGCGCGGTGAGCATCGAGGAACTCGACACTCGGCAGATGGAGATCCGGCGATCGATGCTGGAGACCGACGGCACCCGGCACCGCGCCCTTCGCAAGATGCTGCAGCCCGAGTTCACCCCGCGGGCGATCGCCGGCTACGAGACCTTCCTGCGTGGCCTGACCGCGACGACCCTCGACCGGGCCCTGGTGAACGACGAGTTCGACTTCGTCGCTGACGTCGCGGCGGACTTCCCCATCCGCGTGCTCGCCCAGATGCTCGATGTCCCCGAATCCGACATCCCGCAGCTGATCAAGTGGGGCAACCGCATGGTCGGCAACACCGACCCCGAGCACGCCGACGTGCTGGCGGACTCACCGGAGAGCGAGCAGTACCGGGACCTCCCGTTCAGGTCCCCGGCGGCGCTCGAGGTGTTCAAGTACGGCTATGAGCTGGCCTGGAATCGGCGCGGGGGCGACGGCAAGGACCTGGTGTCCATCGTGCTGAACACCCCGCCCTCCGACGGGATCCCCATCGACGCACGCGACTTCCGGAACTACTTCCTGCTGCTCGTGATCGCGGGGAACGAGACCACGCGGCACACCATCACCCACACGATGAACAACCTCATGCGCAATCCCCAGGCGATCGCCTTGCTGCGCGAGCAGCCGGAACTGATCCCGTGGGCCGTGGAGGAGTTCCTGCGGTACGCGAGCCCCATCTATCACTTCCGCCGCACGGCCACGCACGACGTGATCCTCAACAACAAGGAGATCAAGGCCGGCGGCAAGGTCGTCGTGTGGTTCGGCGCGGGGAACATGGATACCGAGGTGTTCGAGGACCCGTACGCCTTCGACGTGACCCGCAAGCCCAACGAGCACATGACCTTCGGTCGTGGCGGCCCGCACATGTGCCTGGGCAACGCGCTGGCCAGGCTGGAGATCCAGATCATGTTCGAGGACCTGCTCAGCCGCGACGTGGACCTGGTGCCGAACGGGACCCCGGAGTACCTGCGCTCGAACCTCGTGCACGGCTTCAAGCGGCTACCGGTCCGCAAGGCCTAGCCCCCGGCGCCCTTGAGGTTGGCGTGGCTTCCAG
>JAUXRN010000260.1 GCA_030681835.1 Actinomycetota bacterium
GTTCGAACACTTGTTCGAACACAGGCACACGCTAGACCGGGCCCCTGACAGCCGTCAACCCCCGGTCCCGGCGCCGGTCGCTCCCCGCGCCGACATCCCGGATGTGCTCCATGATGAAAGCCCACTCGCGAAGGCACTGGCCGGCCGCGGCCCGGAGAGGACCCCCATGCGCACCCTGGTCACCCATATCGTGACGGTCGGCGCCGTCGCGGCCGCAGCCCTCGCCGTCCTCCCCGCCGGGCCGGCTGTCGCCGACCGCACGGCTACCGTGACCGTGCTGCACGCGCTCCCCGCCAGCGGGGTGGTCGACGTCTACTCGGGCCGGTCGCTCGTCATCGACGACCTGGCCCCCGGACGAACGGGCACGATCGCGCTCCCTGGCGGCACCGCCCGCCTCAGCCTGTATGCCGACGACACCTCGCCTACCACCGCCGCTCCGCTGCTCGCCCTGCCGAGCACCCGGGTCGCGGCCGGCAGCAACGTCACCGTGGCCGCCCATCTGTCCGAGCGCGGGATACCGACCGCGAGCGTGTTCGTCAACGACACCCGCACCGTCGGCATGGGGATGGGCCGGCTGACCGTCCGCCATCTCGCCGCGGCGCCGCCCATAGACCTGCGGGCCGACGGCCGCGTGCTCATGGCCGACGTGGCCAACCCCCGGCAGTCCAGCACCGGCATGCGGGCCGGCACCTACCGCGTCGACCTCGTCCGGGCCGGCACACGCACCCTCCTCGCCGGACCGGACGCGATCACGATCAGGAACCGACCCGGACGCGACGACATGGGCACGAACACCATCGTGTACGCGTGGGGCACCGCGCAGGACCTGCGCGTCGCCGTCCAGGAGGTCCGCATCGACCTGCAGTAGGCGAACCGGCTGAACCAGCCAGCCCGGTCCGTCCTACGACCGGCAACCCCGACCTCCACCGTGCTACACCGGAGGCATGTTCCTCACCTTCCTCGGCGCAGCAGGCACCGTCACCGGATCCAAGACCCTCGTGCAACTCGGCCGCGGGGCACCCGGCGATCCGCAGTTCCTCGTCGACTGCGGCATGTTCCAGGGCCCGCGCGAGATCCGCTCGCGGAACTGGGACACCTTCCCCGTCGAGCCGACTGCCCTGTCCAGCGTGGTCCTCAGCCATGCGCACCTCGACCACTGCGGCTACCTGCCCGCGCTCGTGCGGGCCGGCTTCTCCGGGCCGGTGCACTGCTCCCCCAACACCGCCACGCTCGCCGCGATCATCCTGCGCGACAGCGCGAGGCTGCAGGAGGAGGACGCCAGCTACGCGCGAAAGAAGGGCTTCTCCCGGCACGCCCAGCCGCAGGCGCTCTACGGCATCGATGACGCCGAGGAGGCGATCTCGCTCCTGGCGCCCGTCGAGTTCGGCGTGGCCTTCTCCCCCGCCGACGGGGCCACCGCGCGACTGGACCCGGCCGGCCACATCCTCGGCTCGTCCATCGTCACCGTCACCGACGACCAGGCGGCTCGCACCGTCGTCTTCAGCGGCGACCTCGGCCGCGGCAACCACCCGCTGCTGGCCCCGCCCGCGCAGCCGGTCAGTGCCACGGCCATCGTGATCGAGTCCACCTACGGCGACCGCGAGCACGAGGACGTCGAGCAGGAGACGGACCAGATGGCCGCGGCGATCACGCGCACCCTCAAGCGTGGCGGCACCGTCGTCATCCCCGCGTTCGCCGTCGACCGAACCGAGGTCCTGCTGAAGGCGCTGCGCTCATTGCAGGACCAGCAGCGAATCCCGGTGTCGCCGATCCACGTCGACAGCCCGATGGCCTTGGCCGGCCTGCGCGTCTACGTCGACGCGATCGCAGGCGGCGACGCGGAGATCAATACGGCGACGGCAGCGGAAGGACCAGGCGCCATCGACCTGCCCAACCTGCACGAGGCCACCACACCCGAGCAGTCGATGGCTCTCGACCGCGGCGGTGCCCGCATCATCGTGTCGGCATCGGGGATGGGCAGCGGGGGGCGGGTGACCCACCACCTCAAGGCCCTGCTGCCCGACCGCGGCAACACCGTGCTGCTCGTCGGCTTCCAGGCCGTCGGAACGCCGGGGCGCATGCTGCGCGACGGCGCGCACGAGATCAAGATCCACGGCAAGTACGTCGCGGTGCGGGCGGAGATCGTCGAGATCGAGGCCTTCTCCGTCCATGCCGACGCGAGCGAGTTGATCGACTGGCTACGGTCTGCCGACCCGCGACCGAAGCAGGTGTTCGTCAACCACGGGGAGCAGGACGCGTCCGACGCGCTGGCCGAGCGGATCCGGCGGGAGCTCGATGTCGCGGTGATCGTCCCGCAGCCGGGCGAGCGCGTCGCCGTCTAGCCTCAACTCATGCCGGACGACCCGTTCATCGACCGCCTTGTCGCCACCGCGCAGACCGACCCTGACGTCGTGGGCCTGGTACTCGCCGGGTCGTCGGCCCAGGTCGAGCGCCGCGACGAGTGGTCGGACCACGACTTCCTGCTCATCACGGAGGACGGCACCCCGGAGCGCTACCGCACCGACCTGTCGTGGCTGCCGGACCCGGCCGGCATCGCCCTGTGGTTCCGCGAGACCCCGCACGGCCTGAAGGTGCTGTACCGGTCGGGGCTGCTGGTCGAGTTCGCGGTGTTCGACCGAGGCGAGTTCGCCGGCTGCGCACTCAACCACTACGCGGTCGCAGTGGACAAGGCCGGCATCGCCGAGGCGGCCGCCGGAATCCAGGGACGCTCCCTGGCGCCGAGTCCCGTGGACCGGTTGGCCGAGTTCCGCAACTTCCTGTGCCTCGTCTACATCGCGACCGGCCGGGCCCGCCGTGGCGAGCGGCTCAGCGCGAACGCCTTCACTCGCTTCTACGCCACCGAGCACCTGCTGCGCCTGCTGCGCGACCTGCTGCCAGCCGACCGACGCGGGCAGCTCGACAAGCTCGACGTCTGGCGGCGCTTCGAGACGGCCGAGCCGCGGATCGCCGCAGGGATAGACGCCGCGCTCGCTCGGCCGGCGGAGGAGGCCGCCCGCGCCCTGCTCGACCTCGCAGAGGCGGATCTGCCCGCCCTGTGGCCCGAGTTCCCGGTCGACGAGGCCCGCGTCGTGAGGGGACTGCTGGGCTGGTGAGCCAACGCGCTCTATTGACGTCGACCGGTCCGTGAGTACTGTCGAGTCAGCCTCACCCTGCCCGGTGGATCCGGGTAGCAGCTGCCGAGCCCGACCGTCACCGTCGATGTGCGGTAACGCCGCCGGCCCCCGGATGAGAGGAACGGTCAATGACCAGTTACGAACTGAAGAACTTCGCGGAGCCGGATGACGTGCTGGAGTTCCCCTTCGGCCGCGGCGAGATCGTCGACATCGGTGGCGGCAAGGTGATGCGCATGACGCTCCAGCCGGGCTGGCGATGGTCCGAGCACGTCAAGCCTGCGGCCGGAACCGACCTATGCCAGGCTCCGCACTTCCAGTACCTGATCGCCGGACGGATCGGGGTCAGGACGGCCGACGGCAGCGAGTTCGAGGCCGGACCCGGCGACGTCAACTGGCTGTCCGCCGGACACGATGCCTGGGTGGTCGGCGACGATCCCGTCGAGGCGATCGACTGGGGCGGAGCGCACGTGTGGGGTCGGGCAGCGGAGTAGCGGGCGCTCCGCGTCCTCGGGAGGTCGTCATGCCTGCGACGGAGCAGCCGGCCACGGATGAAGTGGCGGAGCGGATCTTCAACGCTCTCGTCGGCGCCATGGAACTGAACGCGATCTACCTCGGCGACCGGCTTGGCTTCTACCAGGAGCTCGCCGGCGCAGGACCGCGTTCGTCAGGCTGGCTCGCCGAGCGCACCGGGGTCCTGCCTCGCTACGCGCGCGAGTGGTGCGAGGCGCAGGCCGCGAGCGGCCTGCTGGCGTGCGACAACCCTGCGGCCGAGCCCGATGACCGGCGGTTCGAGTTGCCGGGACCGGTTGCGGAGGTACTCCTTGACCAGGACTCGCTCGCCTTCCTCGCGCCGTCAATCCGCTGCTCCATCGTGGCGAGCCGGGCGCTGCCCGAGCTCGTCCGCACCTATCGAGGTGAGCGGACCCTCGGCTGGGAGGACCACGGACCCGAAATGCGCCACGGACAGGCGCAGGCCAACCGGCCCATCTTCCGAAGGCTGCTCGTGCAGGATTGGCTCGCCCGCCTGCCGGAGGTGCGCGAACGCCTCGGCCGTGCCGGCGCCCGGGTCGCGGAGGTGGGCTGCGGGATGGGCTGGGCGAGCATCGCCCTGGCCCAAGGCTTCCCCGGCCTGCACGTTGATGGGTACGACATCGATGCCCCCAGCATCGAGGCTGCGCGACACAACGCCGCGCAGGAGGGCCTGCAGGATCGGGTGCGCTTCCACGTTGCGGACATCTCCGACGTGCGTGAAGGGCCCTTCTACGATGCGGTCTTCGCCTTCGAGTGCCTCCACGACATGAGACGCCCGGTCGATGCGCTGGCGGCAAAGCGCGCATTGGGAAGCGGTTCGGACGTCCTCGTCGTCGATGAGCGGACGGAGGACAACTTCACACCGAACGCCTCCCCCATGGAACGCCTGTTGTACGGCTACTCGCTCACGGTATGCCTGCCCGACGGGCTGTCGGCGACCCCGTCAGCGGGCACCGGAACCGTCATGCGTGCTTCGACGATGGGCCAGTACGCCGAGGCAGCCGGCTTCGCCCACGTCAACGTCGTCGACCTGGGCCACGACCAGTTCCGCCTCTACCAGCTGGTGGGGTGAGGAGCGGCCGGAGCGACAGGCCGCCTGACGACCGGCACCGTCGTCGCATCGGAGACAACGGCGAGGCCCGCGTCGTGAGGGACCTGCTGGACTGGTGAGGCCCGTGGGGTTGTCGTTGTCAGCCCGCGGCCCTACCGTCTCATCCGTGAGCCGAGGCCCAACCCTGCTGCTCGCCACCATGGCGACGTTGCTCCTGCTCGTCGCGCTGCTGCTGACCGGGCAGGGCCCGGCGGTGCCGGCGTGGCTGCCGCCGACGGTCCTCATCGCGGCCGTCGTGCTCGGGGCGCTATCCGTGTTCGGTGCGTGGCACCGGACGAGCCCCCACTACTCCGCGGACGGGTCCGAGGCCGGGCCGACGAAGTCGGCCAGCCACTCGATGGCCGGCCGCAGCGCCCGCCAGTCAGCCCGCACCTTCGACAGGGAGGCGCGCGTGCCGAGCGACGGCCCGGCTGCATAGGTACGCATCGCGACAAGTCCCCGGTAGCGCAGCAGGTCGATCCGCGGGTGGTCCTCGTCATATCCCCGCGGCCGGGTCTTCATCTGGCGACCATCGACCGTGAACCGGCGGCTCAGCGCAGGCAGCATCGCCGCCAGTTCGGCGCCGGCGGGCCCGGCGACCGATTCGCGGAAGCGGGCCAGTTGCGCGCCCTGCGCGTCGTACCAGCCACCCCCGACCATGAGGCCGCTGGCCGAGACCTGGACGTAGTAGCCCATGGCGTCCTCAACATCGACGACGCCGCCCTGGTGGTCCTTGATCGGCTCCTTGTCCTTGCTGAACCGGGTGTCGCGGTAGGGGCGGAACATGCGCCCCGCGCCGAACTCCTCGGCCAGTTCCTCGAGCAGCGATTCCATCGGCTCGCGCACGAAACGCTGGTAGTCGGCCTTGTGGTCGGCCCACCAGGCCCGGGTGTTGTTGCCCGCCAGCGCCTCGTAGAGTTCGAAGCCCCCCGCCGGGAAGCCGGCGAAGCGGGCCGGCGGGCCGGCCGCCGCGCGAACCACGTCAGCGCCCGAAGAACTCGCGGGCCCGGCCGTTGTAGAGCAAGGCCAGCACGACCAGCCCGAGGAAGATGAGGATCAGCGAGTCCAGCCAGCGGCCCGGCGTGATGAACATGACCCAGATGGCCAGGCCGATGTTGATGACCGTCACCACGGCGACGAGCAGGCGGGCGAACCCGCTGCCGCGGGCGACAGCATTGGCCACCAGGAGGTAGATGACGCCGATCGCGATGGTGATGGAGCCGGCCAGGACGTTCTTCTGTGCCTCGTCGACGCCCCAGCCGAAGATGCGCATGAAGCCGGCGACCACGCCGAGGATGCCGCTGATGAAGATGACGGCGACGACGAGTGTGACGCTGAAGGGACGGTCCTTGATCTCTGACACTGCTGCCTCCCGGTCCGTGCGTGGACGGGGCGAGCCTAGTGCCGTTCATCTGGGCGCGGCCGGCCGCACGCGTACCCTTCCCCCATGTCGAAGCCATCGCCCGGGCGAGCCGAGCAGCAATCCGTCACCAGGGTCCGCGAGGCCCTGGCACGCCTCGGCGCGCAGGGCGAGGTGCGCGAGCTCGACGACAGCGCCCGCACGGCGAAGGAGGCGGCCGACGCGCTCGGCGTGGAGGTCGGGCAGATCGCCAGCTCGCTCGTCTTCGTCGCGGATGGCGAGCCGGTGCTGGTCATCGCCTCGGGCGGACACCGCGTCGACACCCTTCAGCTGGCCGCGGTACTGGAGGTCAGCCACATCGAGAAGGCGACCGCCGACGAGGTGCGCAAGGCGACCGGCTTCGCGATCGGCGGCGTGGCTCCGGTGGGTCATTCGCATCCGCTGCGCACCATCGTCGACATCGCGCTGTCGCGCTTCGACGTGGTGTGGGCTGCCGGCGGACATCCGCACTACGTGTTCCCGACGTCGTACGACGAGTTGCTGCGCATCACCGCCGGCGAGGCCAGCGAGGTCGGCGCCTAGGACCTCGCCGACCTTGAGGTTGGCGTGACTTTCCGGCCCCGATTCCCACGCCAACCTCAAGGTGGGCGATGGGGTGGGCTAGTAGTCGGTGCGGTGCGGGCCGGACGGATCGGCGACAAGGTCTGCCTGCTCCGCGCCGGTCACCGGCAGTCCCGCTGGATCCAGCAGTCCGAGCTGCACGAGGACGGACGCCTGGTCCCAGTAGATGTGCTCGTGCTCGACCTTGCCACCATCGGCGCGCACGATGACGACGAGAGGGATCCGCACGTGGCGCCCCGTTGGAGCCACGCCGGGAAGCATCCAGTCGATTGCCTGCGTGTGGGTGAAGGCGATGAGCAGCTCGTCGACCACCTGGTGGTCGTCCACCGTCCGCGAGACCAGCGAGATCTCCACATCCGGCGGGAAGAACTTGCCGACGAGGTGCTCCTCGTAGAAGGCGCGTACGGCCTCCCGGCCATGGCCGCCGGCCCGCACCGGCACATGGTTCAGGTGCGGGATGGCCGACATGGTGACCATGGTGCGCTCGAGGTCCCCGTCGAGCTCGGCCTGCATGTGCTCCTCGAACAGTGTGGCCACGGGGTGGGCGGAACTGGCGTCAGGCATGTGGTCCCTTCGTCGATGACGGCCCGCCGGGTGCGGGCGGCGCGGGCGGCGCGCCGGCGGCCACGGCCATCCTGTCGGCTCGCGGACAGCGCGGGTTGGCATTCGGCCGTTGTGGCACCGGCATCGGGTTCGTCCGGTAAGCATCTCCCATGACGCATCCGGCTCGACGCGCTTCCGCCGGGCCCCTCGCGAAGGCCATGATCACCCTTGCCGCTGCGATGCTGCTCGCGGTGCCCTGGACGACTACGCCGGCCGTCGCCGATGTCGCCGTCACGACCGACCAGTTCAACCTCGGAATGGCGCCCGAGGAGACCGGAGCGCCAGGCGTTCCGGTCGGGTACATCCGGCTCTGGGACATGGGCGTGGCGTGGCGCGACGTGAACCCGGCGCCGGGGGTCTGGGTCTGGACGGTGCTCGACCAGCGCATCGCGCAGGTCGAGGCGGCCGGGGCGAAGGTGCTGTACGTCGCCGGGCTCACCCCCGAGTGGGCCGCGAGCAACTCCGACGGGGATCCCCGCTGGGGCGTCGGCTCCGCGTCGATGCCGAGGGACCTCAGCTACTACAAGGACTACCTCAACGAGCTCATGAGCCGCTACCGCAGCCGCATCGCTGCCGTCGAGGTCTGGAACGAGGCCAACCTCAGGACGTTCTGGACGGGCACGCCCGTCCAGATGGCCAACCTCACCGCCCTTGCGAACAACCGGATCAAGGCCAACAGTCCCGGCACCATCGTGCTGGCCGCCTCGACGACGACGCGGCTGCCCGCCTCCGTGCGCAACTTCTTCGCCCCCTATGCCGCAGCCATGGAGCCGATGGGCTTCCCGTTCGACGCATGGTCGATCCACACCTACCCGGCCGGTAATGCCAGCCCCGTCGAGCGCTACGCGGGCATCACCGAATGGACCAGCATCCTCATGGGCGCCGTGAGCAACGACGACCGCGCGGCGGCCAAGCAGGTGTGGGACACCGAGGTCAACTACGGCCTCGCCGGACCGGGCACGACCCCGCACACCGACTTCGACGCCACGACCAGCGGGGCCTACGTGGCGCGGACCTTCGTCGACTCCATCCGCGCCGGCATCGACGCGACGTTCTGGTACCTCTGGACGAACGGCCCCTACTCGCTCCTCGGCGTCCAGATGCACAAGGGCACGGACAGCACGATCGGCGCCTACAACCGGATCAGGGAATGGACGAGCGGGGCAACGTTCACCGGGTGCGACACGAGCAGCGACGGGGCGATCCGGTGTTTCTTCACCAAGGGCGAGCCGTTCTACATCGCCATGTCGCCATGGACGGGGACCGTGTCGTACTCACGCGGCCAGAAGCTGACCGCGCAGACCTGGGAGGGTGCGGCCCTGGACACCTCAGGCCGGGTCGCCCTGGGGATCGGCCCGGTCAGGTTCACCTGCGGGGCGGGGATCGACCCATCCCGCTGCACGGCGGCCGGGGCATCGACCGGTGGCGGAAGTGAAAGCGGAAGCGAAAGCACGCCGACAGCGGAAACCGCCCCGGGTGCCCCGACGGACGTGGAGGTGACCCCTGGCAATAAGACGGTCACCGTCAAGTGGCAGGCACCGGCCGGGGACGGCGGATCGAAAGTGCTCTCGTACACCGCCTCCGCCGCGGCGCAGGGGCGCAGCAAGGGAAGTTGCACGGTCAACGCACCCGCCCGCTCATGCACGATCAGGGACCTCGTGAACGGCAAGGCGGTCACGATCGTCGTGCGCGCCCGCAATTCGGTTGGCCAGGGGCCAGCAAGCACGGGCCTGCGGACCACGCCGATCGCACCGGCAATGCAGAACCCGCCGCGAAAGCCGGAAGACGTCAGGGTTGCCGCCATGTACAAGGGTGTGTACGTGGAATGGAAGCCGCCGACCTCGGACGGGGGCATGCCCGTGCTCCGATATCGAGTCACGGTGGACGTGCCGGGCGGTGCAGACAGGACCTGCATCGTCGAACCCAGCACACGTGTCAACGATCAACGGGACAGATGCGCCATCTTTGGGCTGGACATCGGCGTCAGCGTCATGGTCAGCGTCGAGGCCAAGAACGCCAGGGGCTGGGGCCCAGCCTCCGCTCCCATGTGGCACACGCCTGCTGCGACAGGGCCGCCTTCGTGGCCGTTGGCCCTCACCGTGGCGTCCGGGCCGTCGACCATCGTCACCGCGTGGCAACCCCCCACTTCCTCCGGTCGTACACCCATTCACAGCTACAGTGTCTGGGCCAAGAATCCGGCGACGCGCACGTCCCTGCACTGCTACGCGTACGGGTCCCGACGCACATGCAACATCCAGAACGTTCCAGCCGGTCGGTGGCTCGTCGTGGTGTATGCCAGGAACGAGGACGGCACCAGCTTCCCCAGCGACACTCGGGTCGTCCAGGTCGGCTAGCGACCACCCCTTCGCGACCTTGACGCTCGCGCAACATCGGTGTCCGGCCGGCTGCCGCTATGGTCCCGACGCATGACGGCGCAACGGCAGGGCGTCATCCGGGCCGTGACGGGGTTCCTCGCCTGCGCAGCGGTGGCCGGGCTCGCGGGCGTGTCGCTGGCATGGTCCGCACCGCGCGATGAGCCGTCCACCGGGTACCGGGCGTACCTCGACCCGGGGGCCGGGCTGGAATCCATCGTCGTCATGCCCACCGATGGGGCAGCCGATCAGTACGTCACCGCCAGCTCGGCGGTGTCGGGCTTCCTGGGTGGGCTGACCGGGATCCCGGACCAGTTCCTCGCGGCTGAGGTGGCATCGGCTGCTAACGAGCTCGGTGCACTCGAGGATCAGGAGGTCCTGCGCAGCATGAGTGCCAAGGTCGACGCGGACGGACAGGTCGTGACGACCTTCTCGGCCTACCTGCTTGCCAGCACGGGGCTGCTGAAGGTGGCCGAGACGAGCTCGAACGGCTTCGCCCTGGCCTACTCCCCTCCGATCGTCGACCTGCCCGCCGAACCGGTCGTCGGGTCCACGTGGTCCGGGGCAGGCTCGGTCAACGGCATCGCGGAGTACGAGAGCGAGAGCCGCGTCGAGGCGTCGGACGACGAGGGATGCATCGACATCGTGACGGCACTGTCGATCCGGCTCGAAGGCTCGGACCTCTTCGCGAGCAACACCAGGTCCACATGGTGCCTGGGCCGCGGTTCCACCCGGTCCACCGACACCGACTCCGGGCAGGTGGTCCTCGTCGTCGATCCGCCAGGCGCCCTCCCGCTCGCGGATGCCTTACCGCCCGGTATGCCTGGCTACCCCGCACCGGCACCGCTGCCCTTCTTGTCGCCGTCCGTGCTGCAGCCCGCGGTCGTTGCGGGTGACCTGCTGGCGATGGTGAACGCCTCAAGCGAGGACGTCCTGGCGATTCCGATGCAGCCACCGGCTGCAGTGCCGGGCGATGATCCGCCCGAGACGCTGGCGGTGGCGTGGATGCAGCATCCGGACGGCGACATCCTCGGCGCGACCGGCGACGGCCAGGACCTCTACCTCACGACGACCCGTCGCGCTGTCATCAGCATCGATCGCGCCGGCCGGCTGCGATGGACGGCCAGGACGCCCGACGTGGCGGCCGGGGCACCGGCGATCGTCGGCGATTCCATCGTGGTGGCGACCCTCGACGGAAGCGTGCACGCCTACGACGCAAAGACCGGCGCGCCGCGCTGGACGAGGACGATGGGCGATGCGGTCGTCGCTGCCCCCGTGTCGAGCGGCGGGCACGTCGTCGTCGCCGACATCGCCGGGCAGGTCCGGTCGCTGACCGCCTCGGGCGACGTGGCCTGGTCGGTCGAGACGGCCGCCGTGACCGATCCGCTCACGGCCCTGGCAGACGGGTCCGTGCTCGTCGGAGACGCTGACGGCTATGGCCACGTGATCGCGCCGACCGGCGTCATCGAGTGGACGGCCGTGCTCGCGGGATCGTTGCGGGGCCCGGCTCAGCAGGCGGGTGACGTCGTCGTGCTGCCCACCACCGCCGGTCTCCAGGGCCTGGCCCGCTCCAGCGGCGACGAGCGCTGGCGGGACGAGGCGTGGGACGCTGCCAGCGTGTGGGGCGACGTGTCCGGGCGTCCCTCCGTGCTGGCCACCATGGGCGGGCGGCTCGCCCGGGTCGGGGCCGATGGATCCATCGCCCCGCTCGCGACCGACCTGCTGGAGCCGAGTGCGGACGCCGTGACGGAACTGCAGGTGATCGGCATTGATGGCACCTTCCTGCTGCTGACCGACCGGGGCACCCTGCTGCCATGGCCGGAGGATTCATGACGGGCTACGTCTCGCTAGTCCGGGACTTCGTCACCGGGCTGGCCTCGAGCGTCGTCATCGATCCGGTTCGGCGGGGCACCCTGCACCTGCGTGGGCACTCCCCCCTCGTGGTGGGCATCGGGGTATTCGTGGCAGCCGTGTATGCGCTGCTGCTGGCGGCCATCGCGGCGGCCCGGCCCCTGCGCGCCGGGAGCGAGTTCGTCGCCGACACGTCGCGCGGGAACGTCAGCGTCATCCCCGCGTTCCTCGTGCCTCTCATGCTGTTCGTCCTCGGACTGGCCTTTGCCCTCGTCCTGGCCGGCTCGCTGCAAGCGCACCGGGCCGTGCGCGCCACGATCCTTGCCGTCGTCCTCGCGGTACTGGGGTCCTTCGTGATGGCCGTGCCCAGCCGCGAGGTGGCCGGCGCTGCCTGGTGGCTGGCAGTCGCCTGCCTGGCCGTGGCCGGCGCGTACAGCGTCACGAGGTGGTGGAGGCCAGGTCCCACCGGCATCGACTTCCTCGTCCTGCTCGTCCTGCTCGAGGCGACCATCGTGGCGGCATACCGTGCGACGGTGCTCGGGCAGGCGTCCAGCGAGCTGCGGTTCGACATCGCCACCACGGCGCTGCTGCTGACCTACCTGGCGCTGCTGGCCAGCCCGGTGGCATTCGCGGCCGGCTTGAGCGCCGTGGGCGTCGGGGTCTCCGCGAGTGCGTGGTCAGTCGGCTTCGCGGGCCGCTCCGTGCGGCGGCGGACGGTCCTGGCCCTGGTCGTGCTCGTCGGCGCGTGGCAGGCATGGGTCACGGTGGACAACATGAGGTCAGCCCTCGACGAGGGCCTCGTCGACTGGCTCAGGCACCTGGCCGGAGCCGCGGTGACGATCGCGCTCGCCTGGTGCTCATGGCATCTCCTCGCGGAAAGGCGGCGGGGCGGCTCCGCGGGGCCACGAGGTGGCAGCGCAGCCAGCATCGTCGAGCGGTCCGGGCGCTTCGGCCTGCCCATCGGATACGCCCTGAACGCCATCGTCATCCTCACCGCCCTGCTGACGATGGTCGTGATCGGGCTGTCCGTGTTCGCCCCCGACGCCGATCCGGCCGCCCTGGGCTCCGTGATCGACTCGCTTTCGGCCGAGGGGGCCGTCTACGCCTCGAGGTGGCTGCTCATCGTGGCACTGGCCGTCGCCTCGATCCTCCTGAAGCGCCGCAGGCGTCCTGTCCTCGCCGCGATCGCGGCCGTCGATGCGGTGGTCCTCGCCTCGCTCCAGGCCAGCACCGTGGGCGCCGCGCTCGGCGACTGGGCGTGGCGCCCCGGCGACATCGGCGACATCGGCGTGCTGGTGGCGGCTGGCGCGGCCGTGGCCTGGCTGGCCCGGGGCCACCTGTCCCGGGAGCGGGCGCGCTTCCTGCTCCTGCTGCTGGTGATGTCGGCATTGGTGCGTCAAGCAGCGATCCTTGAGGTACCGATGGGCTTCCTCCTGAGCGCATCCGCGACAGGCCTGCTCGTCTTCGGCCTGTTCTGGTCCTTCCTGACCGGTGGGTCGGCAACCCATGAGGACAGTCGCCATGCGCCGAAGGATCGTCGCCTGCTCATCTTCCTCGGCGAGTCGGTCTACGCCCTCGCCATCGTGGCCTGGGCCGTGATCGGCAAGGAGGTCGATGCGTCGGGCTCGCTCGCCAGGTCGACCGCACTGGCCGTCCTGACGTTGGGAACCTCCCTGGTCCTCCTCACGGTCTTCCAGCAGGCCCGTATCGTCCGGCCATGACCTCGCTGCGCCTGGCCCTCAAGGGGCTGCGCTGGCGAGCCGGCTCATCGCTTGCCGTCCTGCTCGTGGCGGTGGCTGCCGTCGGCGGCGCTGCGCTCGGGCCGATGTATGCGCACAGCGCCGAGGAGTCCTTGGTCAGGGACGGGCTGGCCCAGGCGCCGACCGTCACGACCAGCGTCCAGTACCGCGGCGGCGTCGCCGGGCAGACGCAGTTCACGCCGATCGAGGTGCGTGACGCCGTCGAACGGCAGGCCGCTGATCCTGCCCTCGACGCCTGGTACCTGCCCGGGACCCTCGCCATGAGCGTGGTCAACGGCTCGCCCGCCACCGCCGTCGGCGCCCTCGGCTCTGCCCAGGTCAGCTGGCACCGCGGCCAGTGCGAAGCCGTGATCATCGTCGCTGGCCAGTGCCCCCGGGGACCCGGCGAGGCCATGCTGTCGGCCCGTACCGCCGACCAGGCCGGCGTGGGCCTGGGCGAGCAGCTGCGACTCGGCATCACCGCCGACCTCGAGCGAGACCGGGCGACGGTGGTCGGGTTGTATGACGCGGCCTCGGCAGACCCTGCGGTCTGGGGCCTGGGCACTCCGCAGCAGTTCCGTGCGGCCGCGGTGGAGGGCCAGCCCGATCGGCTCGACGAAGTCCTTGTCGACGAGGCCAAGATGTCAGGCATCAGCGGCGACGTCAGCGTGTCGAGCCTTCGCCAGCTGGACGCGCAATCCGTCGGGCTCAGCGGCGTCGACGCGATGCGCGCGGCGGTGGAGACCGCCACTGCCATCCCGAATCCCGACGACGTCATCGGCGCACGAACCGTTGCCACGAGCGGGCTGCCCGCCTTCCTGGACAGCGTCCAGTCCCAGGTGGACGCCATGCGGGCCGCGACGGTCGCGGTCACCCTCCAGCTCGTGCTGCTCGCCTGGTTCGTCCTCTTCCTGCTCGTCTCGGCGACCAGCGAGGAGCGCGCGGGTGAGATCGCCCTCGCGAAGCTCCGCGGGATGACGCCGCGATCGACGGTCTCGTTCGGGCTGGCCGAGCCCGTCCTGCTCCTCGTGGTGGCCGTGCCCATCGGCCTGGCGCTGGCCTGGTTGGCGGACGTGTTCCTCGCTCGCGCCTACCTGGGCGCGGGAACGGACGTCGCGGTCACGCCCGTCGCCCTGATCGCTGCCATCGCCACGTGCCTCGGCGGGGCGATGGCAGCAGCCCTGGCTGCCCGCGGCATCCTCACCGCACCGGTTCTCGAGCAACTGCGTCGCACGAGCGGACGCCGGGCCAGGCTCCTGCGGTCAAGCGCCGTCGATGCGATGGCCGTCGCCCTCGCCGTCGCCGGCATCTACCAACTGCGCCGGGGGTCGACGGATGGACTGGCTCTGCTCGCCCCCGGCCTCATCGCACTGGCGGCGGGCCTGCTGGCGGCCCGGGCCCTCCCCCGCCTCGCCCGGGTCGCCGTCTCGCGCACGCGGACGTCATCCTCGGTGGCCTCGTTCATCGCCGTGCGCAACATCGCGCGACGACCGTCCGGCCTGCGGATCGTCGTCCTCCTGACGCTCGCGATCGGCATCGCGGTGTTCGCCATCGACGGCTGGTTCGTCGCCTCGGCAAACCGCGGCCAACTGGCCCGGGCACAGGTCGGGTCCGCGACAGTCCTCACGGTCGCCACGGACTCCCCTGGTGCCCTCCTTGCCGCCGTCGATGAGGTGGACCCCGACGGCAACGCAGCGCTGGCGGCCGTCACCGTGAGCAATGGCGATGGCGGGATGATCGCCGTCGATGCGTCCCGGCTCGCCGCTGTGTCGTCCTGGGATCCGGCGTGGGCCGGGAGCACGGCCGCTGACATCGGATCCACGCTGCACCCGCCATCGCCCTCGCCCTCCATTGCCGTGCAGGGCCGGCTCACCGCGGACGTCACGCTCGAGCGGCGCTCGGGCGATGCCCGCGTGCTGTTCGCCGTCGCGGTGCGGGACGCTCGCGGAGTACCCCACGAGATCGAGGCCGGCGAACTCTCCGAAGGCAGCCAGCGAGTGACGGCCGACCTGCCGATGTGTGCGGACCAGCCCTGCACCCTGACGGCCCTGACGTTTCGCCAGCCGATCGGGATTCCGTCGACCACCGTCGAGGCCGAGGTCGGCATCTCCGCGGCCTCCGATTCCCTCGGGCCGGTCGACCTGGCCCCCGCGGGAACGGACGGCTGGCGCCCCGGTGCCAGCTCGATCCAGGTCCCGGTCGATGCAGGAGCCGCCGTTGCGTCAGCCACGGCCGGCACGCTCGACCTGCAGGTGAGCCTTGATGGGCCGGCCGACGCCGCGGTACAGGTCGCCGACCACCCGGACCGGCTGCCGGTCGTCCAGGGCAGCGAGCTTGCGGCCCGACCGGATACGTCCACCGTCGTGTCCGGGCTGGATGGCCGGTTCATCGGCATCGATGCTCGCGGCGAAGGGGTATTGCCGCGCCTGCTGAGCCAGGGCACCTTGACCGACCTCCCCTACGCCCTCGCCGCGATGGAGTCCGCCCCCGGGCCGTTCACGGCGATGGTCTGGCTCGGTGCATCGGCCCCGCCGGACACCGTCGGTGACTTGGAGCGCGCCGGGCTGGTGGTCCTCGGGCAGGAGACCATCGCGTCGCGCTCGGCCGAACTGGACCGCAGCAGCGAGGCGCTGTCACTGCGCCTGTTCGTCCTGGCCGCTCTCCTGGCGCTGGCGCTGGCTGCGGGAACCCTCCTGGCCTCCGCGTACGTGGTGACCCGGCGCCGAGGCTACGAGCTGGCCGCCCTCCGCGCCCTCGGCGCGTCCATGCGTACCCTCGTCGGGACCGGGCGAACCGAGCAGTCGCTTCTCGCCGGGACGGGCGTGGCCCTCGGCGCGGCAGCGGGACTCTGGTCGGCCAGCCTGGCCATCCCTGCGTTGCTCGGCGCGTCAGCCGCGGGCGGGCCACCCCCGTGGTTCGGCCCGGCCTGGGTGCCTGTCGGCGTCGTGGTCGCAGGCGCACTCGCCCTTCTGCTCCTCGTCGCTGATGCTGGATCCCGCCGGATCGCGAGCAAGGCCGTACCCGAGTTGCTCAGGCAGGTGCAGGAATGAGCGCCCCCGCCACCGCGAAGCAGTCGCGGGGGCTCGGCGTGAGGTGCGAGGAACTCGTGCACATCTACCGGACGGGTGACGTGGACGTCGTTGCCGTGCGCGGTGTCGACCTCGTCGTGCAGGCCGGGGAGCGCGTGGCCCTGCTGGGGCCTTCAGGCTCAGGCAAGTCAACCCTGCTGGGCATGCTCGGTGGGCTCATCCCGCCGTCTGCCGGCCGACTGTGGATCGGCGATGAGGAGACCGGTGGCCTGTCCGAGCGCGCACTCCTGGGCCTGCGGGCCCAGCGCATCGGCTTCGTGCTCCAGGGCGCGGCCCGGAACCTCCTGCAGTACGGCACGCCGATTGACAACGTCCGTTTCGCCCACCGGTCGGTGCGCCGCAGTGCGCGACGCGACCTGATGGAACCGCGCGAGCTGCTCGACGTCGTCGGCCTCGGCCAGGTCGCCGACCGGCCGGTTCCTTCGCTGGCGGGCGGGGAGCAGCAACGCGTCGCACTCGCGGTGGCCGTCGCCAACGGCCCCGGCCTGCTCCTCGCCGACGAGCCCACCTCGCAGCTGGACACCGCGGGCCGTGACGCGGTCCTGGACCTGCTCGACCTCGTCAACGAGCGTTTCGGCACGACCGTGATCGTGGTGACCCACGACGCCGAGGTCGGCGCCCGCCTGGGCCGAACGGTGTCGATGCGCTACGGACGCGTGGGCAACGAAGGCGACCGCGGGCAGCAGTACACCGTCGTGGGCAAGGACGGCAGCGTTCACCTGCCGGACGACGTCGTTGCCGAATGGCCGCCCGGGACGCACGTGCTGGTCGAGCGCACCGATGATGGCGTGCACATCCGTCGGAGGCCGACATGACGGGCGAGCCGCACGTGCGCCCGCGCGACGGCGTGGCCGTGCGGGCGAGCGGCATCGTGGTCGTTCGCGGTGGCAGGGATGTGCTCGACGGGGTCGATGCCAACGTCCTCCCCGGAAGGATCCTCGCCGTCACCGGCCCGTCGGGCGCGGGAAAGACCACCCTGCTCTGGGTACTCGCTGGGCTGCTGCAACCGGATGGCGGTTCCGTGGAACCACGGGACCGGTCGAGCCACGCTGCCGTCGTCTTCCAGGGCTACGGCCTGCTGCCGATGCTGACGGCCGCGGAGAACGTCGAACTCCCGCTTCAATTGCACGGCGTCGTACGTGCCGAGGCGCGCACCCAAGCCCAGGACTGCCTGGCCCGGGCGGGCTTGGCAGACGTCCCTGAGCGACTGGTCGAGGAGTTGTCCGGCGGCCAGCGCCAACGGGTCGCCGTCGCACGGGCGCTCGCCGTGGCGCCCGCCCTCCTGGTGGCGGACGAGCCGACGGCCGAACTCGACGCCGACACGGCTGCCGTGGTCTTCCGCGCCCTTCGGGCCGAGGCGGACGCGGGCGCCGCGGTAGTGCTCGCCACCCACGATGACGAACTGGCCGCCCAGTGCGACGCCACGGTGCACCTCGTCGACGGCCGCGTCCAGCCCTGACGATCGGGTCGGCGCGAGCGCCTACAGCGTCGCGCGATGGATCGTGATGAACTCGCTGCCCGACTCGCCCATGAGGCGACGGCTCATCGACCACGCGATGCGCGAGCCCTGGACCTTGGCGAGGTCGGCAGTCGGGCCGGTGAACATCGCATCGACAGTGGCATGCCACAGGTCCACCCACCGTCCGAAGTGCTCGGGAGTCAGGGCTGCACGCTCGTGCAGGTCGACGTGCACCTTCAACGCGTTGCGCTTGTACGTGCCGGCCCGGAACAGCACGGTCTCCCAGAACTCGCACATGACCGGCATGTGCTCGGCGAGGTCCATGCGGGCGATGTCGATGAAGACCGGGCCGAGCAGGTCGTCCAGGAAGGCCTGGCCGTAGAAGGCCTCGATCAGCGCGACGACATCGTCGTGCGTCGCGATGTCGGGCTGCCCCATGCCTGCTCCTTCGTGATCACCTGCTCCCCCCGATCGGTTCGCCTCTGCAGTATCCCCCGGCGGCCCGGCATGATGTCCCGATGAGCCGGCACTGGCCGCGCTACCTCCCGGTCGGCCTGCTCGAGCTGGCCAACCTGGCGTCTGGCGTCGGGAACGCGATCGTGATGATCACGATCCCCTGGCTCGTGCTGGATCTCACCGGCTCGGCAGCGGCCGCCGGCTTGGTGGCCGCCGTGAGCGCGATCCCGTCGCTGCTCGTCTCGCCCATTGCGGGCTGGCTCGTCGACCGGTTCGGCCGGCGCGTCATCAGCGTGGCCTCGGACGTGATGTCCGCGCTGTCCGTGGCCGCCATCCCCGTCGTGGCGCTGGCCGGGGACCTGACGTTGCCGCTCATCATCGCCCTGGCCCTGGTAGGCGCGGCATTCGACCCGGCCGGGTACACGGCCCGCCGGGCCCTCATTCCCGATGCCGCCATGGCCGCCCGCATGCCGGTGGACCGCCTGAACGGCATCCATGAAGGGGTCTTCGCCGTCGGCTGGACCATCGGACCGCTGCTGGCCGCCGTCCTGATCGCTGCCTTCGGCGCGGCGCCCTCGTTCTGGGCGCCCTTCGGCCTGTTCCTCCTGGCCTCTGCCTGCGTTGCCGTCATGCGGGTGCGCGACCAGGGCCAGCAGGAGCGGGAGCGGGCGATTGCCGCCGGGGAGCATGTCGGGGGCTGGCAGGGCCTGGTGCGGGGCTTCTCCGTCCTGTGGCACGACCGGCTGCTGCGCACCATCACGATCGCCGCCGTCGTCCTCGCCGCCATCTACATGCCGACCGAGGCCGTGCTGCTGCCGGTGCACTTCGAGGGGCTCGGCGACCCGGGGTCGCTCGGCATCATCATCGCCGCCCTGGCGGCCGGGTCGGCAGTCGGCGCGTTCGGCTACGGCTGGCTGTCCCGGCGCATGACCCGCCTGACCATGATGCGCATCGTGCTGCTGGGCACCGCGCTGAGCATCGTGCCCATGGCCCTCCTCCCGGCCCTGCCGGTCATGGCCGTCGCCGGATTCGCCCTCGGGCTGTGCTGGGGCCCCTTCAACCCGCTGATGAGCACGGTCGTGCAGCGCAGGGTGCGGCCGGACGAGCAGGGCCGCGTGTACGGGGTGCAGCTATCGGCGTTCTACGCAGCGCCGCCGATCGCGATGCTTGCCGTGGGCGCTGCCGTCGAGGGCTACGGAGTCGAGGTCACCTACCTCGGTCTCGCCGTCGTCCTCGCGGCGACGGCGCTCGTCGCGCTGCTGACGCCGGGCCTGCGCGAGATCAACGACTGAGCCGAGCCAGGTCCAACCGGTACTCGACGAGCTCGACGCCGTACCACTCCCCCGTGATGCCGACCATGGTCATGCCGAGCCGCTCGCACACGGCCGCGCTGCCGTGGTTCTCCGGGTAGAGCACAGCGCGGACCGTGCCCTGGCCGCGTGCTGCCGCGGCCGAGACGAGTGCGGCGCCTGCCTCGGTGGCGTAGCCCCGCCCCCACCAGTCCGGATGGAGGTGCCAGCCGATCTCCACGGCGTCGGACGCGGCTCCGTCGCTGCGCGGCAGATCGACCATGAGCGCAGTGCCGACCGGCCGACCCTCGGGGACCTCGCGCCGCACGATCGCCCAGACGCCGTGGCCGTCACGGATGCGCGTCGACCATCGTGCGATGCGCTGGAGGGCATCGTCGACATCGAGCACCGGGCTGGGGCTGGCCCCCAGGAAGCGGTAGACCTCGGGCCGGCCATACATGTCCAGCAGGGCCTCGGCATCGTCCGCGTTCCACGGACGGAACGCCAGTCGCGCTGTCGGCGTCGGCGTGCTGCGAGGCATGGGGGCCGCCCTCACGCGTGGACGGCTCGCGTCCGCAGCATCGTCAGGAGCGCCAGCACGAAGGCGACCGCCGACACGGGCGCCCAGATCAGTCGCTCGCCCATGGACGGTGTCGCGAGGTTCACCACGATCGCCAGGGCGAGGTACACGACCGCAAGCCAGCCGAGGATGGCCACCATCACTCGCGGCGCCGACCTCAGGGGGCCCTCGCCGGCCCGCGCAAGGAGGGAGACAGCCATGAGGCCGAGCAGGAGGAACGAGATCCCCGCGACCACCCGTCCCACCGCAGGCAGCGTCCCGGAGTACGCCCCGCCCTGCGTGAAATCGCCCCACGGCGCACCGAGCACCAGGGCGAGCTGGAAGGCCATGACGACCGCGATCACGGCCGCCGCCGCGCGTGCAGAGGCGAGGGAGGACAGGCGCACGAGTGATGTCTATCAGGTGGGAGGGGCACGACCCGCCTAGGCCGTGAACGACAGGCCGGCGGCGGCCAACGCGCTCTCGAGGATCCCGAGGGCCTTGGGACCCATGCCGTGCAGCGCGGCCACCTGGGCGCGGCTGACGCCTGCGAGATCCTCCAGCCTGGCGAGGCCCGCACCCACCAACGCCCGGCGTGCCGGCGCCCCGATGGGCAGGTCACTCCACGCTTCGGCCATGGCGAATGATCGCACTCGCGACGGCGGACGCGGCTAGGTTCCACCACGGACGATCGGATCGGCCGACGAAGGGACACGCCCATGCGCTCGCTGACCTACGTCGAGCCGGGCGTCATTGCCTGGCAGGACGCCCCCGAGCCCGTGCTCGCACAGGAGCACGCCGCCCTCGTGCGCCCGCTGGCGGTCGCCCGTTGCGATCTTGACCCCATCCAAGGAGCGTTCGGGATCTTCCCCGGTCCCTTCCCGGTCGGTCACGAGACGGTGGCCGAGGTCACCGCGCTCGGCAGTGACGTGGCCGGGCTGCACGTGGGCGACCTCGTACTCGTTCCCTTCCAGGTTTCCTGCGGTGGCTGCGGGGCGTGCCGGGAGGGCCGCTTCGGCGGGTGCCAGACCTACCCGGCCCGGGCCGGCGCCGCCTTCGGGTTCGGCGCGGCCGGCGGCGGTCACGGCGGGGCGATGTCCGACCTGCTCCTCGTCCCGCATGCCCAGCACATGCTCGTCCCGGCGCCGCGGTCGATCCCGGCGGCCGCGCTTGCGACCCTGCCGGACAACGTCGTCGATGGGTACCGCACGGTGGGCCGCCACCTGGCCGAGCGACCCGGATCCGATGTCCTCGTCGTTGGCGGGGCCGCGGCGTCCATCGGCCTGTACGCCGTTGCCTGCGCGGTCGCCCTCGGTGCCGGCTCCGTGCGGTACATCGACTCCGACGACGAGCGGCTGGCCGTCGCGGCGCGACTTGGCGCGCAGGCGATCAGGCACGACGGCGACTGGCCCCCGTCCTTCGACCGGGCCGGGATCGTCATCGAGAACACCGGAACCGCGCAGGGGCTCGAGTGCGCCGTTCGCTCGACGGATGCGTACGGCTACCTCACCAGCGTCGCAATCCACTTCACCCCGGCCGCGCTGCCCCTCCTGCAGATGTACACGCGCGGCATCACGTTCCACACGTCCCGTGCTGATTCGCGCGCCTACCTGCCCGAGGTGCTGGCCCTGCTCGAAGCCGGCCGGCTGGACCCGCTGGCCGTGCCGACGCACGTGGTGGACTGGGACGGAGCAGACGAGGCCTGGCTGGAGCCCGGCATCAAGCTGGTGCTCAGCCGCCCGCCCGCGTGACGCCGTCGTCGGGGACCGCGATCTTGCCGCGTGACACCAGGTCGATCACCGTGTCGGCCACCGACTCACGTACAGGGCGGAAGGTCATCCCCAGCTCGGACCTGATGCGCGCCGTGTCGTACTGCGGCACGCGGCCCAGATGGGTGCGCAGGTAGCTGCCGGCCCCGTCCGGCTGGAACCAGGACGCCGCCTTCGCCACCGCGGTGCCGATCGCGTTGTCCATCGGACGGCTGGGCAGTCGCACCGAGAGGGGAAGATGCTCGCGCATGACCCCGATGACCTCGCGCATGGTGAGGACCTCCCCGGCGCACAGGTAGCGGCCGGATGCGTCGGGGGTCTCCATGGCCAAGGCGTGGGCCACCGCGACGTCGCGCACATCGACGAACCCCCATGCCAGGGCCAGGATCGCGGGGTAGGCGCCCGCCGTCAGGTCGACGAGGATCTGGTTCGACGTGTTCACGCCCGGGCCCAGCTCAGGCCCGATGTTCAGGAACGGATTGACCGACACGAGGTCGAAGCCGCGACCGGCCTGCCCCATGAAGTCCCAGGCGGCCCGCTCGGCTGCCGCCTTCGACAGGTAGTACGGGTTGCGTCGCAGCGTCGACGATGTGTTCCAATCCGCCTCCGTCAGGACGTGCGTGCTGTCGGGCTGGTCAGTGATCGCCGCCACCGACGACGTGAGCACCATCCGCCGGACGGTGCCGGCCCGCGCGCAAGCGTCGAGCACCGCGAGGGTTCCGTTCACGGCGGGATCGACGAGGTCGCGCTGCGGGTCGGCCGTATCGAGGATGTAGGGGCTCGCGGCGTGCATGACGTCGGTGATCCCGGC
This sequence comes from Actinomycetota bacterium, assembly GCA_030681835.1. Lineage (GTDB taxonomy): Bacteria > Actinomycetota > Actinomycetes > S36-B12 > S36-B12 > UBA10649. The sequence continues at coordinate 22,734 of JAUXRN010000260.1, forward strand.
CATGGCGTCGACGAAGGAGTCCGGCTCGGTCAGGTCGGCCTCGACCAGGTCCAGCCCGTACGAGGCACCCGGGAGCCCGATCAGGTGCGCATAGGCAGCGGTGCGAGCGGTCGACCGGACCGTCCCGCGAACCCGGTACCCCCGGGCGAGCAGCTCGCGCACGAGATGCGACCCCAGGAAGCCCGTGGCGCCCGTGACCAGGACGTGGCGATCAACCGTCATGCCCCCATCATGCAGCGACAAGCTCCGCCGCCCCGAAAGAGACGGAGAAGCGGTCGCACCAGATGGTGACGCTGGTCAGGTCCTCGAGGTCGACGCTCACCGGTATGCGGTAGTTCTGGTTGCCCCGGTTGCCCTTGAGCTCGCCGAGGTCGGCGTAGTCGCCGTCGTCGAACACGAACCACCCGTCGCGCCCCTCGATCACGGGCGCATCCGAGAGCCACACGCGCAGGTCGGGCCCGTTGCTGGTGTCGAGCCCCTCGATACGCAGCACGCGGTCGCCATCGGGCAGCGCGATCACGCTCGCCGTCCCCGAGGTCCCGTGCTCGTGCGAGATGAACTCGCCGGTGGCGATCACCTTCGGCTGGGCTGCGACGCTCTCAGACTGCTCCGGCGCTGGCGTCGTTGCGTCCACCACGACCGCCGGAGCCGACACGGCACTGGGTGACGCCGCGAGCGGCGAGGCCTCGTCGACCGTCGTGTTCACGAAGAGCCGCCAGGGCTGGAAGAGGTACAGGCCCACCCCCACCACGGCAACGAGCAGGAGCGCAGTGGGTACCAGGACGGCGGGGCGGCGCAGACGGACGAGCATGGGACCTCCGTTGATCGGTGTCCCTCGAGTCTGCGGCGCCCCGCCACCGGGCGATAGTGGCGTGGGCCTTACGAGGTCCTTACGGCGCAGATCAGGCCAGCGCCTTCGCCTTCAGTGAGTCGAACTCGGCCTGCGTGATCGCGCCCGAGTCCAGGAGCGACTTGGCCGACGCGATCTGGTCCGTGGGCGACGTGCCCGAGGCAGCGACCGACTGGATGTACTGCGCCTGCGCGGCCTGGATCTCCTTCGCCTGCTCGATCTGGCGCTCCTGCATGCCGCTGCCACGGGCGATGAGGTACACGAGGATGCCCAGCCACGGCACGAAGATCACGAAGATGACCCAGAAGGTCTTCGCGCCGCCACCGAGGTCCTTGCTGCGGAAGATGTCCCCGAAGATCCAGAACAGGCACATGAACCACGCGAAGAACAGGAAGAACTCGAACAGGGCCAGCAGGAACGAGCCGTTGTCATTGAACATCGGGGCACACTCTCTCTTGTTTGGTGGTGTTGCTCGCGCACAGCCTAGGGACGGGCGAACCGGTAGTCGCGGATGACCTCCGCAACCGTCACCGAGTACTCCTCGTAGAAGTCCTCGATCCCGCGGCGCTGGGCGTGCAGATGCTCGGCCTGCGCCTTCCATGCCCGGGCAGAGTCATCATCGCGGAAGTAGGACACCGTGATGCCCTCCCGGCTGACCGGATCCCGGACCCCCGTGATGCTGATGAAGCCGGGCTGCTCGTGGGCGAGTTCCTCCATGCGCGTCGCGACGGCTGCGTACTCCTCGTCATGCGACTCGCTGCGGCGCGACGTGAAGATCACCGCGACCGTCACGTTACGGCGCCTTCGTCGTCTGCCGAGCCGGTCTCGGCGAGGCGCTTCAGCCGCACGAGCGTCTTGGCCACGGCCACCTGGTTGTTGGCATAGGCATTGATGGCGAGCAGGCCAGGCGGGAACAGCGAGGTGCGGCCATCGAACGTCTCGGTGACGATCGTGGCCACGTCCGTGACGGGCTCGAGCTCATATCTCCAGCGGTGGCGGTAGAAGTGGCACCAGGCGATGCGACGGCCCTCCTCGAACTCCACGACGGTGTTGTTCGTCCGGTAGGGCAACCGGATTCGCATGCCCATGCCGAAGTGCGCTCCCAAGGACAGCCGCTGGGGCCCGGCCACAAGCCCCTGCACGGTGCCGGAGCCGTCAAGGACGGCGTGCATCGCCGGATCGGCGAGCACGTCGAAGATCGCCTGCGCCGGAGCGTCGATCCGGATCCGCGCGGACTCCGCCCAGGGCGATCCGGTGTCCACGATGTCCGCTCGGGGGCTCACGCAGCCAACCCTAGACTCGACCCGTGAGCGTCCGCGTCTACACCGGCCCGCACTCCGACCGTGGGGGCGGGCCATCGGGGTGGATCAGCTACCTGCCGTGGGCGCTCGCCGGCCTCACCATCCTCGGGCAGATCACGTGGGTGCTGCTCGGCTCGGGCGGCCGCACCGTGCTCACCGCCCTCACGGTCGTGACCTTCTTCCTGTCGTCGGCGACGCACGCGTTCATCACGCGCGGCGCCGCGTGGGCCTCCGGGTACCTGGCCATCTCCCTGGTGTTCGGCTGGGGCATCGAGTTCCTCGGGCTGCAGACGTCCTTCCCGTTCGGGGAGTACGCCTACTCCGATGCGCTGGGCCCTTCGGTCGGCGGCGTTCCCGTTGTCATCCCGATGGCGTGGGCGATGATGTCGTACCCCGTGCTCCTTGCCGCCCAGCGGCTGGCGGCGACGGGCCTGGGAACGGCCCTCGTCGGGGGCTGGCTGCTGGCCTCATGGGATCTCTTCCTGGACCCGCAGATGGTCGGTCAGGGCTACTGGACGTGGGCAGACGCCGGCTGGGCGCTGCCGGGCATCCCCGGCATCCCGCTCCAGAACTTCCTGGGCTGGCTGCTCGGCGCGATCGTGCTCATGTTCCTGCTCGACCGACTGCCCCGGAAGGTCGCGAGCGAGGCGGTCCCCACCCTCATGCTCACCTGGGTGTTCGCGTCGAACGTCGTAGCCAACCTGCTGTTCTTCGACCGGCCGGGCGTGGCCTTGTGGGGCGGCCTGTGCATGGGGGTCGTCATCGCCCCCTGGCTCTGGCGTCTGTGGAGCCAGCCGCAATGGTGATGGCGACCGTCGGGCGCGCCATGGTGCGCGCCGGCACGGTCGCCGCGGGTGCCCTGGCGGTGCACACCGCAGTCAACCTCCGGTACCTGCGACGCCCCGATCCCGGCGCTGCGCCTGTCGACGAGCCGGTGACGGTCCTGATCCCGGCTCGCGACGAGGCCGGGCACGTGGCCGCGACGGTGCAGTCGGTGCTGTCGCAGACCGGACTGCCAGCCCTGGACGTCGTCGTCCTGGACGACGGATCCTGCGATGCGACGGCCGGGATCGTCGCTGCGATGGCCGCGCGGGATCCTCGCCTGCGGCTCGTGCGCGGCGGTGATGCGCCGCTGCCCGAAGGCTGGCTCGGCAAGCCCTGGGCGTGTGCCCGGCTGGCCGACGAGGCCACCGGCACCGTGCTCGTGTTCGTGGATGCCGACGTGATGCTGTACCCGCACGCGATCCGGGCGGCCGTGGCAACGCTCCGTGACGGCGGCTTCTCCCTCGTCGCGCCCTACCCGTTGCAACTGGCCCACGGGATGGCCGAGCGGCTCGTGCAGCCGCTGGTCACCTGGGCGTGGGTCGCGACGCTTCCGCTTGCCTGGGCAGAGCGCTCGCAGCGGCCGTCCCTGTCGGCGGCCAATGGCCAGTTCCTCGTCCTTGACGCCGCGGCGTATCGGGCGATCGGCGGGCACGCGCCTGTGCGCGCCGACGTCCTCGAGGACGTCGGGCTGATGCGGGCAGCGAAGCGCGCCGGGCACCGCACGGCGACCGTCGACGGGTCGCACCTCGCCCAGTGCCGGATGTACCAGGGCACCGGGGGTGTCGCCGACGGCTACGCCAAGTCGCTGTGGTCGGCCTTCGGCGGGCCGATCGGCTCTGCTGCCGTCTGCGCCGCCTTGGTCGGCGTCTACGTCGTGCCGGCAGTGGCGATGGTCGCGGCGCGGCGGCCGATCACGCGCCGTTGGGGCCTGGCCGGGTATGCGGCGGGAGTGGCCAGCCGGGCGATGGTGGCCCGGCGCACCGGCGAGCCGCGCCTCCCGGACACCTTCCTGCAGCCGTTGTCGATCGCTGCATTCACCGCCCTTAACGCTGTCTCGTGGCAACGACACCTGCGCGGCGCCAACACCTGGAAGGGAAGGGGCGTGGCCCCGGTCCGGCAGCCATGAGCCGGGTCGTCGTCATCGGCGCGGGCGTCGGGGGCCTCGCCGTCGCCGCGCGACTCGCGGTCAAGGGGCACACGGTCACGGTGGTCGAGCAGGCGCTGGCCCCTGGCGGCAAGCTGGCCCGCTACGAGCGCGCCGGCTTCGTCTTCGATACCGGCCCCAGCCTGTTCACCCTTCCCGCGGTCTATCGCGACCTCTTCCTCAAGACAGGCGGGCGTCTCAAGGATGCAGTGGACCTCCAGGCCGTCGAGCCCGGCTTCGCGTACCACTTCGCCGACGGCAGCAGCGTCGTCGTCCCCGGCGTCGACCCGGCCAAGGCAGCCGCCGCCTTCGGCGAAGCGTTCGGCGGGACGGCGGCGGACGACTGGCTCAGGCTGATCGACCGCGCCTCTCGGATGTGGCGCATCACGCGCGAGCCGTTCCTGCAGTCACCGCTGGCCGGCTGGCGCACGCTTCTGACCCTCGCGAACCCGAGCGACGTGCGCACGGTGGCTCCGCGCACGTCGCTGCGCCGGCTCGGCGAGGAGTACCTGTCCGACCCGCGGATGCGTCAGGTGCTCGACAGATACGCCACCTACGCCGGCTCGGATCCGCGCCAGGCCCCCGCGGTGCTGGCGACCATCCCCTACGTCGAGCAGGCCTTCGGGGCGTGGCACCTCGGCGGCGGCCTGGCCACGCTCGCCGATGCGCTCTCCGCGAGGTGCGACGAGCGGGGCGTGGCCATGCGACTCGGGGTGGATGCCGCCGCAATCGAGCTGGCCGACGGGGCCGTCAGCGGGGTGCGCCTCTCCGGTGGCGAGGTCCTGCCGGCCGATGTCGTCGTCGCCAATGCCGACGCGACGCACGTCTACGAGGACCTCCTCGACGACCGGCGGGCCGATCGCGCGGCACGGGCGCTGGCGAAGGCCACCCCATCGCTGGCCGGCTTCGTGCTGCTCCTGGCAGTGCGTGGCCGCACGCCCGGGCTGGCCCACCACAACGTGTGGTTCCCGGCCGACTACGACGCGGAGTTCGACGACATCTTCAGCAGGCCGGCCAAGCCGGTACACGACCCGGCGATCTACGCGTGCGTGCCCGATGACCCGCGCATGCGACCTGACGACGAAAGCGAGGCGTGGTTCGTGCTGGTCAACGCACCGCGTCACGGCATCGACGGCTCCCGCACGGTCGACTGGGACGCACCCGGGCTGGCGGAGCACTATGCCGACCACGTCCTGGCCACCCTCGCCGCCCGCGGCATGGACGTGCGCGCCCGCATCGGCTGGCGTGAGGTACGCACGCCGGCGGACCTCGAGCGGGCGACCCGGGCGCCTGGCGGATCGATCTACGGCACGTCGAGCAATGGTGCTCGCGCCGCCTTCCAGCGGCCGGCCAACGCGTCCCCGATACCTGGCCTGTACCTGGTCGGCGGATCCGCGCATCCCGGGGGCGGACTGCCCCTCGTCGGCATGAGCGCCGAGATAGTCGCCACCCTCATCGGACGCGCCTGACACACTCCCTTCAGACAACCAGCCAGGCAGGACTAGGAGCCGACATGACACGGGCACGGATGCGCACGACCCTCGTCTGCGTGGCGGTCACCACCGCAATGGCGACCGCCGTCCTTGCGCCGGTAGCAGCAGCACCGCTTGCTCCCGGACAGAAGGGGGTCCGGGTGACTGCGGTACGGGTCGGCCCGTACCCAGGGGACCTGGCCGTCACTTCGACACGGGCCTACGTCGCCACCCAGGACACCCGCGGTGAGATCACGGTGGTCAACACGCGCACCTACTCGGTGAGCCGGCGGGTGCCGGTCAAGCCCTTCCCCCGTGCCGTGACGCTCAGCCCCGATCGGTCGCGCCTCTACGTCGCCAGCGCTTCCACCGGCTGGATCTCGATCCTGGACACGGCGACCAACACGGGCGCGGGCCAGTTCCGCAGCGGCGGGGCGCCAGTCGCCTCAGCGATCAGTCCAGACGGGACGCGGCTCTACGTCGCCGGTTGGGATGACAGCGAGGTGGTGGTCCACGCCCTGCCCAACGGCGCGATCGTCGCGAGGATCCCGGTGCCGGGACTGGCCGATTCCCTCGCGGTGCATCCCGACGGGACCAGGCTCTTCGCCATGGTCGACGACCCGCGGTTTGGCGTTGCCGTGATCGACACCGCCTCGAACGTCGTGCGCACGGTCATCGACGTGGGCCCGACGGGACAGGGGTGGCAGACCGCACTCGCCGTCAGCCCGGATGGCCGACGCGCCTACGCGATGGCGAATCCGAAGCCGCCCCAGCCCGGGTTCGTCGCCGTCGTCGACCTGTCGTCGGGACGGCTGGCCGGGTCCATCCCGGTCGGCGCCGACCTTCGCGATGCCGCCCTCGGTCCAGGCGGCACGCGCTTGTACGTCACGGCGGCCGGATCCGGCCCCGGTGGACCGGCGGGTTCCAACGGCCTGGTCGCGGTCGTGGACACGGCGACCAGCCAGGTCATCGGGACCTTGTCGATGGACGGTGCGGGCCGACGCGGGATGGGCACCCAGGAACTCGCGGTGAGCCCGGATGGCCTACGCGTGCATGCCTCGTTACCAGGCCCGCGCGGCTGGCTGGTCACGGCTTCCCTGGCGTCCATCCCCGCGACCCCGACCATGCCGCTGTCGGTGCGCAGTACCCGCTCCGAGCGGGCGGCCGTGATCTCCTGGCAAGCGCCGGCCTCGGGTGGCGGCGGTGTGACCGAGTACGTGGCCATTGCCTCGCCCATTGTCGAGGGACTTGGCGAACCGGGCGTGGTCTGCCGGACGGTGACCCTGACCTGCCGGATCAGCGGCCTGGACCCAACCCTTGGCTACACGATCCTCGTCCAGGCACGCAACGCGGCTGGCTGGGGGGCGGCCGCGTATGGGCCGAACGCCGGCACAAGCGAAGCCGGCTAGCGCCCTCTGGTCCTCAGTCTTCGGGCTGCTGGCATTCCGGCACGGTGGCGAGCTGCTCGGCAATGAGCTCCCGGTCCTCCGGGTCCGGCTCCTCGGCGAGCTCGCTCTCGGCCAGGGCGATGGCCGCCGTCCGGGCCTCCGCATTCCCGGCCGCCGCGAAGGCGCGGGCGCGACCCTCCTGCACGCTGGCCCGCAACCAGGCGGGGTGGTCCCCCGTCGCCACGCCGGCGGCCGCCCGGTCGGCGAACTCCACGGCCAAGGCGGCGTAGCCACAGGCAGCAGCTGCCCGGCTGGCCATCCAGTCGGCGACAATCAACTCCTGGGCGCCGCCGACGGCGCACCAGTGGTAGCGCGAGGCGAAGGCCGCGCTGAGCAGGTCGGCGTCGCGATCAGCGTCACGCGGCGCCTCGAGCAGGTACCAGCACCGGTTGTACGTCGAGATCGCCATCGCTCGGTTTCCGGTGAGGTCATCAGCCACGGCCCGACCCTAACCCCACTGCCACCGCCGACTTGTGGTTCGGACGGTCAGTCCTTGAGCCAACGGGCCAGCCGGCCGCCGCGGGCAACCGCCCTGATCCGCTCCTCGGTCGCATTGCGGGCTTCTTCCGTGGCGACGATGAGCACGCGGTCGCCGGCCCGGACCCGCGTGTGGGCATCGGGGGCGAGCGCCGTGTTGCCACGAATGACGAGCGACACGACCGCCCCTTCCGGAAGCCCGATCTCGCTGACGAAGGTCCCGACGAAGCCCGACCCCGCGGGTATCTCGATGCCCAGCACCGACGCGTGCATGCCATCCAGCGGGGCACTCTCGACGTCGAGCTCGATGGCCTCCTCCGGCAGTACCACCCCGAGGCGCCGCCCGATCGCGGGCAGCGCGGGGGTCTGCACCAGCGCAAGGACCAGCACGACGATGAGGGTCACGTCGAAGACCATCTCGGCCTCCGGCATGCCCATCGCCAAGGGGATGGCGGCGAACACGATGGGCACGGCCCCACGCAGGCCGGCGACGGACGCGAACGCGATCGCGTTTCGCGGCCAGCGGTAGGGAGCCAGCGACACGATGGCGGCCAGCGGACGGGCGAGGACGACCAGGATGACGGCCACACCCAGCGCCATCGGCACCGCCGCAGGCAGCCTGCTCACGCTGGCCAGCAGGCCGAGCATGACGAACAGCCCGATCTCCGCGATCCAGGACAGCCCGTCAGCGAACCCGACGATGGACCGGCGGTGCGGGAGGCGGGCGGCTGACCCGAGCAGGACGGCCGCCACGTACACGGCCATGAAGCCGGAGACATGGATGAAGTCGGCCAGGCCGTAGGAAGCCACGAGTAGCGCGAGGGCGGCGATCGGGTAGAGGCCCACGGCGGGAAGGGCGATCCGGCGCAGCAGCCACGCCGAGGCGTAGCCGAAGGCGATGCCCACGGCGGCTCCGCCCACCAGCTCGACCGCGACGATGATGGGGATCAGCCACCAGGGGTCGGCGCCGAAGGATCCGCTCGCGACGACCGACACGAGGACGACCACGGGCGCATCGTTGAACCCGGCCTCCGCCTCCAGCAGCGAGCGCACGCGGGAGCCGATCCGCATCCGCCGCATGACCGCGAAGACGGCGGCGGCGTCCGTGGCAGCGAGGACGGCGCCGATCAGGATGGCCGGCTGGGCGCCGACGTCCATGAGCAGGACGAGGGGGATCGCCACGACGGTGATGCTGACGAGCACGCCGAGCGTGGCGAGGGTCAGGGCCGGCCACATCACCGGCCGCAACTGGCTGAGCCGAGTGGTCAGTCCGCCCTGGGCGAGGATGAGCACGAGGGCGCTGTAGCCGAGCACCGTCGCAAGCTGGGCATCGTCGAAGGCGAAGACGGGGAACGAGGCCCCGAGGACGAGGCCGAGCAGCAGGTAGAGGAGCAGGCCCGGCACGCCGAGCCTGCCGGCGAAGCGGGCGCCCACGATCGACACGAGGACAATGGCGGCGCCGACGAGCAGTGCGGCCGCCAGTCCGTCGAGCGTCATGCCGTCGGCCTACGTCGTGGGCGCGCCGAGGCCTAGGGCCTCGTACACCTCGATCGTCGAGCGCGAGCGGTTAAGGGTGTAGAAGTGCAGGCCCGGGGCGCCACCGGACAGGAGCCGCCGGCACATGGTGGCAGCCACCTCGACGCCGAGCCGAGTCACCGCCTCGGGGTCGTCCGCGACCGCGTCGAACCGCGCGGCGAGATCGGCGGGGAAGGCCGCGCCGGACAGCTCGGTAAAGCGCAGGATCTGCGAGACGTTGGTGACGGGCATGATGCCCGGCACGATCGGCATCGTGCAGCCGTGAGCCGCCGCCTGCTCGACCAGCCGCTCGTAGTCGGCGACATCGAAGAACAACTGCGTGATCGCGAACTCGGCTCCGGCGTCCTGCTTCATCGCCAGGACGCGTGCGTCCTGGTCGAGATCGGTCGACTCGGGATGCCCCTCGGGGAATGCGGCCACGCCCACGCTGAACGTGCCGAGCGAGCGGATCAGGCCAACGAGGTCGACGGCGTGCTGCAGCCCGCCTGGGTGCGGCCGCCATTCGGTGTTGAGCCCGGTGGGCGGGTCCCCACGCAGCGCCAGCATCGTGCTCACGCCCTCGGCCGCATACTGGCCGATGACACCGCGCAACTCGTCGCGGCTGGCCCCCACGCACGTGAGGTGAGCCACAGGGGTGAGCGTCGTCTCGCGCGCGATCTCGCCGGTGATCCGGACGGTGCGGTCCTGCGTGGAACCGCCCGCGCCGTACGTGACCGAAACGAAGGTGGGCCGCAGTGCCTCGATCTCGCGCACGGTCTGCCAGAGCGTGCGCTCCCCCTCGTCGGTCTTGGGCGGGAAGAGCTCGAACGAGAATGACCGCTGGCCGCTCGACAGGATCTCGCCAAGGGAAGCGGTCGATTGCATGCGCACACACTACGGGGAGCCACTCCGCACGAATGGCCCTAGGCTCGCAGGGTGCCCCAGCAGTCCAGCCCTCTCGACGAGGCGGCCCTGCGCAGCCGGGTCCAGGCTGTCGTCGACGAGGTCCTGGCCCACCAGTCCTGCGTGCTCGCCGGTGTCAGCGACGACCTCGTCCCCATGGTCGAGGCCCTCACCGCGCTGCTGGCCGGGGGCAAGCGGCTGCGTCCGGCGTTCTGCTACTGGGGCTGGCGCGGGGCGGGTGGCCCGGGCGACCATGACGACCAGGCGCTGCGCGCAGCCGCATCACTGGAGTTCCTGCAGGCCTGCGCTCTCATCCACGACGACGTGATGGATGGCTCCGATACCCGCCGTGGGCTGCCCTCGGCGCACCGCCGCTTCGCCGGCGTCCACCGCGGCGCGGAGTGGCTCGGCTCTCCCGAGTCGTTCGGCGTCGGGGCCGCCATCCTGCTCGGCGACCTGTGCCTGTCGTGGGCTGACGAGGTGCTGCTCGGCTGCGACCTGCCGGCCGATGCCCTACGGCGCGGCAAGGTCGTCTACGACGAGATGCGCACCGAGTTGATGGCCGGGCAGTACCTCGACTTGCTCGAGCAGGCCAGGGGCGGCGGCTCGGTCGAGCGGGCGCTCACGGTGGTCCGCTACAAGTCCGCCAAGTACACGATCGAGCGGCCGCTGCACCTCGGCGCCGCCCTGGCCGGGGCGGGCGAGGACGTCATCGCCGCGTACAGCGGCTACGGCCTCCCGCTCGGCGAGGCTTTCCAGCTGCGCGACGACATCCTCGGCGTCTTCGGCGACCCCGCCGAGACCGGGAAGCCCGCCGGCGACGACCTGCGCGAAGGCAAAAGGACCGTGCTGGTGGCCATCGCCGTCGAGCGCAGCACCCCGGCCCAGGCCGGCCTCATCCGCCGCCACCTCGGCGACCCCGGTCTCGACGAGGCCGGGGTGGCTGCCCTGCGCGAGATCATCAGCGCCACCGGCGCCCTGGACCACACCGAGGAACTCATCGAGCGGCTGCTGGCCGAGGCCTTGGGCGCCCTGGACACCACGGATCTCGAGCCCACGGCGCGTGGCGTCCTCCACGGCCTCGCCTACGCGGCCACCCAACGGACCGTGTGATGCGCACAGTCAAGGGTCCGACCGACAACGTCGTGGTCGTGGGAGCCGGCCTGGCCGGCCTGTCCGCGGCGATGCGGCTGTCCGGGGCGGGGCGGACTGTCACGGTCGTCGAGCGCGAGGCCCTACCCGGCGGCCGCGCGGGACGCTTGAACCTCGACGTCGCGAGCGGCACCTACCGGTTCGACACCGGGCCGACCGTCCTCACGATGCCCGACCTGATCGCGGACGCGTTCGACTGCGTTGGCGAGGAGATGTCCGACTGGCTGACCCTCGATCCCGTGGCGCCGCTGTACCGCTCGTTCTATCCGGACGGCTCCGTCCTCGACGTTCACGCGGACGTCGATGAGATGGCTGACGAGATCGACCGCGTCATCGGGCCGGAAGAGGCGTCCGGCTACCGCCGATACGTCGACTTCGTGTCGAGGCTCTACCGCTACGAGATGAAGGACTTCATCGACCGCAACATCGACTCACCGCTCGACCTGCTGACCCCGGACCTCGCGAGGCTGGCGGCGATCGGCGGCTTCCGCAAGCTTGCTCCGAAGGTCCGGCAGTACCTGAAGGACCCCCGCACCGAGAGGATCTACTCCTTCCAGGCCATGTATGCGGGGCTGTCGCCCTACGACGCCCTGGCGATCTACGCTGTCATCGCGTACATGGATTCCGTCGCAGGGGTCTTCTTCCCTCGCGGAGGCATGCATGCGGTGCCGACCGCCATGGCCGCCGCCGCCGCCAAGCACGGCGTGACCTTCCGGTACGAGACCGAGGTCACGTCGGTGGAACTGTCCGGCAACCGCGCGGTGGCGGTGCACACGTCGGGTGGCGAGCGGATCCCCGCCGACGCCGTCGTCCTGAATCCTGACCTTCCCGTCGCCTACCGCGACCTGCTCGGTCACGAGCCGTGGTCGGTGCGCCGACTGGCCTACTCGCCTTCCTGCTTCCTGCTGCTGGCCGGGTCCTCGGCTTCGTACTCGAAGATCGCCCACCACAACATCCACTTCGGCCGGTCGTGGCGCGGAGTCTTCGATGAGTTGATCGACCAGCAGCGGCTCATGAGCGATCCGAGCATCCTGGTCACCAACCCGACCCACTCGGACCCGTCCCTGGCCCCCGACGGCAAGCACGTCTACTACGTCCTGTTCCCGACGCCGAACCTGGATGCCCCGATCGACTGGCGGGAGACGGGTCCTCGGTATCGCGACGAAGTCGTCCGGACGCTGGAGGAACGCGGCTACATCGGCTTCGGCGATGCGATCGAGGTCGAGGACGTCACGACGCCGCTCGACTGGCAGGCGCGCGGGATGGAGCGTGGCGCCCCGTTCGCCTCGGCGCACACGTTCGGCCAGACCGGGCCCTTCCGGCCCGGCAACATCTGGGGCGAGAACGTCGTGTTCACCGGCTCCGGGACGCAGCCGGGGGTGGGCGTGCCCATGGTCCTGATCTCCGGGCGGCTGGCCGCGGAACGAGTCACCGGCAAGGATTCGTCCTACCGCTCCCGCGCCCGCCGGTCGTGACGCCGTCGTCCACCTTCGCGCTCCGGCACGGACTGCCCGGCCTGGCCGGGACGGGCCTCATCGCCATCGGCGCACTCGGGGTCGGCTGGCTGCCGCCTAGCTCCGGCATGATCGACGCCCCGGTGGTCGCGATCCTGCACACGTCGCTCGCCGGTTCCATGGCGGCTCGAGCACTCGTCATCATTGGCCTGGCCATCCTGCTGCAGGCGTGGCTGGTCATCGGCTACGAGCTGCTCTCGCGCAGCCGTGCCCACGTGGTCACGTCGACCATGGACATCGCGAAGGTCCTCGCCCTGTGGTGCGCACCGCTCCTGCTCGCCCCTCCCCTGTTCAGCCGGGACGCCTACTCCTACTACGTGCAGGGCCGGGTCTTCTCGCAGGGCCATGACCCGACGACAACAGGCGTCAGCGTCGTCCCCGGGTGGTTCGATGACGGAGCCGACCCGATGTGGGTCGAGTCACCCACGCCCTACGGGCCGCTATTCCTCGCGATCGAGCGAAACGTGGCCGAGTTCGCCCATCCCAACGCCTATCTGGGCGGGCTGATCTTCCGGCTCGCCGCCGTGGTCGGGGTGGTGCTCATCGCGTGGTTCCTGCCGCGCCTCGCACGGCTGCACGGCATCGACCCCGCCCGCGCCCTGTGGCTGGGGGTGCTCAATCCCGTGGTCCTCATGCACTTCGTCGCGGGAGCGCACAACGATGCCCTGATGGTGGGGCTGGTCGTCACCGGACTGGCCCTTGCCGCGGAACGCTCCTGTGTCTGGGGGGCCGTGGCCGTGTCGCTGGGGGCGGCCGTCAAGCCGATCGCGTTGCTGGCCCTGCCCTTCACCGGCTTGCTGTGGGCGGGCCGCGACGGGTCGTGGCTGGACCGCATCCGGGCCTGGCTCTCCACTGCCCTCGTCGCCGCCTGCACGCTCGCGTCGGTCTTCCTCGTCGTGGGTGCCGGTGCCGGAGTCCTCTCGGCCGCCTTCGGCACTCCCTCCGGGGTGCTGACCTGGCTGTCGCCGACCACCGCCATCGGGCGGCCCATCGGCCTCCTGCTGACCTGGGCCGGCCTGACAGCGGACGCCTCCACGGCACTGTCCGTCGTGCGCCTGCTCGGGCTGGCCGTCGCCCTGCTCGCCGTGGCCTACCTCGCCCTGCGGCCCGGCGGCCGGAGCCCGGTGCGTGGAGCCGCTCTCGCGTTCGGCGTGGTCGTCCTGCTCGGTCCCGTGGTCCAGCCGTGGTACCTGCTGTGGTTCCTGCCGCTGTTCGCCGCCACCGGACTGTCCGTGCGCGAACTGCGACTCGCGGTCTTCCTCACGGGCGTCTTCACGGTGCACGGGATGATCGAGAGCACCATCAACGCCGACAACCTCACCGACATCTCCGACACCATCACCTTCGCGGTCGCGATCGGCATCGTCCTTGTCCTGCTCCTGGCCAGCCCCCGCGAACGCATGCTGGCGCTGGGACCCCCCGGCGTGGGTGGCTTGATGCCGCAGGATGAGGACGCGTCCAGCCGCGCCGACGCGATGCGATGGCGGGCCGATGCGAGGATGCGCTCGTGAGCGCCCGCGAACTCGACGCCGCGGGCATCGTCGACCCGCGCCTGCGCGAGTCCTACGAGCGGTGCCGCGAGCTCAACGCCGCCCACGGCAAGACGTACTACCTGGCGACCCTGCTCCTCCCGCCCGCCAAGCGGCCGTACGTCCATGCCCTGTACGGCTTCGCCCGCTACGCGGACGAGATCGTCGACGACCTCGCGTCCACCCTGAGCCAGGCCGAGAAGTCGGAGATGCTGGGGGCCTGGGGCCGGTCCTTCCTCGACGATGTCGAGCGCGGCCGGTCGGATGACCCCATCTGCATCGCCGTGGTCGATACCGTCAAGCACTGGCAGATCCCGCTCGAGCACTTCGACGCCTTCCTGCACTCGATGACCATGGACCTGACGGTGACCGAGTATCCGACCTACCCCGACCTCTACGAGTACGTGTACGGGTCCGCCGCGGTCATCGGTCTGCAGATGGTCCCGATCCTCGAGCCCACCACGCCCGAGGCCTACCCGCGGGCGACGGAGCTCGGCGTGGCCTTCCAACTGGCCAACTTCATCCGGGATGTAGGCGAGGACCTCGACCGCGGCCGCGTCTACCTCCCCCTCGAGGACCTGGACCGCTTCGGCGTGACCCGCGCAGACCTCGAGGCCCGCCGCATGACACCCGCGATCCGGCAGGCCATCGCCTTCCAGGTGCAGCGGGTCCGCGACCTCGAGCAGTCCGCGCGCCCGGGGATCGAGATGCTGCATCCAGCGTCTCGCGACTGCATCGAGGCCGCGCGCATCCTCTACTGCGGCATCGTCGACGAGGTGGAGCGCAACGACTACGACGTGTTCTCGACGCGGGCGACCGTGCCCATGCGCCGGCGCCTGTCTGTCGCCGGGCCGGCCCTGGTGCGCGCGCGGCGCGCCCGTAGGCGCTACGGCCCCGGCAGCACCCGCTAGGGGCAGCACCCGCTAGGGGCGGCGCCAGATGGGCGGGCCCGATTCCGGCGTCCGATCGATGCCGCGTCGCCCCCACCACACCCACAGTGAGAGCGACAGGACCACGAGCGCGAAGCCGAACAACAGGTCCTCGACGGGGGCGAATGCCAGTCGGCCGTCGCCGATGAATGGAGGGGCTCCGTCGACTGGCGAGGACCCCCCGATGATCGCGGAGCCGTCGTAGCGCACGATCCCGAAGCCCGTGAACATCGCATTGGTGACCAGTTGGAAGAACACGATGATGGCGTACGACACCCAGAACACCCGCCGCCCCAGCAGCCGCGTCCGCAGCACTGCGAGGTCCACGACGGCCACGAGCACGACGGCCGCCAGCCCGAGTTGCGTGTACGTCATCGCCCGCCCGATCCGGGCGCCTCGTCGCCGGCGGGCCATCCCCTCACGCTTCGGACGGCCTCCAGGGTGAGCACGGATGCCAAGGGGATCGTGATGAAGAACAAGATCTCGTCGACCGGGACTGACCCCGGTGCGTACAAGCCGAGGATCCGCTCCGTGTCGAACCACCAGTGGCCCTGGCTCACCGCGTACGCGTCCCATGCGAAGAAGACCGCCACGACGGGCGCGATGGTCAGGGCCAGCCGCCGCGGTCGGGCCAGCACCCGGGTGCGCAGGCCGACCTCGAGCCACAGGCAGCCGAGCAGCACGAAGCCCAGGACGGCGACGTAGGCGAGGTGGGTGGGCACGGTTCACGACGCTACCGAATAGCCTGCCTGCGTGGACCGCCGAGTGCGCAGGATCGGGCTGCTCGGCGGGGAATGCTCGGGCAAGACCACGCTGGCCGAACGGCTCGGCACCGCGATGCCCGGCTGCGTCGTCCCCGAGCACCTGCGCGATTTCGTCTCGACGATGGGTCGGCCGCCGCACGCGGACGAGCAGGCGGGCATCCTGGTCGAGCAGCGCGCGGCTGAAGACAGGGTCGCCGAGACGTGTGCCGACGACACGGTTGTCGCCGACCCGGCCGTCCTGATGACCGCCGTGTACAGCCTCGCCTACTTCGGCGACGACTCGTTGCTCGACCAGGCGATCGCGCACGCGCGTACCTACTCGCTGCTGATCTGGTGCGACATCGACCTGCCATGGGTGCCCGAGCCGGGCCAGCGCGACGGCCCCGAGCACCGCGCCCGGGTCCACTCGCTGATCGGCGACCTCGTGCGCGAGCGACTCCAGCCGGCAGGGATCGACGTGGTCCGGGTGAGTGGTCCGACCGACGCCCGGGTGGCGGCCACGCTGAGGGCGTGGCGCCACCGGGGCTTCGGCACGCCAACCTAGACTCGCAAGGGTGGAGACGTCTGGGCAAGGCAGCCTGGTCGGCACCCTTGTCGATGGCCGCTACCAGGTCATCTCCCTGCTCGCCAGGGGCGGCATGGCCACGGTCTACCAGGCCACCGACCTCCGGCTCGACCGCATCGTGGCGCTCAAGGTCATGCACGCGCACCTGGCCCACGACCAGGCGTTCGTGGCTCGCTTCCAGCGCGAGGCCAAGTCCGCCGCCCGGCTGACGCATGGCCACGTCGTCGCCGTCTACGACCAGGGCGAGTCCAACGGCTTGGTCTACCTCGCCATGGAGTACGTGCCAGGGCGCACGTTGCGCGACGTCCTTCGCCAGTACGGCCCGCTGTCCCCCGAGCAGGCCCTCGTCTTCCTCGACCCCGTGCTGGAGGCCCTCGCCGCCGCCCATGCGGCCGGCTTCGTCCACCGGGACATCAAGCCCGAGAACGTCCTGATCTCCGACGACGGCCGGGTCAAGGTGGCCGACTTCGGCCTCGCCCGCGCCCTGGAGGCGAATGCGTCCAGCGTGACCCAGGGCATGATCATCGGCACCGTCGCGTACCTGTCTCCCGAGCAGGTCGAGCGTGGCGAGGCCGACGGCCGCTCCGACGTGTACGCCGCAGGCATCCTGCTCTTCGAGATGATCACCGGTCAGGTGCCGCACGCCGGGGAGAGCCCGCTGAGCGTGGCCTACCAGCACGTCAACAACGACGTTCCCGCGCCGTCGACCCTGCGGCCGGGTCTCCCGGCGGAGGTGGACGCCCTCGTCGTCACGGCGACGCGGCGCGATGCTGCCCTGCGCTACCAGAACGCCGCGGACTTTCTCGCGGACGTGCGCCAGGTCCGGGGCATCCTTCCCCCGCCACGGCCCTTCGTCGACACCCACGACACCCTCGTGGTCGATGCCACCATGACGGCACGGCTGGCGGCGGGAGCGGGCGTCGCCGCAGGCGCGCGGGCGTCCGCGACGCGGACGACCGGGCCGGTTCCCGGACGCCCTTCCGGCGTCCCCAAGACCGGGTCGGAGCCGACGGTGCGCTACCGCCGCAGCAAGGCGCCCTGGGTCGTCGCCGGACTCGTGCTTGCCGTTCTCCTCGCGGCCGTGGGCGGCTGGTACGTCGCCGCTGGCCCGGGCAAGTCCGTGGCCACTCCGGACGTCGTCGGCGAGACGCTGCAGGAGGCTACCCGTACGCTCGCCGCGACCAACCTGCTGATCGCGGTGTCGGCCGAGGAGTTCAGCGAGACCGCCGAAGCGGGCACGATCATCAGCACTGACCCACCCGCGGGCGACGGCATCAAGGTCGAGGGCACGGTCAACGCCGTGCTGTCCAAGGGCCCGGAGCGCTACGACGTCCCCGCCCTCAGGGGCATGGCGGTGGCCGAGGCACAGTCGGCCATCACGGGCGCGAACCTCCTCGTGGGCGCGGTCACCGAGGCATTCGACGACAAAGCGAAGGCCGGCACGATCGTGTCCAGCGACCCCAAGGCCGGCACGCCGCAGAAGCCCGGCACCGCCGTCGACATGGTCGTGTCGAAGGGCCCGAGGCCGGTGCCCGTGCCCGACGTGGAGGGCCGCAAGGTCGGGGCCGCGCGCGATGCCCTCCAGGAGGCCGGGCTGAAGGTCGACGTGTCGCAGAAGTACTCGAATTCGGTCGCCGATGGCGTGGTCATCTCCGTCAAGCCCAAGGCCGGGACCGTGGTCGACTCCGGATCGCGGGTAGCCCTCGTGGTCTCGAAGGGCCCACCGCCCGTGGTCGTGCCGAACCTCATCGACATGCCCAAGGGACGGGCGCTGGCAGCCCTGAAGAAGGCCGGCCTGCAGGCCAACGTCGTCGAGGGGGCCGCCACTCCCCTGAACCGGGTCTACTCGCAGGACCCGCCAGCCGGGACCGAGGTGCCCCGTGGGAGCACCGTCACGATCCGGGTCATCTGAGCCTGCGGACACTGGGCTCCCAGACACGCCAGACGGGGCACGGCAGACTGGCGCCATGACCGACGACCTGCGCACCCTTGCCGACCGAGCCCTCGCCGCATGCGGGGCCGTGCTCCCGGAGGCCACTGACGGCGGACCCCGCCTGCAGGCGCGGACGCCGATCACCGGTGCCGGCCTCGTCGACGTCCGGGCCGCAAGCCGCCAGGACGTCGACGACGTGCTCTCCCGCGCGCAGACGGCCTTCGGGGAATGGCGCGCGGTGCCTGCCCCGCGTCGCGGTGCATTGGTCAAGGAGTACGGCCGCCTGCTGGAGCAGCACAAGGACGACCTGGCCACGCTGGTGACCATCGAGGTCGGCAAGATCCCCGCCGAGGCGCTCGGCGAGATCCAGGAGATGATCGACATCTGCGACTTCGCGGTGGGCCTGTCGCGCCAGCTGGACGGGCGCACCATGCCCTCGGAGCGCCCTGGCCACCGACTCATGGAGACCTGGCATCCCCGCGGGGTCGTGGCGGTCATCTCCGCCTTCAACTTCCCCGCCGCGGTCTGGGCCTGGAACACCGCGGTGGCCCTTGTCTGCGGCAACAGCGTGGTCTGGAAGCCCTCCGAGCTCACCCCGCTCACGTCCCTCGCCTGCTCGGCCATCCTCGACCGGGCCATCGCGGCGTGCGGCGCCCCATCAGACGTGCACCAGCTCGTGCTCAGCGAACGCGACACGGCCGCGGCGCTCATCGACAGCCCCATGGTGGCCGTCGTCAGCGCGACGGGCTCCGAGCGGATGGGCGCCGACGTCGGTCCCCGCGTCGCGGCCCGTTTCGGGCATGCCATCCTCGAGCTCGGCGGCAACAACGCCGCGATCGTGGCCCCGTCGGCCGACCTCGAACTGGCCGTCCGCGGCATCGTCTTCGCCGCAGCCGGCACGGCAGGCCAGCGCTGCACCTCGCTGCGCCGGGTCATCGCGCACGAGAGCGTGGCCGACGAGCTCGTGCACCGGCTGGCGGAGGTGTTCCGCAGGCTGCGCGTGGCCAACCCCCTCGAGGAGGGCACCCTTGTCGGTCCGCTCATCTCCGAGTCGGCGTTCACCGCCATGCAGGAGGCGCTCGCGGCAGCCGAGCGCGAGGGCGGAAAGGTCGTGGCCGGTGGGGAGCGGCATCATGTGGGAACCCCCGACGCGTACTACGCGCGTCCCGCCGTGGTGCGGATGCCGGCACAGACCGACATCGTCAGGCGCGAGACGTTCGCCCCCATCGTGTACGCCATGGCCTACACCGAACTTGACCAGGCCATCGCCCTGCAGAACGGCGTGCCCCAAGGCCTGTCGTCGAGCATCTTCACCCTGGACCAGCGGGAGGCCGAGGTCTTCATGTCGTCGGCCGGATCGGACTGCGGCATCGTCAACGTCAACATCGGGACGTCCGGGGCGGAGATCGGCGGTGCCTTCGGCGGCGAGAAGTCCACCGGCGGTGGGCGCGAGTCCGGCTCGGACGCCTGGCGCGGCTACATGCGCCGCGCCACGAACACGATCAACTACTCCGACGAGCTTCCCCTCGCGCAAGGGGTCAACTTCGCATGACCAGCAGCGGTCGGCTCCCGGACGACGCTCGCGTCGTCGTGATCGGCGGCGGAGCCATCGGCGTGAGCATCGCATTCCACCTGGCCGAGGCAGGCGTGCCCGACGTGCTCTTGCTCGAACGGGACGCACTGGGCAGCGGTTCCACGTCGAAGGCGGCCGGAGGCATCAGGGCGCAGTTCTCCGACCCCATCAACGTCGTACTCGGAGCCCGCAGCCTGGACGCCTTCGAGCAGTTCGCGGTCCGACCCGGCCAGGAGATCGACCTGCACCAGACCGGCTATCTCTTCCTCCTGACGACGCCAGACGAGGTCTCGCTCTACGAGCGGTCCGTGGCGCTGCAGAACGCCCTCGGCGTGGAGAGCCGGATGCTGGCACCGGACGAGGCGGCAGCCTTGAGCCCCGGCGTCGTCACCGACGACGTCATCGCGGCCGCCTTCCACGCCCGGGACGGGTACTGCAGTCCTGAGTCCGTCGTCCTGGGCTATGCAACCGCTGCTCGGCGCCTCGGCGCGCGGATCCTTACCGGGGTCGAGGTCACCGGCATCGATGCCCAGGACGGCCAGGTGAGCGCCGTCCTTACCAAGCAGGGCGCGGTGCGCACGACCTCGGTGGTCCTGGCCGCGGGAGCGTGGTCGCAGTCCATCGCCGGCACCGCTGGCGTGCACCTGCCCGTCACGCCGCTGCGCCGGCAGATCCTGGTCACCGAGCCGATCGCGAAGTCCACCGCCGCCCTCCTCCCGGACACGATGCCCATGACCATCGACGCGGCGTCCACCTTCTACCTGCACCGCGAAGGACCGGGCGTGCTCTTCGGCATGTCCTACCAGGACGAGAGACCGGGCTTCGACGTCGAGTACAGCGACGAGTGGATGGCCGACCTCATGGAGGCCGTGTCGTGGCGCTGTCCCGCGCTGCTCGACGTGGGGCTGGCCCATCGATGGGCCGGACTCTATGAGGTGACCCCGGACCACAACGCCCTCATCGGCCAGTCCAGCACGACACCGGGCTTCCTCTACGCCACGGGGTTCTCCGGGCACGGCTTCCTGCAGGCGCCGGCGGTGGGCGAGATCATCCGAGACCTGTACCTCGCGCGTCGGCCGTTCGTCGACGTGTCGCCGCTGTCCGCCGAGCGCTTCGCGCGCGGCGACGTGCGAGGCGAGGCGAACATCGTCTGACCGCTAGAGCAGCACGCCTTCGTGCTCCAGCAGCGCGATCTTGATGTCCAGGCCGTAGCCATATCCACCGATGCCATCGGATGCGACGATGCGATGGCACGGGATGAACGGTGCCACCAGGTTCGACGAGCACACCGTGCCTGCGGCCCGGGCCGCGCGCGGACGGCCGGCCCGACGTGCGAGTCCCGCATACGTGTCGATGCTGCCCCCGCGGATCGTGCGCATCGCCCGCCACGCCTGCTGCTGGAACGGCCCGCCGGGCTGGCTCACCGACACCTGTTCGAGGGCGTCGAGGTCTCCGTCGCCGTAGCGGGCGAGTACGTCGACTAGGAAGGGAACAGGGCTGCGTGGGTGGACATCACGACCCACCGTGATCAGGTGCCCAAGCGCGTCGTCGATCCCACGGAAGGACGACGAGACGACCGCGCCGTACTCCGCCGGACCGAGGTCGCCCGCGGCATGCGGGTCGACGACGATACCGACGGGCCCGGCCGGGGTCTGGTACACGGCGGCGAGCAACGGCCCCGGGGTGTACTCGCTGGCCCGGGGCATCGGGCCTACCGCTTGATCAGCATGTCGGCGACGAGGAAGGCCAGTTCGAGGCTCTGCTCGCGGTTGAGCCGGGGATCGCACGCAGTCTCGTAACGCTCACCGAGGTTGCCTTCGAGCACGCCGCCGGTGCCGCCGATGCACTCGGTCACGTCGTCGCCGGTGAGCTCGATGTGCAGGCCGCCCGGGATCGTGCCGAGGGCGCGGTGCACCTCGAAGAAGCCCTCGACCTCACCCACGACATCGTCGAACAGCCGCGTCTTGTGGCCGCTGGCGGCCTCGCGGGTGTTGCCGTGCATCGGGTCGCAGACCCACACCACAGGGATGCCACTGCCGTCGACCTTCTGCACGATGCTCGGGAGCACGTCGCCGACGGCGCCCGCGCCCATGCGGGTGATGAGGGTCAGCCGGCCCGGGATGCGATCGGGGTTGAGCACCTCGCACAGCTGCACGACCTCGTCCGGTGATGCGGTCGGGCCGACCTTGACCCCCACGGGATTGTGGATCGTGGATGCGAAGTGCACGTGCGCGCCGTCGAGCTGTCGGGTCCGCTCCCCGATCCACAGGAAGTGGCCGGACACGTCGTAGGGCAGGCCGGTCCGGGAATCGATCCGGGTGAGAGCACGCTCGTAGTCGATCGACAGGGCCTCGTGCGCCGCGTAGAACTCGACCCGCTGGAGCTCCTCCGGGTCGGCCCCGATGGCCCGCATGAAAGCGAGAGCTCGGTCGAGGTCCCCGGCCATGGCCTCGTACCGCTGACCGGCAACGGAATCCCGGACGAAGTCCTGGTTCCACGCGTGGACCTGGCGCAGGTCGGCATAGCCGCCTTGGGTGAAGGCGCGCACGAGGTTGAGGGCAGCGCTGGACGCGTTGTACGCGCGGACAAGACGATGCGCGTCGGGGCGACGCAGGGCAGCGTCGAACTCAATGGCGTTGACGGCATCGCCGAAGTAGGACGTGAGCTCGACGCCGCCGCGACTCTCGATCGGCTGGCTGCGCGGCTTGAAGTACTGCCCGGCGAGGCGGCCCACCTTGACCACGGGGAGGGAAGCCGCATACGTCAGAACGACCGACATCTGGAGCACGGTCTTGAGCCGAGCCCGGATGGACTCCGCGTTGTTGGCAGCGAAGGTCTCGGCGCAGTCGCCGCCCATCAGTACGAAGGCCTGGCCCTGCGCGGCGGCGGCCAGCCGCGAGGCGAGCACGTCGCACTCCCCCGCGAACACCAGCGGCGGGAGCGTGGACAGCTCCTCGACGGCTGCCTGGAGCTCGGCAGCATCGGGCCACGGCGGCTGCTGGGCAGCCGGCAGGTCAGGCCACGTGATCGGCATGGGCATGCGACAAGGTTAGGGCACGGCCACGCAGGCGCATGACGCGCCGGTTGTGGCCGACGGCTACCCGAAGAAGGAGCGCGCTTCCTCGTAACGGGCCAGCGGCACGGTCTTGAGGACTCCCGTCGCCGCCTGCAGCGGCACGCGAACGATGTCGGTGCCCTGCAGCGCGACCATGGTGCCCCACGCCTCGTCCTTCACGGCCGAGATCGCGTTGAGCCCGAACCGCGTCGCCAGTACTCGGTCGAAGGCCGTCGGCGTTCCGCCACGCTGGATGTGGCCGAGGACGGTCGTCCGGGCCTCATGCCCCGTCCGCGACTCGATCTGCTGGGCCAGCCAGTCACCGATGCCAGACAGCTTGACGTGGCCGAACGCATCGAGCGTGGTGTCCTTGGTGACGAGGTCCCCGCCCTTCGGGAGGGCTCCCTCGGACACCACGATGATCGGCGCGTAGCTGGCCTTGAAGCGCGACTCGACCCAGCCGATCACCTCGTCGAGGTCGAACTCGACCTCGGGGATGAGGATCGCGTTCGCGCCGCCGGCCATTCCCGAATGCAACGCTATCCAGCCGGCGTGCCGACCCATGACCTCGCAGATGAGGATCCGGTGGTGCGACTCCGCCGTGGTGTGCAGTCGGTCGATGGCCTCCGTGGCGATGCCGACAGCGGTGTCGAACCCGAACGTGTAGTCCGTGGCGCTGAGGTCGTTGTCGATGGTCTTGGGGACGCCAACGACGTGGAAACCGTGCTCGGTGAGCGTCGTCGCGACGCCTAGGGTGTCCTCGCCGCCGATGGCGACCAGTGCGTCGATGCCGAGGGTCTGGAGGTTCTGCTCGATCCGCTCGATGCCGCCTTCGACCTTGATCGGGTTCGTCCGGGAGGACCCCAGGATGGTTCCGCCGCGCGGCAGGATCCCGCGCACGGCGGCGATGTCGAGGGGCATCGTCGAGCCCTCGAGCGGGCCCTTCCAGCCATCCCGGAAACCGACGAACTCGTAGCCGTACTCGGTGACGCCGCGGCGCACGACGGCGCGGATCACCGCATTGAGGCCAGGGCAATCGCCGCCACCAGTGAGAACGCCTACGCGCATGACTCAAGCACCCCTTATGTCAGGACTCGTTCCCCAACTCTAGCCATGCATGTAATCGCTGTCATCCGGTCCGCGGCGGAGGCCAAGGGTCACTAGGGTCAGCCGCGTGGACGCGATCCTTGCCATCGACGCCGGCACGACCGGCATCACCGCACTTCTGGTCGATTCCTCCGCTTCCGTCATCGCCCAGGGCTACCGGGAGTTCCCCCAGCACTTCCCGGCCGACGGATGGGTCGAGCACGACCTGTCCGAGATGTGGACCGCCACGCTTGCGGCGACCCGCGAGGCGCTCAGCCGCGCCGACGTCTCCATCACCGCCATCGGCATCACCAACCAGCGCGAGACAGTCTGCTTCTGGGACCGCGAGACACTGGGGG
This sequence comes from Actinomycetota bacterium, assembly GCA_030681835.1. GTDB lineage: Bacteria > Actinomycetota > Actinomycetes > S36-B12 > S36-B12 > UBA10649. Next base: position 47,128 of record JAUXRN010000260.1, read on the forward strand.
CCCCGCGCCGAGCCATCGTCTGGCAGGACCGGCGCACCGCAGCGATGTGCGAAGCCCTGCGCGCGTCCGGGCACGGTCCCCGGGTGGAGGAGTTGACGGGACTGCGGCTGGACCCGTACTTCTCCGGAACCAAGCTTGCCTGGGTCCGGGAGAACGATCCGCGGACCTGGGCACACGTGCTGTCGGGCCGGGTAGCCGTCGGCACCGTCGACTCGTACCTGATCGCGCGGATGACCCGCGGACTGCACCACATCACCGACCCAACCAACGCGTCGCGCACCCTCTTGTACGACCTGTCCACGGGCGCGTGGAGTGCGGAACTGTGCGATCTCCTCGGCGTTCCGATGCACGCGCTGCCCGAGATCGTCCCGTCATACGGAGTCTGTGGCCGGTCAGATGCGACGTCCTTCCTCGGGATCAACGCACCGATCGCCGGCATCGCGGGTGACCAGCAGGCCGCCCTGGTCGGCCAGGCCGGCTTCACCGCAGGTGCGGCCAAGTGCACCTACGGCACGGGGTCCTTCCTGCTGGTGCATACCGGCCGCACCCCGGCCCGCTCGTCGCATGGCCTGCTCACCACCGTGGCCCTCGGCCACCCGGACGGCAGTCGCGACTACGCGCTCGAGGGCGCGGTGTTCGTGACAGGTGCCGCCGTCCAGTGGCTTCGCGACGGCCTCGGCATCATCTCGTCGGCCGCCGAGGTCGAGGAACTCGCCGCCAGCGTTCCGGACTCCGGCGGTGTCGTGTTCGTTCCCGCCCTCACCGGCCTGGGCGCGCCCGACTGGGACCCGGGAGCGCGTGGGTTGATCATCGGCATCACGCGGGGAACGACGAAAGCGCACCTCGCCCGCGCCGCCCTGGAGGCGATCGCCTTCTCGGTCAGCGACGTGGTCGACCTGATGGCCGCGGACGGCGGCGTGCCGCTGGCGCGCCTGGCCATCGACGGTGGGGCGGCGGCCAACGACCTCCTGTGCCAGTTGCAGGCCACCGCGGCCCAGGTCGTCGTCGACCGATCCGCCCAGTTGCAGACCACCGGCTTGGGCGCTGCCTTCCTCGCGGGGCTCGGCACCGGGGTCTGGCCCTCAACTCGGGCGCTAGCGACGACACGGGCATCCTCCGGCATCTTCGAGCCCGGTCCGGTGGACGCGGAGGCGCATCGACGCTGGCGCGATGCCGTGGGCCGGTCGCTCGGCTGGGCGCAGTGACGCTTCTGCCCTGACCGCTCAGGGGATCGTGTGTGAACGGACGCGTGGCGGTCAGGCACCGGCAGTGGTCAGGTGGGCGAGGGCATGGTCTGCGGCTCGCCTCACGCGCGCGACAGCGTCGTCGCGTGCCGCAGCCACCTCAGGCAGGAGGTCGACGATGAGGTGCATCGAAACGACCTTGAGCGCCATCTCGCGGACACGCCAAGCCTCGTCTTCTATCGCCGTGCGGACCTCGGGAACTGCTGCGTCGTCCCATGCCCAGAGCAGCCCTCTCAAGCCCCATACGCGAAGCCAGTACATGTCTCGGCGCTTCTCTCCGTCGAGAAACCTGCCAGCCGGCGGACCACCGAGCGCCAGGAGGAGTTCGGAGTCGACCAGCTCACCGCGGATCAGCGCTCGACAGCCGGCCACCACGGTCTTCCGCCCACGACGGTCACATTCGCGCTCGATGCTCTGCCGAGGGGTCCTGCCCCATAGCGACGTGGTGGCCACCTTCGAAGTCTGGCACTGCAATGGGCAATGGCCCTACCGTCGCCGCACATGAAGAGTTCTCAGCGGAAACCGTTGTGGATGAACGGTTTCGCGGGCGGGTCGACTGTCAGTGGGGGTGTCTAGGTTCGGGTCATGGAGATGGACTTCCGGTCGGCGCCGTGGATGCCGATGGTGTCGGTGGTCGATGAGCTGCTGGCCGGGCCGGAGCTCGCGGTGACGATGGTCGCCTTGCTCGAGTCCCACATCGCGCGGTTGCAGGCCGAGCAGCTGTCGTGGCTGGTGGCGGCGGCGTCGGGGC
>JAUXRN010000262.1 GCA_030681835.1 Actinomycetota bacterium
GAAGGCAGCACCATCACCATCCGCCTGCCGCTGACCCTGGCGATACTGGACGGCTTGTCCATCGCGGTGGGCGACCAGATTTACATCGTGCCGCTCAGTTTCATCATCGAATCGTTGCAGCCCAAGGCCGAAGACATCAAGGAAATCAGCGGGCAGGGGCAGGTGATCCATGTGCGCGGCGAATATCTGCCGGTGATTGCGCTGCATAAGGTGTTTGGCATTACGCCCAAGGTCGCCAATCCGGCGGAAGGAATCCTGGTGTTGCTGGAGGCGGAAGGCAAAAAAGTTGCGCTATTCGTGGATGATCTGGTCGGGCAGCATCAGGTGGTGATCAAGAGCCTGGAGACCAATTACCGTAAAGTGGCTGGCGTGTCGGGCGCCACGATCATGGGCGACGGGCGGGTGGCGATGATCATGGACGTCGGCGCGCTGGTCAAGTTTGCCCAAGCGTAGGTGTTTGCCCGGCGTACCGCAGGGGCATCACAACATTAATTAAATAAATAGCCGTTAAATAACCACAAGGAGGGCACCATGCAAGCAAACGAAGGCCAGGCGGCAGATGGCAATAGCCGCGAGCTGTTAACTTTTACACTGGGCAACGAGGAATACGGCATCGATATCCTCAAGGTTCAGGAAATCCGCGGCTACGATGCGGTCACCACGATAGCCAATTCGCCCGACTTCATCAAAGGTGTGATCAACCTGCGCGGCATCATCGTGCCGATCGTGGACATGCGCATCAAATTCAAACTCGGCAATATCACGTATAACGAACTCACGGTAGTCATCATCCTCAACGTCGCCAACCGCGTGGTGGGCATCGTGGTGGATGGCGTATCCGACGTCATCGCGCTGACCGCCGAACAACTGAAACCCGCGCCGGAATTCAGTTCCTCACTGGACATGCAATACATCATGGGTCTGGGCACGGTGGATGAGCGCATGATCATCGTGATGGACATCGAAAAACTGATGACCAGCCGCGACATGGACCTGGTCGAAATGGCTGCCGCCTGATTACGCATTGAACTTTAAGGAGAAATCATCATGGCA
>JAUXRN010000267.1 GCA_030681835.1 Actinomycetota bacterium
CCCGACGGCAACTGGCCTCGGCCTCATCCAGGCGCTCCAGTTCCTGCAATATACTCGACAGGTTGTAATGCGCCTCTGCATAATCCGGATTGATTTGCAGCGCCCGACGGCAGTTAGCCTCGGCCTCGCCCAGACGGCCCAACCCCAGAAGGTACTTCCCGAGGTTACTGTACGCCTCGACGAAGCCAGGCTTGATTTGCAGCGCCCGGCGGCAACTGGCCTCGGCCTCATCCATGCGTCCCAGTTCGTGCAAAATGCTCGACAGGTTGTAATGCGCCTCGGCATAATCCGGCTTGATTTGCAGCGCCCGACGGCAGCTGGCTTCTGCCTCATCCAGACGGCCAAGATCGTAAAGCACGTGCCCAAGGTTGCTTTGAGCCTCGGCATCATTCGGCCTGATCTGTAACACCCGCCGGTAACTGGCTTCGGCTTCCTTCAGCCGGCCTTGTTCCAGCATGATGTTCCCCAGATTGCCATGCACCACCGCATCATCCGGCCTGATCTGTAATACCCGCCGGTAACTGGCTTCGGCTTCCTTCAGCCGGCCTTGTTCCAGCATGATATTTCCCAGATTGCCATGTGCCGCCGCATCATCCGGGCTGATCTGTAGCGCCCGCCAGTAACTGGCCTCGGCTTCGTTCAGACGCCCATGGTCCCGCAGGCTATTCCCCAGGTTATAGTGAACTGCTGCATCATTTGGCAGAAATTTTGCTGCATTTTGCAGGGCGGACAAGGCGTCTTTGCCTTGCATAAAAAGGGATACGCTCAACACCTTCCAGGCAAACCCGGAATCAGGATGCCGTTCAAGCAGTGAATACGCCTGCCTTTCCACCTCTGCGTGATGGCCGGCATTTAACAAGGCGACCAATTGGTTGAGTTCAACTTGCGCTGCTGCGGCCTTTGCGGAAACGCTTATCGACGCAGCGTTGGCTTTTTGCGCCACGGACGACGCCTGTGGGCCTGTTTCAAATTTGCCGCAACATTTTTTGTATTTTTTTCCGCTACCGCAGGAACACGGCTCATTTCTTCCCGGATTCACAACTCACCATCCTCAATGCACATGCCTTTATTTTCCAAGCTCATCTACTTTTCGCAGTATCTCGCGCGCTTGCTTATCGCTCAGCAGGGCGGAGCTTTCTGGCGCGTAGCCATGCGGGCAGACAAGTTCACCCTTGACCGCGCCAAACAGCCGGCAAATGGCGGGGCGCACTTCATAGACTGAGCATTTTTTAGTTTTTGTATCGAGC
>JAUXRN010000002.1 GCA_030681835.1 Actinomycetota bacterium
CGCCAGTCCGGCCGCTGCCACCAGCGCAGAACAGGTGAGGACGATGCCTCGAACCGTTATGGATCGAGACATCGTCCTCACCTTCATTCCGTTCTGCCGGTCAGGGTTGAACTAGTTGCGGTGCTACTTGATGAGCTGGACGAGCTGACGCGCCTTGGCCAGCACCTTGCCGGCCACCGGGACGTAGCCCAGCGAGGCAGCGCGGGACGGGCCGCACTTGGCCAGGACGTAGTCCCAGAACTGCCGGACGCCGAGGCCGTTCGGTCCCTTGCCGTCGGTGCGGGCCAGGGCGTAGCTGAAGATCGCGATCGGGTACGCGCCGCTCACCCTGTTCTTGTAGTTGAGCTGTACCAGGCCATTGCTGCCCACGTTGGTCTGGTTGGCCAGGTTCTTGGCCGCCGAGGCCGCCGACGGGGCAACGAACTCCCCGAGGGCGTTCTGGATGCGGGCCGAGGGGTAGCCCTTGGCATCGCCGAGGTCCACGTAGCCGATGGTGCCCTCCTTGGCGAGCACGTTCGCCATGACGCCTGAGTTGCCGCGACCGGCCACCGAGTTTGACGGGGGCTTGCCGCCGGGGAAGGCGGTCGACATGTCGTCCTGGACCTTGCCGAAGATGCTCGGTGCCCATGCGTTCAGGTACTGGAGGAAGTTGTTCGTGGTGCCCGAGCTATCCGAGCGGTACGAGATCGTGATCGGCGTGGCGGGGAGCGCAGTCGCGATGCGCGGGTTGTCCTTCTTGATCTCGGGGTGGTTCCAGGTCGTGATCGCGCCGCCGAAGATCTTCGCCAGCGTCGTCTGCTTGAGCTGGATCGACGAGCCCAGCGTGCGGCCAGTCTTGGCGTTCTTCAGGTTGATCGGCACCGTGATGGCGCCACCGATCGCGGGGATGTACTCCCACGACCACGTGGGCTCGCCCGACGTGTAGGCGCTGTCGGTCATGGCCGTCACGAACGTGCCCTTGGCGAAGTTTCCCTTGCCGGTACCGGACCCGGTCGAGGTGTACTGGATGGTGAAGTTGTTCTGCGAAGCGTTGAAGTCCGCCGCGCACTGGGAGATGAAGACGTAGGGGAATGACGCCCCACCGGACGGGATGTTCTCGGCGGCTCGGGCCGGAGCGGCCAGGGCCACCGTGGACATGGCCACGGCGGTGGAGGCGAGGATCGCGAGAGTGCGACGCACGGGGGTTCTCCTTTGGTGAATGGACTTGATTGCGTTGCCGACGCTAGGAGCGGCAGGTGGCCGGTTAGCGGGCAGCAGTTGGCCTGACGGGGCCCTCCCGGTGAACAGTTGGTGTCCTGCTGAACGCCGGGTTAACCGAACCGGCCGTTGACGTAGTCCAGGGTGCGCTGGTCCTGCGGGTTGCCGAAGATCTCCGTCGTCGCACCCTGCTCCACCACGTGCCCAGGCTCGTTCTCGGCTGCCAGGAAGAAGGCCGTGCTATCGGAGACGCGAACGGCCTGCTGCATGTTGTGGGTGACGATGGCGATGGTGTATTCGTTTTTGAGTTCGTTGATAAGCTCTTCTATTTTGGC
>JAUXRN010000003.1 GCA_030681835.1 Actinomycetota bacterium
GTGCAGCCGCTGCCTGCCGTCAGCCGGGCGGCCACCGATGCCTTCGACGGGGTACCGAACTGGTCGCCCAGCGTGCGCACGGCGAACGTCTCGGCCGTGTGCGGGTTCTCGCAGCCGATCGCGGCGGCCGGGGAGGAGATCTCGTCCAACGCGGCCACGGGGTAGTCGAAGCAGGAGCCAACGACGGGGGCCGCCGCCGCGGGTGTCGCGCCGGCCAGTCCGGTCGCGAGCATGAGGGCCGCGACGCCGATGGCGGCGGCTGCCGGGCGCACGGCGACCATGGGACTCCTCCTTGGGTGGACTTCGACGATAACCCACCGGGTCCCTGGACGCCGACACCAGCAGTTGGAGTCAGTCCGCAGCCCCGGGAGCGACGCCTCCTGCTGGTGTCGGCGGGGGCTCGACGTGGCGGGCTAGAGCTGGGTGATGTCGACGCTGACGCCGAGCGCCTCGCTGTGCCCGCCGGCATAGATGCCCTTGAGCGGCGGCACGTCGGCGTAGTCCCGGCCCCGGGCGACTACGACGTGCGCGGCGCCCACCGCCCTGTCGTTGGTCGGGTCGAGCGCCTGCCAGTGCCCGTCCCAGTACTCCACCCAGGCATGCGACTCCCCGGTCACGGTCTGGCCGTGCGCCGGCTCCTCGGTGTGCAGGTAGCCGCTGACGTAGTACGACGGGATCCGCGTGGCGCGGAGCAGGGACAGCGTCGTGTGGGTGAAGTCCTGGCACACGCCATGCCGGGTCTGCCAGGCCTCGCTCGCCGTGGTGGAGACATCGGTCGCACCGGGGGTGTAGGCGAGCCGGTCGCGCACGGCCGCGATGGCCACCCGCGCGGCCGCCCCCGGTGTGGACTGCCGCAGCATGTCCTCGACGATCGCCGCCCGATCGGGATCGGCCGTGGCGCTGTCGACGTACTCGGTGTCGACGAGGAGCTCGGAGTGCCGGTCCTGGACGGCAGGACCCAGCACGTCCGCCCACGAGGCACCGGGTACGGGGGCCGAGAGCGGGGGGGTGTCTACGGTGCTGATCGCGATGATCTCCAGCACGCGGTGGGGCACGTGGACGTTGAATGACTCGACTTGTGCACCCCAGTAGTCGCCGTAGGTCTGGATGCTGGCCGATGGATGCACCTCGAGGGTATGGCTGAGCAGGAACTGGCCGTCCCCCGTGAGCGGGGTCATGCGCACCTCGTTGAACGATGCGTCCACCACGTCGGCATACCGGTAGCCCGTGCGGTGGGTGATGTGCAGGCGGCGGCCCGGCCTGCTCGTCGTCGCTCCCGGCACGTCAGTGGCTCCAGACGATGGTGCCGTGCGGCCGGAAGAACGCCCCGTAGACCTCGTCGCCGGCCCGCACGGCCGCGCTGCGCGCCTCGCCGACGAACTTCTCGATGTCCTCCGGTGTCGGCAGGCTCGCGTACTCCAGTTCCGAGCGCAGCATTCCCACCTCGCGGAGCAGTTGGCCGCTGTCGCTGACGCCGCTTCGGTACAGGCCGCGCACGGCCTCTTCGGCGTCTGCTGCGCAGACCCGCATGGACCGCGGGAAGGCCGGGTCGAGGACCAGGAAGGTGCGCACGGACAGCGCGGCGATCGGGCGGCCGGTGCGCAGGAACGGGGAGAGCGCGGCAGCGGCCCGCAGGGTGGCTGCCGGCCCGGACGACGGCCACAGCTGGTCATGGCGGATCGCCATCAGCCGACCGACCATGTCGATGCGCTCGAGCTCGCGGCCGAGCACCATGAAGTGGTACGCCTCGTCGCGAGGCATCGTCCAGTCGACGATGCCATTGACGACGAGCAGGCGCTCGAGGACCCGGTGCAGCGCCACGCCGGGGCTGGCCGTGAACGCCATGCCGCGCGACAGCGCAAGGTGGGCGGAGTTCAGCGCCTCGAAGGTGTCCTGCGACAGCGAATCCCGGATCGCCCGCGCGTTGGTCCGCGCGGCAGAGACCGCTCCCGCGATCGTCGACGGGTCCGCCTCGTGCCCGACGACCACCCGGACGAGCTCGACCGGCGACTCCACCCCCTCGGCGGACATCGAGAGAGCCTCGAGGAGTGCGCGGCAGCCGATGGCGTCGGGCACCGACCGGTCCTCCACGAGCAACTGGTGGTGCTCAGCGAGCAGCCGGGCCGTGGCCTCGGCCCGCTCGACGTAGCGGCCGAGCCAGAAGAAGGACTCGGCGATCCGGCTCAGCATGGCTGCTCCGGGATGGCCGTCCCGCCTGACAGCTGCGCGCCCTGCTGCTGCTGGCGCTCCTGCTGCAGGATCCGGTCGTCGTGGCTCGGCGGGGAGTTGCGGCGCGGGCGCAGCACCTCGTCATCGTGGACGACCGAGCCGGCCGGCGCCGCCTGGGCGGCCAGGGCGATCCGTTCCTCGTGGCTTCCGTCGTCGATGACCCAGGTGTCCTTCGACCCGCCGCCCTGGCTGGAGTTGACGACGAGGCTGCCCGCGGGCAGGGCCACCCGGCTCAGGCCACCCGGGAGCACGTAGACATTGGTGCCGTCATTGACGGCGAATGGCCTGAGGTCGACATGTCGAGGTGCCAGGCGGCCGTCCTCCACCACGGTCGGGCAGGTCGAGAACGTCACGACCGGCTGGGCGATCCACCCGCGGGGATGGGCGCGCACCTTGGCGGCGACGTCGTGCAGCTGCTCGTCCGTCGCCCACGGACCCATGACCAGGCCGTACCCGCCGGACGCGTCGCTGGGCTTGACGACCATGCGGTCCACCCGGCCGAGCACCCACTCCCGCTGGTCGGGGTCGGACAGGTCGTACGTGTCGACGTTGGGGAGGATCGGCTCCTCGTCGAGGTAGTACTTGATGAGCGCGGGGACGTACGGGTACACCGCCTTGTCGTCGGCTACGCCGTTCCCGATCGCATTGGCGATCGTGACCCGGCCAGCCCGCGCCGCGTTGACGACGCCGGGAATGCCCAGGACGCTGTCGGGGCGCAGGTGCACGGGGTCGAGGAAGTCGTCGTCGATGCGCCGATAGATGACGTGGACGGGCTCCGGCCCCGACGTGGTGCGCATCCATACGGTGTTGTCGCGGCAGTACAGGTCGCGGCCCTCGACCAGTTCGATGCCCATGTGCCGGGCCAGGAATGCGTGCTCGTAGTGCGCGGAGTTGTGCACGCCCGGGGTGAGGACGACAACGGTGGGGTGCCGGATGGCCGGGGGCGCAGCAGCCCGCAGGGCATCGAGCAGCCGCTCGGGGTACTCGTTCACCGGGCGGACGCGGTGGTGGGCGAATACCTCGGGAAGCACATGCGCCAGGGTGCGGCGGTTCTCCAGGACGTAGGAGACCCCGGACGGATTGCGCAGGTTGTCCTCAAGGACCCGGAACTCGCCGGCCTCGTCGCGAATGAGGTCGATGCCCGACACGTGGATCCGCACATGGTTGGGCGTCTCGATGCCCCACGCCTCTCGGTGGAAGTGGGTCGAGGTCGTCACCAGGCCCCGAGGGATGAGGCCATCGTCGAGTACCCGGCCAGGCCCGTAGATGTCCGCCAGGAAAGCCTCGAGGGCATGCAGGCGCTGGATCACGCCCGCTTCGATGTGCTGCCACTCGGACGGGGTGAGCAGCCGCGGCACGAGGTCCATCGGCAGCGGGCGCTCGCGCTCGCCGAGGGTGAAGGTAATGCCGTGCCGGTCGAGGTAGGCGTCCCGCTGCCGCGCCCGCTCGGACAGCCCGTCGGCACCGAGGCTCACCAGCGTGCGGTGCATGTCCGCGTGGGTGTCCCGGGGCAGGCCATCCGGCAGCAGCATCTCGTCGAAGGGCGCCACCGAGCCGGGGGGCGTCAGCTCGAGCTGGTCCACGCGCAGCCCCTCCGATTCGCCTCGCCTGTGCACATGTGACGAAGGCCACCCTAGGGCGGCCATGTTTCGGCCACGTTGCCCCGATCTGGGTCAGTGGTGGCCAGGCGGCACGTCCTAGGCTGTCCCGGACGAGAGGAAGCGCATGAGGGTCCTGGTTCCTGCAGAGACGCGGCCCGGTGAACGCCGGGTCGCGGTCGTGCCGGGCGTCGTGGCGAAGTTCATCCAGCTCGGGCTCGACGTGCACGTGGAGTCCGGAGCCGGGCGCTCGGCCTACTTCGACGACCAGGCCTACCGTGCGGCCGGCGCCACAGTCATCGCCGGCGAGGACATGGCGGGAGCCTTGGCGACCGCGGACGTGGTGGCTACCGTCCGGCCGCTTGCCTACGACCAGGCGTCACGGCTGCGGGCCGGGGCCGTGGCCATCTCCTTCCTGTCCCCGGCGAACGATGCCGACACCGTGCGCGGGCTGCGAGACGCCGGCGCGACGGGCCTGTCGTTCGACACGTTGCCCCGCATCTCGCGCGCGCAGTCGATGGACGCACTGTCGTCGCAGGCCCTCGTCACCGGCTACCGGGCGGCCCTCGTGGGCGCCGACCGGCTGCCCTCCTTCTTCCCGATGTTCATGACGGCGGCGGGGACCATCCAGCCGGCCAAGGTCCTCGTGCTCGGCGCCGGCGTCGCTGGGCTCCAGGCCATCGCCACGGCCAAGCGGCTCGGTGCCAAGGTCTCGGCCTATGACGTGCGCCCGGCGAGCGCCGACGAGGTTCGGTCGATGGGGGCCGCCTTCATCACCCTGGAGCTCGAGGCGCTGGAGGGCACCGGTGGCTACGCGCGGGAGATGACCGAGGAGCGCGCCGAGCGGCAGCGAGAGCTGCTCACCCCGCACATCGCCGCATCAGACGTCCTCATCACCACGGCCGCGGTGCCCGGGCGGCGTGCGCCCCTGCTCGTCACGCGTGCGATGGTCGAGACGATGAAGGCCGGGGCCATCGTCGTCGACCTGGCCAGCGAGACCGGAGGCAACGTCGAGGGGTCACTGCCCGGTGAGGAGCAGCGCTACGGCGAGGTCCTCGTGTGGGGTGGCAAGGACGTGGCGAGCGAGATGCCGGTCCATGCCTCGCAGCTGTACTCGATGAACGTCCTCAACCTGCTGGCCTTGGCCGTCAAGGACGGCAACGTCCTGGTCGACATGGAGGACGAGGTCCTGGCCGGGTGTGCAGTCGTTCTCGATGGTGACGTCCGCAACGAGGCAGCGCGCAATGCGCTGCAGGAAGGGGCGTGACCGTGGATGCGAACATCGCACTGCTCACCATCTTCGTCCTGAGCGTCTTCGTCGGCTTCGAGGTCGTGTCGAAGGTGTCGACCGTGCTTCACACGCCGCTGATGTCCGGGGCCAATGCGATCCACGGCATCGTGCTGCTGGGCGGCATCATCGTCACGGGCCAGGCGACCCAGCCCCTAGAGGTTGCTCTGGGCATCGTCGCGATCCTGCTGGGCGCGATCAACCTCGTCGGCGGCTTCGTGGTCACCGACCGCATGCTCGAGATGTTCAAGCCGAAGAAGGCACCCGCCCAGAACAAGGGCGGTGACGCATGAGCAGCACCTGGACGCAGTTCGGCTACCTCGTGGCCGCGGTCCTGTTCATCCTCGCGCTCAAGGGCCTGTCGTCACCCCGCACGGCCCGCAACGGCAACCTGCTTGGCGCGCTGGGCGCCCTCATCGGCACCGCCGTCCTGTTCTTCAGCGGCATCCCGCTGGAGAACCTCGCGCTGATCGTCGCGGCCATCGCCGTCGGAAGCGCGATCGGCGCGGTTTCGGCTCGCAAGGTCAAGATGACGCAGATGCCGCAGCTCGTCGCGCTTTTCAACGGCGTGGGCGGCGGAGCAGCGGCCCTGATCTCGGTCATCGAATACCTGGAGCACGGCGGCGAGGACAAGCTTGCCCTGACCGCCACCGTCTTCACGGTCGTCGTCGGCGCCGTCTCCTTCAGCGGATCGATCGTGACCTTCATGAAGCTGCAGGAGCTCATGACCACCCGCCCGGTCATCGTGCCCGCGGGCAAGTACGTCACCATCCTCGTCGCGGTGGCCACCGTGGGCGGCGCGGTGTGGCTCGTCATGGCGCCCCAGACGTGGCTTCTGGTGGCACTGCTCGCGCTCGCCCTCGTGTTCGGCGTCCTGTTCGTGCTCCCGGTGGGCGGCGCCGACGTGCCGATCGTCATCTCCCTGCTCAACGCCTTCACCGGCCTCTCCGTGGCGGCGTCCGGGTACGTCCTCGGCAACGTCCTCCTCATCATCGCTGGCACGCTCGTGGGTGCCTCCGGAACGCTGCTGACCCGCGAGATGGCCAAGGCCATGGGCCGGCCCATCACGTCGACACTGTTCGGCGCGTTCTCGGGGACCACCGCGGGCAGTGCCGGCCCTGGGTCGGATCGACCGGTGCGCTCCGGATCGCCGAACGATGTCGCCATCATGCTGGGCTTCGCCAGCAAGGTGATCCTCGTCCCGGGCTACGGTCTCGCAGTGGCCCAGGCGCAGAACGTTCTGCGCGAGCTCGCTGACATGCTGGCCGAGCGAGGAGTCGAGGTGGACTACGCCATCCATCCGGTCGCCGGCCGCATGCCCGGCCACATGAACGTCCTGCTCGCCGAGGCGAGCGTGCCGTACGAGCAGCTCAAGGAGATGGACGAGATCAACCCGGAGTTCTCGTCGACCGACGTCGTGCTCGTGGTGGGGGCGAATGACGTCGTCAACCCGGCCGCACGGACGGACAAGACCGCTCCCATCTACGGCATGCCGATCCTCAACGTCGACCAGGCACAGCAGGTGGTCTTCCTCAAGCGGTCGATGCGGCCCGGCTTTGCCGGCATCGAGAACGAGATCCTCTACGACCAGAGGACGATGCTGCTGTTCGGCGACGCCAAGGATTCCCTCACCAAGGTCGTGTCGGCCCTCAAGAACGTGTGACGTCCTGCCGGGTACGCCTCAGACGGCATAAGTGATGCGGCGCGCGCGGCCGTCGACCGTCATCTGCCCGCCGTAGGGCAGCACGTACTGCGGGTCGGTGTGGCCGAAGTCGGGGCCGATGACGACCATCGCGTCAGGCGCATACCGACCGAGCGCCCGGAGGACCGCCTCGCGCTGTGCCTCCCGGTAGGCGGTGCGCTGCTCGGGGGTCTCGTCCCGCTCGCGATCCCAGGCCTTCGGCTTGGCCACGACGATGGCCGGGAACTGCGCGAGCAGGCCGCGCTCGCCGGCGTTGCGGAGCATGCGGAACACCTCTTCCGCCGTGGGCATCTCCTCCGAGGTCTCCAGCAGGAGGACGCAGCCCGCGTAGTCCTCGACGGGCCGGATCCAGCGGCCGGCCGCGAGGTTCCACTGCAGGACCTCCAGGTTGCCGCCCCACGTCGGCCCGGTGACGGCCGACGACGCCCCGTGCCAGGTCCACCCCGGATCGGGCGTCATCGGCAGCGCGTCGACCAGCGTCGCCGGGTCAGCCCAGTCGGCGTGCAGGTCGGTGAACGCCGGCTGGGGCTCGAGGTCGTACTCGCCGCTCGTGAAGAGGGCCCGACGCAGCGACTCCATCGATACAGGGTGCGGCCCACCGCCCCGCGCCAGGTGCACGAGGGTCGACCCGCCGTGGTACCCGACGATGCCGAGGTTCCAGAGCCAGTTGAGCAGGTTGGTGTTGTCGCTGTACCCGAAGAAGGCCTTGGGCGTGGCCGACATGGCCACCGGGTCGAGGTACGGCAGCACTGTCAGTTCGTCGTCACCACCGATCGTGGCGAGGACCGCGGCGATCTGCGGGTCGGCGAAGGCCGCCATCAGGTCGGCTGCCCGGTCCTCAGGGGTGGAGTCAGGCCGCCGCGTCGTGGGGTACTCGACCGGGACGAGGCCGAGCTCCTCCCGCAGCACGCGCATGCCCGTCTCGTGGACGTCAGGGAAGTAGCCCGGGCCCGCCCACGAGGGCGACACGACGGCCACCTGGTCCCCGGGCCGGCACTTCGGCGGCACGAGGAGAGCCGGCCGGGTCACCGCTACACCACGCCGTACAGCCGGTCCCCGGCGTCGCCGAGGCCGGGGACGATGTAGCCCTTCTCGTTCAGCCGCTCGTCGAGGGCTGCCGTGACGACGGTCACCTCGGCGTCGCGGCCGGCGAAGGCCTCCTCCATGTGCTGCAGTCCCTCGGGTGCGGCGAGCAGGCAGATCGCCGTCACGTCGCGCGCTCCGCGGTCCAGCAGCAGCGAGATCGCGGCCACGAGCGTCCCGCCGGTGGCGAGCATGGGATCGAGGACGAAGACCTGCCGGTTGTGCAGGTCATGCGGGAGCCGGTCGGCGTAGGTGGTGGCCAGCAGCGACTCCTCGTCGCGGACCATGCCGAGGAAGCCCACCTCGGCGGTAGGCATGAGCTTGACCATCCCGTTGAGCATGCCCAGCCCGGCGCGCAGGATGGGCACGACCAGGGGCTTGGGATCGGCGAGCTCGACACCCGTCATCTCGGCGACCGGGGTCAGGATGCGCACGGGCTGGACGGACAGGGAATCCGTCGCCTCGTAGGCGAGGAGTGTGACCAACTCCTCAGCCAGCAGCCGGAAGGTCGTGGATGACGTCTCCTCACGGCGCAGCCGGGTGAGCTTGTGGGCGACGAGGGGATGGTCGATGACGAGGGTGCGCATGCCGCCGAGAGTAGTCGTCCGTTACCCACGGAGGCCTCCCGCGTGCCACCATCTAGTCGTGAGTGCCGAGGTTGTCTCCATTGAGCACGTCGACTTCTCCGTCGCGGCCTACCGCGAGGAGGGCCGCTGGATCGTGGTGTCGCTCCCGGCCCGCGCTGTCGTCACCGCGGACGGGTTCGTCGCGGCGCTGCGCCAATTGCCAGGCGAGGGCGGCGTGTTCGGCTTCGTCTGCGTGGCCGACGAGTTCTTCCTGCTCGCGCACACGGTCCGTGACGGCGTCCGGATCATGATCAGCGATGCCATCGCGCTGCTGGACTGGTCGTTGGCGCGCGAAGCCGCCGAGGTGATCGGGCTGGAATGGGATGAGGCCGACCTCGAGGAGTTCGAGGCTGCCGGCGACGTGTCGCTGTGCACGGACTTCGGGCTCGATGGCGCGGAACTGGTGATGATCTGCCAGGACGAGGAGCTGTACCCCGACGAGCAGGTTCGGGCCATCGCCAAGCGGCTCGGCTTCGCCCGGGAGCTGACGGCCGCCCTGCGCTCGTGACGGCGGCGCTTCAGCGGGAACTCGTGCCGGCGATGCGGATGGCCATGGCCGAGGCGGCGCTGGCCGGCGGGCAGGGCGACATCCCGATCGGCGCGGTGGTCCTCGACAGCAGCGGGACCGTCATCGCACGGGCGCACAACGAGCGGGAGGCCACTTCGGACCCCACGGCGCATGCCGAGGTGCTCGCCCTTCGCCGGGCTGCTGAGGCGCTCGGCGCGTGGCGGCTCGACGGTTGCACCCTCGTGGTCACTCTGGAGCCGTGCCCGATGTGCGCCGGGGCGGCCGTCATGTCCCGGCTGGGCAGGCTGGCCTTCGGGGCGTGGAACGAGGAGTACGGGGCGGCCGGCTCCCGCTGGGACCTCCCGCGCGATCGCAGGCTTCCGCACCGAATCGAAGTGTCGGGCGGGATCTTGGCGGACGAGTGTGGTGCGATGGTGCGGGCATTCCTCGCGTCGCGGCGTGAGGGTGGGCAGGGCCGGGAACCTGTGGAGGAGCGATGACGTCCCTTCGGGAGAGCCCGATCAAGCGGCCGCGGCGAGGCCGCCCGGTTTGGCTGCTTCCCGTCCTGATCGCGGTTGCCGCGATCGTGGTGATCGGCCTGGTCTTCGCGGTCATCCGCCTGGTGGGCAGCGACTCCGCCGAGTCGTCGCCAGCCGATGCCGGAACGTCACCCTCGCCCTGCGTGACCACGATGGTCATCCCGGCCGAGGTGCTCCCCGCGGCCAACCGGGTCCGGGTCAACGTCTACAACGCCACCGAGGTCGCCGGGCTGGCGGGCCGGGCGGCCAAGGAGCTCGGCGCCCGGGACTTCCAGGTCGTGAAGATCTCCAACGATCCCCTGGAGAAGAAGATCCCGGGAGTGGCCCAGATCCGATACGGGCCCAAGGGTGCCGCGTCGGCCCAGGTCCTCGCCTTCCAGGTGCCGGGAGCCGAGCTGGTCGAGGACGCCCGCAAGGGCCGCACCGTCGATCTGGCCATGGGTGAGGAGTTCGCCGGGCTGGCCCCGGTCGAGGAGATCACGGCGATGATGGCCGAGCCGACACCGTCGGCGTCGGGCTGTCCGGTCGAGGGCTAGCGGGGCCGTCCGCCGGGGCAGGCCCACTCCAGGTAGGCCGTCACGACGCGTCGCCAGGCCGGCTTGCTGAGGGCGTCGCGCGAGGCATCGTCCTGCCACACCTGGTCCACGGACGAGGTGATCATCTTCCGTGGGGCAATCCGGTAGGCCTTGCAGGTGATCCGCTGGTCCTTGCCCGGCAGATCGCTCCAGGCGGCCTTCATCGCCGACAGATACAGAGCCTCGTCCGAGGGGCTGGCAGCGGCCGGCACGGAAGCGGTGCCGACGACGAGGGCGGCTGAGCAGAGGAGGCCGGCGATCAGCCGGCTGGCGCGGGATCCGTTCATGCATTCCACTATGCCTTCCGCACGTCGCCCGCAGGCAGCGACACTCCTGCCCAAGGCGCGACCTTGTGGATGGGTCCATGCGGCATCCTGTAGCGCGTGGGCGCCGATCACGGTCATGGGATGAGCGCGGCGATGCGCAGCCGCCGCCCCCTCGCCATCGTCCTCGTACTGGGCGTCTCGGTGCTGGTCGTGCAGCTCATCGGTGCGGTGCTGTCGGGGTCCCTGGCCCTGCTCGCGGATGCGGTCCACGTGTTCGCCGACGTGATGGGGGTGGCGTCGGCCCTGCTCGCGGTGACGATCGCCGCCCGACCGACCCAGCCCAAGCGCACATTCGGCCTTTTCCGGCTCGAGGTCCTGGTGGCGACCGGCAACTGCTTCCTCCTGCTGGCCCTGTCGGCGTTCATCCTGTGGCAGGGGATCCAGCGCTGGCTGACGCCGGTCGACGTGACCCCGTCGATCATGATCGTGGCCGCCTTGTACGGCGTGGTGGCGAACGGCGTGGGGCTGCTCCTCCTGCGGAGGGGTGCGGGCGAGAGCCTGACCGTGAAGGGTGCCTACCTCGAAGTCCTCTCGGACACCCTCGCCTCAGCGGGGGTCGTCGTCGCCGCGGTGGTCATCGTGGCGACCGGGTGGATGCAGGCGGATGCCGTGGTGTCGATCGCCATCGCCCTGTTCATGGTCCCGCGAACGCTGATCCTGCTCCGCGCATCCTTGTCCGTGCTCCTCGAGACGGCACCGCGTGACCTGGACCTTGAGGAAGTCAGACGGGCCCTGCTGGACGTCGACGGGGTGACGGCGGTGCACGACCTGCACGCGTGGGTGATCACCTCGGGGATGGCGTCGCTGTCGGCTCACGTGGAGGTGTCCGACGCCGCTTTCCGGCAGGACCTCGGCGCGGCGATGCTCGCCGAGCTGCGCCAGCGCGCCCAGGACCGTTTCGACATCGTTCACACAACGTTCCAGCTCGAGTGCACGGCCTATTCGGCTGTTGAACCCCCTTCGCACCCGTAATCTAGACCCCCTACGCGAGGAGGCGGAATGACCGACGATTCCATCGACGTCCGGGAGATGCTGGGCATCCACGACGCCCTCCGCAAGGAGTTCGCGTCGCTTCCGCTGATGGAGAAGGGGGTCGCGGACGGCGACGCCGAGCGGGCGGGGATCGTCGGCGACCACATCCTGTTCATGTGTGATCTGCTGCAGAGCCATCACGAGGGCGAGGACGCCACGGTGTGGCCCATCCTGCAGGAGCGGGCGCCAGAGCACGCAGCCCTGATCGAGTCCATGGTCGCGCAGCACCACGCCCTCGAAGCGATGCTGCTCACGGTCCGGGAGCAGGTCGCGGTGTGGCAGGCCGACCCGCACGTCAACAACCGGGCGGCCTTGCACACGTCCCTGATCCGGCTGGAACGCCTGCTGCTCGACCACCTCAGCCATGAGGAGACCGACACGCTGCCGGTCATCGCCGCGACGTTCAGCCCAGCGGAGTTCGCCGCTGTTGGCGAGCATGCCCGTGGTTCTCTCCCGCCCGACAAGCTCATGATCGCGATGGGCATGATCCTGGACGACACGACGTCCGACATCGCTGAGCTGATGCTGTCCGGAATGCCGCCCGAGGCGCGCGCAGGATTCGACCAGTTCGGCCGGCCCGCGTACGCCGCGTACCGCGAGCGCCTGCTCGGCTAGTCGCTGCGGCTACACCTTGGGCTGGGGGGTCCAGCGCAGGTAGGGCTTGACCTCCTCGACGTCACCGAACTTGTCGATTGCGTCAGCCGTCGAGATCGCCGGCGACACGATGACCCGGTCGCCCGGTGTCCAGTCGACCGGGGTCGATACGGGGGCCAGGTCGGTCAGCTGCAGGGCGTCGATGACGCGCAGGATCTCGTCGAAGTTGCGGCCGACGGACTTCGGGTAGGTCAGCGTGAGCCGCACCTTGTTCTTCGGGTCCACGATGAACACCGATCGCACCGTGGAGGTGTCTCCCTCAGCCGGGTGGATCATGTCGTAGAGGTGGGAGACCGTCTTGTCCGGATCGGCGATGATCGGGAAGTTCAGGTCGGTGCCGCCGACCTCGCCGATGTCACCGGCCCAACCGCGGTGGCTCTCGATCGGGTCGACCGAGATGGCGATCGCCTTGGTGCCCCTGCGGTCGAACTCGCCCTTGAGGGCCGAGGTGCGACCGAGCTCGGTCGTGCACACGGGGGTGAAGTCCGCCGGGTGGCTGAACAGCACGGCCCAGGATCCTTCCTTCCACTCGTGGAACGACAGCGTTCCGTCGGTGGTCTCCGCCGTGAAGTCCGGGGCCTCGTCGCCGAGTCGGATTGCCATGGGTGTGGTCCTTTCGGGGTTGCTGGGTGCGGTGCACGCTAGCCGGGGTCGCGCGGCTGTTTGCGGGACGCCTCGCCCACCTGCCGGGTGCTCCAGTTGCAAACGTTGTGCAGCCGGGCGGGCGGTCAGCAGGGCTTCTCGGCACCGGGCCGTGCGTAGTACCACCAGGAGATGCCGCCCGCGATCAGGGCGAAGACCACGCCCATCGCGAAGAACAGCAGGGGTGAGATGTAGGCCAGCATGACGCCGAAGATGAACGGTCCGTAGGCGGCGATGGCAGACGTCCACCCGATCACGCCGCCGGCCTGCCGGCGCTCGAAGATCATCGGCATCTGCTTGAAGGTGCTCGCGTTGCCGACCCCCGCGAAGAAGAAGATCGTCAGCATCCCGTACAGGAACTGGGGGAACTGGTCGGCTGAAGTGGGCGAGAGCTGGAAGCACGTGTAGAGAGACGCAAGAGAGATCCCGACCGTTGCGACGACGGTCATGCGTCCACCGCCGAGCCTGTCGGCAATCGGTCCGGAGATGATCCGGGCGGCGGATCCGATCAGGGCGCCCAGGAAGGCGTACTTCACTGGGTCGATGCCGGCGTCGCCGAACGACTTCGTGCCGTAGAGGTTGTT
Source organism: Actinomycetota bacterium (assembly GCA_030681835.1). GTDB lineage: Bacteria > Actinomycetota > Actinomycetes > S36-B12 > S36-B12 > UBA10649. Next base: position 13,387 of record JAUXRN010000003.1, read on the forward strand.
GATCAGCAGGGCGAAGCCGGCCGCGAGACCGGAGAACGTGCCGAAGGTGATGACGTAGAGGTAGGTCATGATCCAGGTGTGCTTGTTCTTGAAGATGTCCATCTGCTCGCGGACGCCGCGGGCCTGCACGGGCACGCTGCGGAGGAGGAACCAGGCGAGGATGACCGCGACGATCACGAACGGCACCCAGATGTAGCCGGCGTTCTGGTACCACACCTCCTTCGTCGCACCCGTGTCCTTGTTCGTCATCATCTGCGAGGCGCCGCCGATGATCGCGAACCCGATGATCCACGGGGTCACGAACTGGACGAGGCTTACGCCGAAGTTGCCGATCCCGGCCTGCAGCCCCAGGGCCGTTCCCTGCTTGGAGCGGGGGAAGAAGTAGGAAGTGCTGGGCATGAAGCCCGAGAAGGCGCCGCCGCCGATTCCGGCGAGGATCCCGAGCAGCAGCAGGACGGCATAGGGCGTCTCAGGGTTCTGCACGGCCAGGGCCCACCCGATGAGCGGGATGAGGAAGAGCGCCGTCGTGAGCGTGACGAGCTTGCGGGTGCCCATGATCGGTGGGAGGAAGGTCCAGACGAGCCTGAGCGTGCCACCTGCGAGACCGGGCATGGCGATGAGCCAGTAGAGCTGGCCTTCGCTCAGGTTGAAGCCGAGGCTGTTGAGCTTCGGCGCGATCGCGGAGGCGAGGAACCAGGTGATGAAGCCCAGGGTCAGCGCGAACGTGGTGACCCACAGCGTCTTCCATGCACGTCCCGAGTCCCAGTTGGAGGCCTCCGGATCCCACTCGGGAAGCCAGTCCTTGCCGCTGCGTACCAGCGTGGTGGGGGTGGTCATGCCTTGGCTCCAGTCTCCTCGAGTTCGTCGCTGTCGACGAACGGCGCTTCCTTGTCCAGCGGTGCGTGATGGTCGCGCTCGAACTTGTTGGCGAGCTCAGGTGTGGCCATGTGCATGATCGAGATGACGGTCTTGTGCATCCAGATGGCGGCGATCGCCGTCACGACGAAGATGACGAAGAAGGTCGACTGGGGCAATGAGGTCCACCCCGTCGTGTAGGCGAACAGCAATGGCAGGAAGAAGCCGCCAAGGGCGCCGAGCGTCCCGACGAGGCCGCCGACCGCGCCGACGTCATGCGGGAAGTACTCCGGAATGTGCTTGAACACCGCGGCCTTCCCGATGCCCATGGCGCAGCCCATCGTGAAGACGAGGAAGGTGAACAGGCCTACGCCGACGCTCCAGGGCAGGACCTCGTTGGTCGTGCCGTCGGGGTTGTTGAGCACGATGTATCCATAGGGCATCATCAGGATGCCGGAGGAGATGAGCATCACCAGGAACGTGTAGTACATGACCCTGCGCGCTCCCAGTCGATCTGAGAGCCAGCCGCCGAAAGGACGCAGCAGGGATGCCGGGAAGATGAACAGCGCCGTCAGCAGGGCGGCATTGCTCAGCTCGAGCCCGTACACGTCAACGTAGTATTTTGGGAGCCAGGCGGCGAGCGCGACGTACGCGCCGAACACGACGACGTAGTAGAGGCTGAACCGCCACACCCGCATGTGCTTCAGCGGGCTCAGCATGGACCCGATGGTGCGTCCCTGGCTGGGCTTGATGTCCCGGTGAGGCGTCCAGAGCCACATGCCGATGGCGACCGCGATCAGCAGGCCCATGTAGAGGAACGGAACGAAGCGCCACCCGCCGGGGACGAAGCCGCCGAGGAAGCCGGCTGCCGGTACCGCCGCGATCAGCGCCGGGCCGATGAACTTGGTAAGCGAGGCACCGACATTGCCCGCACCGAAGACGCCGAGGGCGAAGCCCTGACGGCTCTGCGGCCACCACGCACTCACCCAGGCGATGCCCACGCTGAAGGAGTTGCCGGCGAAGCCGACGAGGAAGGCGCAGACAAGCAACCAGGCATAGGACTGCGCCTGGGAGACCATGTAGGCGGGAATGGCGGTTACGGCGAGCATGTAGACGAAGACCCGCTTGCCCCCGAAACGGTCGGCAGCGATGCCGGCCGGGAGCCGCCAGATCGCGCCGTTCAGGACGGCCACGGCCGTCAGCCAGGCCAGCTGCACGTCGGTGAGGCCGAACTCCTCGCGGATCGGGATGCCGAGGACCCCGAACATGAGCCAGACGGCGAACATGAGGGTGAAGCCGAGGGTGGACCAGACCAGGACGCTGACGCGCCCCTTCTGCAGTGTCTCCGTAGTCACGGGACCAGATTAAAGCACAGTCTGCGATTTATAACGGTTAATATTAAAAAATGCTGGGAAGTGTGGTAGAAAATGACCGTGCCTGAGTCTGTTCCTGCCGAAACCCGGACCCGGGTGCTCGCCGTGATCGAGGCCTCGCCTGAACCCCTGCCCGTCGAGGCGATCGCCGAGCGGACCCGGCTGCACGCCAACACCGTGCGGGGTCACCTCGACGTGCTGCTGGCCGGCGGCTCTATCGCGCGCGAGGCGGCGGACGCACGCGGGCGCGGCCGACCGCGCTGGCTCTACCGGTCGGCCAAGCAGCCCAGTTCCCCGGTCCGCGCCCTCGCCGAGGCGCTCAGCGCCCAGCTCACGGAGGTGCGCGACCCGTCGATTGCCCAGGCGGCCGCCGAGCGTTGGGGCCAGGCCCTGCCCGACCTACCGGTGGCCGATACCCCGGACGATGCGGTCGCCCAGGCGACGGATGCGCTGAACCGGCTCGGCTTCAACGCGAAGGCGAGCCCCGTCGGTGATGCCATCGCGGTCACCGACTGCCCCTACGCCGACCTCGTCGCGGAGAACCCCGTCATCTGCGACATTCACACGGCCCTGGTGTCGCGGCTGCTGGGGCAGACCGGCCAGCCGGTGTCCGTCGAGGCCATGGATGTCTGGTCGCGGCCCGGCATGTGCACCGCCCGCCTGCGCCGCCCCGACCTCGTGCCGGCCCGCACGATCGACGTGGATGAGAACGGCTACATCACACCCCAGAAGGGAACCGGCTCGTGACGACCGACACCAGCACCGCCACCCAGGAGTTCCTCGTCAGGGCAGGGCGCTTCTTCACGCCGGGAAAGGTGTCCGGGGACCTGCGCACGGTCACGAAGACCGGCGGTCGTGAGGGCGACTCCTTCTATCGGGACCGCTGGAGCCACGACAAGGTCGTGCGGAGCACGCATGGCGTCAACTGCACCGGATCGTGCTCGTGGAAGGTGTACGTCAAGGACGGCATCATCACCTGGGAGACCCAGCAGACCGACTACCCGACCGTGGGTCCGGACAGCCCGGAGTACGAGCCGCGCGGCTGCCCCCGCGGTGCGGCCTTCTCCTGGTACACCTACTCGCCCACCAGGGTCCGCTACCCGTACGTGCGCGGGATCCTTCTCGAGGCCTACCGAACGGCGAAGCAGCAGCACCCGGATCCGGTGGATGCCTGGGCCGCAGTCGTCAGTGACCCGGAAGGACGGCGCCGCTACCAGAAGGCGCGGGGCAAGGGCGGCCTAGTCCGCGCCTCCTGGCCCGAGGTCCTGGAGATCATCGGCGCGGCCCACGTGCACACCGTCAAGGCGCACGGACCGGATCGGGTGTTCGGCTTCTCGCCGATCCCGGCGATGTCGATGGCATCCCACGCCGCGGGGGCTCGGTTCATCAGCCTGATGGGCGGCTCCATGCTGTCCTTCTACGACTGGTACGCCGACCTGCCGGTCGCCTCCCCGCAGGTGTTCGGAGACCAGACCGACGTCCCCGAGTCGGCCGATTGGTGGAACGCGGCCTACCTGATCATGTGGGGCTCGAACGTCCCCGTCACCCGGACGCCGGACGCGCACTTCATGACCGAGGCCCGGTACCGCGGCCAGAAGGTCGTCACGGTCTCGCCTGACTACGCCGACAACACCAAGTTCGCCGACGAGTGGATGGCCCCGCATCCTGGCACCGACGGGGCGCTGGCGATGGCGATGGGCCACGTCATCCTGAAGGAGTTCTTCGTTCAGCGCCAGGTGCCACGCTTCGTCGACTACGTCAAGAAGTACAGCGACCTGCCGTTCCTCGTCAGCCTGAAGGAGAAGGACGGCGCCTGGGTGCCGGACAAGTTCGTCACCTCCGCCGACCTCGGTGACACGGCCGAGGGTGCCGCGTTCAAGACCGTCCTCGTCGACGGCAGCACGGGGCGCCCCCACGTGCCGAATGGATCGCTCGGCTTCCGCTTCAACGACTCCGGCATAGGCAAGTGGAACCTCGACCTCGCGGGGGTGGATCCGGCACTGTCGCTGCACGGTGCCACCGGCGGCGAGTGCGCCGAGGTTCTTCTCCCGCGCTTCGACATCGGCCAGGCCGTCAACGAGGGCGGCGGGGTGCACCGCCGTGGCGTTCCCGCCGTGCGACTTGCCACCGGGACCGGCGAGCGTCTGGTGACCACCGTGTTCGACCTGCTGCTTGCCCAGTACGGCGTCGGGCGCGATGGCCTGCCGGGGGACTGGCCCACCGGCTATGACGATCCCGAGCCCTACACCCCGGCCTGGCAGGAGGAGATCACGGGCGTACCGGCCGCCATGGCCGAGCGCATCGGCCGCGAGTTCGCGCAGAACGCGGAGGACTCCGGCGGACGGTCGATGATCCTCATGGGTGCGGGCACCAACCACTGGTTCCACTCCGACCAGATCTACCGCGCGATGCTCGTGCTCACCACGATCACCGGCTGCCAGGGACGCAACGGCGGCGGCTGGGCCCACTACGTCGGCCAGGAGAAGGTGCGCCCGATCATGGGCTTCCAGCACATGGCCTTCGCCCTGGACTGGCA
>JAUXRN010000116.1 GCA_030681835.1 Actinomycetota bacterium
CTTGGTCCCACTCCGGTGTCCCCGCCCAGCAACCGGATCCGCGTGCGAGGGTGAGGGCATGACCGACCTGCCTGAGTCCCTGGCCGTGCCCGCCTCGCTGACCCTGGCCGAGGGCGTCGTCCAGTACTTCGCCGACGATGGTGCGCCCGAGGGAGCCGGGCTCCTGCTCTACCACCACGGCACTCCAGCCGCGGGCCCGCTCGACCCCGTCATGGTGTCCGCCGCCCGGGATGCGCACCTGCGACTGGTGGAGCTCGTGCGCCCGGGCTACGGCGGTTCCACCCGGAGTCCGGGGCGTTCCGTGGCCAGCGTGGCACCGTTCGCCGCTGCACTGGCGGACGCGCTCGGGCACGATCGGTTCGTGACCATCGGCTGGTCCGGCGGGGGGCCGCACGCCATCGCCACGGCCGCCTTGCTGCCGGACCGGTGCGCCGGGGCCATCAGCCTGGCGGGTGTCGCGCCGGTGGACGCCGAGGGGCTCAACTGGCTGGCCGGCATGGGAGAGGACAACTGGCACGAGTTCGGCGCCGCGCTGGCGGGTGAGTGGTTCCTCGAGCGCTTCCTCGCTGAGGCTGGGGCCGAACTGGCGGCGATATCGCCCGACGACGTCATCGCGGCCATGGCCTCCCTGCTTGCGCCCGTCGACCGCGACCTGCTGCGCACGTCCTTCGCGGCGACGATGGCGGCGGAACTGCGGTGGTCGGTCTCCACGGGCGTGTGGGGCTGGCTCGACGACGACCTTGCGTTCGTCCAGCCCTGGGGGTTCGACCTCGCCGACGTCCGGGTGCCCATCCACGTGTGGCACGGCACGGCCGACCTCATGGTGCCCGTGGCCCACGGCCATTGGCTGGCCCGGAACGTCCCGGGCGCGCGCGCCCACGTGCTGGAGGGACAAGGACACCTGTCGGTGTCCGAGCACCTCGGGGCCGCCTTCCGTGAGGTGTCGAGCCTCCTGGCGGACTGATCGATTCGGCTAGGCTTCCCGTGCGCCGGACCTAGACTGCAGGCCCCCGCCTCGACGACGGGGCCCGCGTGCGAGGAGCTGGAGGACTCATGGGCGACGAGACCGACGACGTCATCGAGATCGGCGAGTCCGTCGACGTGGCGGTGCTGACGGATGACGATGGCGAGGTTCTCGGCGCGGTCGTCGACGACGTCATCGTGGCGACCAGTGCCGAGGGCAGCATCATCGACGAGACCATCGACATCATCGACGAGGACGGCCGCCTGGTCCTCGAGGACGAGACCGTCAGCGTGTTCGACGCGGATGCGAACCTGGTGTCGCAGGAGGAGACCGTCGCGATCGCCCTGGACGACGAGTAGGCGCTCGGGCTACCGGTCCACCTGCATGATGACGGCCTTCGGCTCGGTGAAGAACTCCCGGCTGAAGGTCCCACCCTCGCGGCCCACGCCGGAATCCCCGACCCCGCCGAAGGGCGCCCGGAGGTCCCGGATGAAGAAGCAGTTCACCCAGACCGTTCCCGCTCGCAGGCGGGCGGAGACGCGATGCGCCCGGGACAGGTTCTCGGTGAAGACCATGGCGTTGAGCCCATAGCGGGTGTCGTTGGCAGCCGCTACGGCCTCGTCCTCGTCCTGGAATCGATGAACCACGCAGACCGGCCCGAAGATCTCCTCGCGGCACACCCGGGCGGCGGGCGGGGCATCGACGATGATCGTGGGCAGGACGCTCCAGCCCGGACCCGTCCCTCCGGTGAGGATCCGGCAACCGTCCTGCTCGACGGTGTCGAGGAACGCAACGACCTTGCGGAAGTGCTCCTCGCTG
>JAUXRN010000024.1 GCA_030681835.1 Actinomycetota bacterium
GACGGCCTCGCGCAGCGTCGCCACGAACTCCGTGCGCCGAGAGCCGACCTCAGGCGCGGTGTCGTCGAGCAGCCCGTTCGCCTCGGCCAGCTTCGCCGCGTTGGCCATGATGGCCACCGAAGCCGACTCGGGCGAGGCCAGGGATCGCTGCAGGTAGCGCTGACGTGCAAGGGGCACGCACTCGCGGGCGAGGAGATCCGCGCTGGTGACGCCACCACTGCCCAGCACGGCGATCTGCTCGGCAACGACGAGGTACGCCTCGAGGAACGGCCCGATGATGTGGTGGGCGGTGCGCAGGCGTGCCTCGTCGAGCACGCCCAGGGCGTCCTCGGCGGTCCAGGCTCGCTGCTCCCAGCCCGGGGCGACCAGGGAGGCCTCGGCCCGGATCTGCGCGGCGAACTCCTCGGTGCTCATGAAGAAGTACTCGAACCTCAGCAGGCCGCGGAGTTCCAGGGCGGCAGCCCACGTCCCGTCCACGACGTCGCCGCCCCGTCGAATGGCCATGACCAAGGCCGTCTCCGCCACAGCGCGGTTGATGAACCAGTGGGACAGGGAGTTGCGGTAGAACGCCGCCTCGAGGGTGCGCTCGACGGGGACCCAGTACACCGGCTCGCTGCCACCGGTGAAGCTGGCCACCACGCCCTCCCGCTGCAGGGTGCCCAGCACGTCGAGCAGTTCCGCGGGACTGCTCCACGAGATCCCGGCCGTCGTCGGGATGCGTCGTAGATCGACGTAGTCCAGCAGCGGCTGCAGCACCCGGCCGGCCTCGGGGACGGTCACCGCACGCCCGTCGGTGTCGAGCAACGCGAAGGTGATCAGCGCCGCCGGGGTCACCGGCGTGACCTCGTTGATGCGCTGGGAAACGTCGATCCCGAGGTGCGGGATGACCTTCTCCATCGCGGTGCTCCGGGCCCGCTCCTGCGCGATCGTGACGCACGAGGCCAGCGACACCGGCGTGCCCATCCGCACGTAGGCCCGTCCTCGTGACGTCCCCTGGGCCCGGCCCAGCTCGACCATCCATCGCAGCGACTCGGCCTGCTTCTGCGCCCCCGACTCCTCCCGGCCGAGGGCCGCGAGCTCGGCCTGCTGGTCGTACACGATCGACACCGGCACGATGTACGGCTCACCGGATGAGCCTGCGTGATCCCCCACCTCGGCGGCACGCATGCCGTCGACGAGGTAGCGCAGGACGCCGAGTCGCGGCGTGCGGAGCTTGCCGGTCCGGGTGCGTCCGCCTTCCACGTACCACGCAAGGCTCGCGCCTTCGCGGACGAGGCACTCCAGGTACAGCCGCAGCATGGCGGGATAGACGGGGCTGTCCCGCGTGCTGCGCCGGATGTAGACCGTTCCCGACCGCCGCGCCGCAACGGAGAGCGGAAACAAGGCCAGGTTGGCTCCGGCCAGCGTGTAGTGGGGCGGGAACCCGTGGTCCTTCAGCAGCCGGCGCAGGATGAACGCGTCCAGGTACGAACGGTGGTTCGGCACGAGCAGGATCGGATGCGCAGCGGCAAGGCGGCGCAGCTCGTCGAGCCCCTCGACGGCGGCGTCGATCTCGTAGGCACGGGACAGCCAGCGTCCGAAGCGGTCCATCGTGCGGACACTGAGCGGGTGGACGCCGGACGACAGCTCGCCGAGATCACGTCGCGCTTCGCGCGCGACCTCGGCCCGGTCTTGACCGGTCGCTTCGGCCAGGCGATCGACCATGCGGGCGAACTCGGCCGACCGGCGAATGGCTCGTCTGCGCAGGGTCACGAAGGCTCCTCGCGTGCCGCCGGCGCTCGATGGCGCGGGCTCGGACGCTACCAGAGCATTACGTCCGTCAGCCCGGTCGCGCCGGGATGATTCGCTGGCGGTCGGCCCGGGCGAGCCGCTCGACGAGAGCGTGCAGGCCGACGTCGTCGGGTGCGGCACCGTCGCCGGGCCACTCCGCGACGCGGCCGCGTCCGTACTCCGCCCAGTCCAGCAGCAGCAACTGCAGGTCGTGCACGAGGACCATCCACACGAGGTTGGCGTGCAGCCGCTCGGGGAACGGGTTGTCCCCGGCAAGGTAGCCGCGGACGAGCTCCAGGCCTGCGTCCCAGTCAGCCGCGACAGCGGCCGTGGTGGCGTCCAGCGACATGACCAGGTCCGCGGGCGTCCCGGAGGTTGCCAGCAGGGTGCGCAGCAGGGCCTCCATCTGGATCCGGGGCGGCGCAGGTTCCGTGGCCAACCACGCCCGCAGCTCGCGGCGACCCGCATCCGTGATCGACAAGACCTGACGGCTGCGCCGCGGGCCGGAGGAAGCCATCCGCACGCTGATCAGGCCTTCGGTGGCCAGCCGCTTGGGCTCGGCATACAGCTGGCTCTCCGACACCGGCCACACGAAGGCCAGCGATCGGCCGGCCTGCTGGGCGAGCTCGTAGGCCGACCAGTCCCGCAGGTCCAGCAGGCCGAGGATCGCGTAGGACGTCGTCGTGAGCGGCATGCCTTGACACTACTCCGGTTCGGAGTAGTGTGCGATTACTCCGGTTCGGAGTAGTAAGCCAAGGAGGATCCGCGATGACGGCCACACCCACGCTGGACACGGCCCATCGGGACGGGCTCGACCTCGTCACGGTCCACACCCGGCGGTTCGTCGACTACGTCCGCAGCCTGGCGCCGGGCGACCTCGACCTCCCCGTGCCGGGCGGCGACTGGACGGTCGGCCAGACCGTGGCGCATCTGGAGTCGGTGTACCTGCGCTACTCGGTCGACCTGCGCCGGTCCGAACGCAGGAACGACTTGATCGCCCAGAACGACGACGACATCGCCGCCCTCGGCATCGATGTCGACCGGGCGACCGCGACCATGGTCGACCAGGTCGCGTTCCTGGCATCGATCATCGACTCCGTCCCCCCGGACCGGCAGTTCCCCTTCCACGGCGGGCAGCAGGTCACCCTCGCGGCGGGCTGGGGCAACCTGCTCGGGGAGCTCCTCGCCCATGGGGACGACATCGTCCGAGCGACCGGCCGACCCTTCACCATCCCGGGCCGCGACCTGGAGATCTTGTGGCGCTTCACCGCGCAGGTCCTGCAGGGCTGGCTGCGCGACGAGGCCGACGAAGTCGTGGAGACGTGGCACCTGCGCTTCCCGTTCGGCGACGTCGTCCTCGTCCTTGACCACGGCACACTGCGTGTCGCCACCGATAGCGATCTGGACGTCGCCGAGCACCATGACCTCGAGATCGAGGACGCGTCGGAGTTCACCCTGGCCTTCCCCTACCGGCGCCGGGTGATCACCGACGCGCAGATCGCGATCCTCGCATCCCGGTTCCACGACCTGTAGTCGTCAGTTCCTCGCCAGCCAGTCCACGTCGACGACCCGGGGGTCGATCTCCGCCAGACCGGGCCGCTGCTGCTTGACCAGGCGGGCAAACGCGTCCGCAGAAGCCGGCAGGCCGGGCGGGAACCACTCCTGCCACTGGTCGACCGGCACGGAGTCCGGGAGGTCGCCGATGCGGCCGCGGAGCTCGTCGACTAGGCGAGCGGCCTCCATCTCGCGCCATTCGCTGAGCTGGCGCCAGCCCTCCCCTATCGCCATCAGTCCCCTCGCCTTGGCCCTGCGCCCCGGACCTTCCGGCATCGACAAGGGGATGCTCCCTCCGTTCATGATCGAGTGCTGGCCCAGCGGCAGCAGTCGCCGGCCACCGAAGGCCCGTGCGGCCCACGCATCGACGTTGCGGCAATATGCGCAGCCGAACCACGACCACGGCGGGACGCTCTCCAGCGGCATGCGCAGGCACACCTTGCACAGCCAGCCGCGCCAGTCGCGCACGTCCAGGGCCGGCAGGGTGACGTACTGATGATCTGACATGGACTCGCCTTCCGCTCTTCCCCGAGGAGGGGCGGATCTTCCACCGGGGCCACCGTGCGCGTTGCGCGGTTGGCGCCTGGCAAGCCGGAGGGCTTGTCGCCAGGACTCTTGATCCAGCGGCAATGCTACGCGAGGCGGCTGACACTGCCCGGGCCGCTAGGCCACCCAGTGCGGATCCCGGCCGATGAAGGCGACCAAGCGGGTCTGGACGTCGGCGTCGGCGGGGACGTCGACCCGCGCGCCGTAGTGCCCCGAGGCGCGCAGCATGCCCTCCACGGGCTCCATGCCGGCGAGCAGGGTGGCGCAGTAGTCGGCATCCAGTGTCACCTGCTGGCCGGTCGCCCGCGCGAGGTCCCAGCTGTGCATGAAGACGTCGGGCGTGACGAGCATGTCGAGCGCGGCACCAGCGGACATGGCGCCCGCCATCGGATGGGAGAACTCACGCACCAGGGCGCCCGGCTCGTCGAGGAACGCGCGCATCGCGGAGTCGAAACGCGCCCAGTCCGCCACCGGGTCGGGCTGCTCCGGGTCGCGACGCGGCAGTTCGAGCCCGATGCCCTCACTGAGCACGGCGGGGATCCAGTCGACCAGGTGCCACACGACATCGCCCGCCGTCCAGCCCTCGACCGGCGCTGGGCCGCCCCAGTCCGTCGCCCCTTCGACCAGCTGGGTGAACGTCCCGGACACGCTCGCGTAGCGCCCTGCAGTGTCAACGGGCCACCCCATCGCGCAGCACCTCCTCGAGCTTGGCGTACCCCTCGTTGACGCCAGTCACCATCCCGCTGCGCAGCCACGCATCGCGGGCCTCGAAGCTCTCGCAGAGCGAGCGGGCGTGCAGGCGCGTCGTCCCGTCGCCGAGATCGGTGAACTCGAGGGTCTCGAGCGAGACGTCGTCGGGCATGCCCTCCCACGTGAAGGTCTGCACGATCCGAGTGTCGCCGACCTCGTGGAAGCAGCCGCGGAAGGCGTACTCCTCGTCGCCTCGCGACGCGACGTAACGCCACGATCCGCCGGTCGTCGGGTTCCAGTAGTCGATCCTCGTCGACAGGCCATGGGGTCCCACCCACCGGGCAAAGACGGCCGGGTCAAGATGCGCGCGCATGAGCTGCGCGGGCGTGGCTGCGAAGTCCCGGCGGATGTGGATCAGCGGCACGCTGGGGTCCGCCTCGATCGTTGATTCGGCCAGGTTCATGCGATCTCCTCCTCCGCGGCAGCGCCGCTCATCTGGGCAAGGACGTCGTCGAGGCGCCGGTACCGGGCCTCCGCCTCGCGCTGGTAACGCCGGATCCAGCCGGCCATCAGGTCGAGCACCGCCGGCTCGAGGTGCACGTGGCGCCGCTGTCCATCGTGGGTCTTGGTCACCAGCCCCGCGGCCTCGAGGACCTTCACGTGCTTCGAGACCGCCTGCATGCTCAGGTCGTAGCGCTCGGCGAGGGAGGTCACCGTGGCATCCCCCGAGGCCAGCCGCACGAGCATGTCGCGTCGTGTCGGATCGCCGAGCGCACCGAATGCCCGCGACAGTTCGTCTGTCATCGACCCTCCTCAACCATCTGGTTGATTAACATATGGACGGGTCCGCGGCTTGTCAACCAATTGGTTGAGGAGGGTCGTCGCATGATGGGCACGCCGCTCCGCATCGCCTACTTGTCGATCCTTGCCACCGTCGCCGTGACGACGCCAGGCGCCGCCGCCACCCAGGTGCACGCGATCACCGCCGAGCGCACCTCAGTCGCCGCGCCGCAACTGGATCTTCCCGACCCGACACCACCGGACTACTCGGATCCCACCAACTGGCTGAAGGTGCCCAAGCACCCGAAGGCTCCCCGCCACCGGGTCGATGTGTTCTACCTGTATCCGACGTCGTACGCCATGGCGACGCCGTCGAGTCCGGTGATCGGTCCCGTCACCGACCCGGGAATGCGCGCCGGTGCCCAGGAGTCCTATGACCGGCAGGCGACCGCCTTCGCGCCGTACGCGAACATCTACGCTCCCTACTACCGGCAGATCGACACGGCCACCAAGGCCCAGATGCCGCAGGCGGAGCAGGACCTCCTCACCGCCGGCATCCCCACGACCGATGCCATCGCGGCCTTCGACTACTACCTGCGGCACTACAACGACGGCAGGCCGTTCATCCTGGTGGGCCACTCGATCGGCTCGAACGTGCTCGCGAACATGCTCGGGGGCTACTTCAAGAAGCATCCTTCGGTGTACTCCCGCATGGTCGCTGCCTATGTCGTCGGATTCGCGGTGACCAGGGCGTTCCTCGACACGCACCCGTACTTGACGTTCGCCCGCAACAGCACGGACACGGGGGTGATCGTCTCGTGGAACACGGAGGCGCCCGACTTCGAAGGCGTCAACCCCGTGCTGGACGGGAACATCGGCCTGGTCATCAACCCGCTCACCTGGTCGCACACCACCCACGCCGTGCCCGCGACCGAGTCGCTCGGATCGCTCCTGCCCACCGCGGCCGGGCCTTGGATCCGGGCGAACCACTACGCCGACGCGCAGATCGACCTCGCCAAGGGAGTCCTGATCTGCTCCACCTGCGACGAGACCCTCCTCGCCACCCACGCGGCCGCACTACGCTGACCATCCGTGAGCAGGATCTTCACCACGAGCGTCGCGTCGGTCTATCCCCACTACGTGAACAAGGTGGAGCGCAAGGGCAGGACCGTTCAGGAACTTGACGAGGTCATCCTCTGGCTGACCGGATTCGACGAGTCGGAGCTGCGACTCCACCTCTCAAGCGGCACGACGTTCGAGGACTTCTTCGCTGCGGCACGACTCAACCCGAAGGCATCCTCGATCACGGGCGCCGTGTGCGGGGTGCGCGTCCAGGACGTCGAGGATCCGCTCATGCAGAAGATCCGCTACATGGACAAGCTCGTGGACGAGCTTGCCAAGGGCCGGCCGATGGAGAAGGTTCTGCGCCCCTGACGGACGTCGCCTACGGCTGCGCGAACCAGCGATCACCGGCCTTGACGGGATCGAGGTAGTGCGGACCCGGCAGGCCGGCCTTGCGCATGGCCACCCCCGTGATGATCTCGATCAGGCACCTGTTCGCGACCAGCGCCGTCGTGTAGCCGGGGTCGACCAGCGGGTTCATCTCGACGATCTCGGCGCCGACGATCCCCACCTCGTGGGCGAGCCTGCGCAGCATCGGGAACACCTCGCGCGGAGTGAGGCCGGCCGGTTCGGGCGTACCCGTGCCCGGCGCGAAGGCCGGATCAATCACATCCATGTCAAACGAGATGTAGAGGTGCTCGGCGCCGGCCGCCAGCGCTTGGTCGATGGCCGTGTCCATCACGCGCTCGAATCCGTATCGCTCGACCTCGGCCATGAAGTGGGTCTTCATGCCCTGGTCCTGCATCCAGTTGTGGGTCGCCTGGTCGGGATAGAAGCCGCGCAGTCCCACCTGCACGAAATTGCTGCCCGGGATGTGCTCTTCGGCGATGAGCCGGCGGATCGGGCTGCCGTGGCTGGCTAGGTGCCCGAAGAAGGAACTCGACGCATCGGCATGCGCATCGAAATGGACGACGCCGACCTTGCCCGGGCCATAGACATCCGAAAGGGCCGCGATGTTCGGCCAGGCGATCGAGTGGTCACCCCCGATCAGGATGGGCAGGGTGCCCGCCTCGACGATCTCGCGCACGAATTGCCGGATCATCGGGACGCTGTTGTCCATGCTCAACGGGTCGACCGGCGCGTCGCCGTAGTCGACGACGTTCAGGAGCTCGAACGGGTCGAGGTCCACGTGCTGGTGCCTGAACGACATCGGGGAGTAGGCCAGCAGCGCGCCGCCGGCGCGAACGGCAGTCGGTCCCTGGGCCGCGCCGCGCATGCCCAACGACATGTCGCAAGGGATGCCGGCGATCGCGATGTCGGCCTTGGCCGCGACCAGGTCATCCGGGGTGATGCAGATGGGCGCGCCGAAGAAGGTGCGGATGCCCGTGCCCACCCCCGAGAAGAGATACCGGTGCACGTTGTACGCACCGGGCTCGCGCTTCATGTCACCCTCGGTCGGCCGCGGGGTCTTCCACCCTTCTGCGAGTGCACGGGCATAGATCTCAGCATCGTTGTCGACCATTGGCAGAGGCTATGTGCCATGACGGTCGCTCGCAGTGCGAAGTCGAACAAGCGGACGCGGCCGGCCGGAGGTCCTTGACGGGACTCCAACGATGACTACTCAGTCGGGACTGGCCGCGTCGGGATAGTGGGCGCGGACCAGATCCGGGTAGCTCCGGATGTAGTAGTTCCACATCTGTTCCCCGAAGACAGGCACGGCCGCTCCCGAGAGGCCGTCGCTTCCGTCAAGGAGTTGATCACGTCGGGCCATGAACCCTGCGGAGCGGTGGCGAGGACTGCGGTGGACAGCCTCGGCAAACTCGGGGTCGAGGTCGAGTGGTTCCAGGCTGGCGCGCAGGTCAGGTCCGTGGAAGTAGGCGGACGAGTAGCGCTGGTCCGGCGAGATCACGCGGTGGTTGGTGGCCACGAGGTAGTTGCCCGTCATCGATTGCAGCATCTCCCCGAGATTGACCACGAACGCGTCACCTCGAGGCGGGACCTTGATCCACTCGCCCCGATCGTTCTCCACCTGAAGCCCGCCGACCCCGTGCTGCATCAGCAGGGTGAGGAAGCCCGCATCGTGATGGCCATTGACCCCCGCTTCACCCTCCGGTGTCGGGGGGTAGGAGATGAGCTTCATGAAGCCCAGGGGCCGTTCGCCGAAGCGGCGGGCGAAGGTGTCCTGATCAAGTCCCAGGCCCACGGCAATCACGCCCATCAACTCCTCGGCCAGTGCTGCCATGGCGTTGAAGTAGTCGGTGACCACCGTGCGGAAACCGGGCAGCACGTCTTCGGGGAGCCACTGATTGGGGCCATCCAGGCGCAGGTAGGCGGGGGTAACGGCGGCGGGGCGGGCTGGGTGCTCCGAGGACAAGTCGATTTGCTCGCGGTAGTCGACCCGGTTGTTGGTGAGCTCGGCGCCGATCGCCTCCCATCCTCGAAAGTGCGGGGAGTGGCTCTTCGCAATCAAGGCCTTGGTCTGCTCCGGCAGGGCGAAGAAGGCCTGCAACGCCGTGAAGTAGCGGTCGATCAGGTCTGCGCTGACCCCGTGGTCGACGAGCAGGAAGAAGCCAACGTGGTGGCAGGCGTCGACGACTTCGGTGGCGAAGGCACGGCGTTCCTCGAGATTCCCGCGCCAACCCGCCAGCGAGACGGTCGGGATCGCGGTGAAGATCTCCTCGTCGCTCGGTGCCGACGCCATGGCAGCAAGGTACCCGGCTGGCATGCCCCCATGACTCCGCCGCCGGCATGGGAAACGACCGACGGTGTAAGCGTTTAGCAATGCCGCGGCTGGGTACTGGGAGGTCACAAGGTCACGTCAGCGACCGCTGGCCGCCGAACGAGCTGGCTGGAGTGACGATGCGAACGCAGCTATACCGCCGGGCCGCCGCGCTGTGGGCTGCCGCGCCCGTGATGGCCCTGGCGAGCATCGCCGTAGCCACGCCGGCCGGTGCGACCGGCACCCTGGCGCCCGCTGGCAGCGTCCCGCCCTCGGCGGTCCTGCTCATCGCCCTCGCCGCCGTGACTGCCGCGGTGTCAACCGTAGCCCTGACCCGGACGAAGTCCCGTGCGCACCAGACGCAGTAGGGCCCAGTCTGTCTGGCTCCTCGTACTGGGCGTGAGCCTGCTGACGCTGGTGGCTGTGCCGCTGGTGGCCTGGTGGGCCTATGCCGGCGCGGCCACGAGCGTGGCATCTGTCGGGAGTCGCAGCCCAGGCCCCAGCGGACCCGCGGTACAGCCCAGTCCTCGCGACGAGCCCGCCGGCGACGTGACCCCGGAGGCAGTCGATCCGCCAGTCGCGGTGCCCATGCGTGTGAGGATCCCGCGACTGGACATCAATTCGGTGGTCCTGCCGGTGGGGCTCGACGAGGCCAAGGCAGGGGCGCGTTCTACGACCTGGGCCTGCTGGACGTGGGCGACCGGGTGATCGTGACGGACGCGTCTGGCCGCCAACTGGACTACCGGGTGGTGGCACGGGAATCGATAGCGAAGAAGCGCCTGCCTTACGAGGAGCTGTTTGCCGTTGATGGACCGGCCCGACTGACCCTGATCAGTTGCGGGGGCTTCTATGACCCGCAGAACGGCGGCTATCAGGACAACGTCGTTGTTACCGCCGTCAGCGACCCAGCGGGGCCGCAAGGATAGCTGCCGTGGCGTAGCGTGCCTGCGTGGACGAGTCGACCCTGGTCAATCGCCTGTTCTGGGATGAGCGCGCGCCGATCCACGCGGCATCACCCGACTACGGACTCGACAGGTACATCGATGACCCGTCCTTCCTGGGTGACTGCGTGAGGTTCGATCGGCCTCTGCTCGGGGACATTGGCGGACTGCGCGGCGTGCACCTCCAGTGCCACATCGGCACCGACACGATCTCGCTCTCGCGGCTCGGTGCTCGGATGACCGGCCTGGACTTCTCGGCCCCGGCCATTGGCGAAGCACGGCGAGTCGCGGCAGCGGCAGGCGATGACGTCCGGTTCGTCGAGGCGGATGTCGCGTGCGCCATTGAGGTCCTCGGACCCGGGCAGTTCGACCTCGTCTACACCGGGATCGGGGCCCTTTGCTGGCTGCCCGACATCCAGGCCTGGGCGCGAACCGTCGCGGACCTCCTGCGTCCAGGAGGCCGACTGTTCCTCCGGGAGTGCCATCCGATCCTGTGGGCGATGGACGAGGGCCGGTCGGATGGCATCCTCGCGGTCCGCTACCCCTACTTCGAGACCACTGAACCCCTTGTGGACGACGAACCGGGTACCTACGTGCAGACCGACGCCACACTGGAGCACACGGTCAGCCACTCATGGAACCACGGCATCGGCGAGATCATCAGCGCTCTACTCGACGCGGGCCTGGGGTTGACCGGTCTGGTCGAGCACCGCAGCCTGCCGTGGAATGCGTTGGCGGAGGGGGCGATGGTTTCCGACGCCGACGGTGAGTGGCGGTTGCGCGAGTGGACGGATCGGCTCCCGCTCAGCTACACGCTCCAGGCGGTCAAGTCCTGACTCGTCCTGCGCCTTCGCGTACCGACGCAGCAGGTCGACTAGGCTCACGAATCCCTCGCACCATGCTCGAGTCCTCCCACGAGCGGGAGGAGTGAAGGGACAGCGGACCAGGTGAGCGCGTTCCGGCATCGCGACTACCGCATCTTCTGGACTGGCGCGCTGCTGTCGAACTCCGGTTCATGGCTGATCAACCTGACGTTGCCCTACGTGCTGTTCCAGCTCACTGGGTCCGCCCTCTGGGTGGGGGCGTCAGTCGCCGCTCAGTTTCTCCCCATGGTGCTGCTGAGCCCCGTGGGCGGGTCGCTGGCCGATCACCGACCACGCCGCCGGAACCTGCTCGTGACTCAGACGGCGATGGCTGCCGTGGCGTTCGCCCTGTGGCTCGTCTGGGCAGTGGACCTTCGCGACCCGGTTCTCCTCCTGGCACTGGTGGCGCTCATCGGCGCGCTCAATGGCGTCAGCATGCCGAGTTGGCAGGGCTTCGTTCACGATCTCGTTCCGCGTGAGGACCTCCTCTCTGCCGTCACCATGAACTCCCTGCAGTTCAACGCGGCCAGAGCCATCGGCCCGGCAGTCGCCGGTGTCCTTCTGGCCACGCTGGGGCCCGCATGGGCCTTCGGGTTCAATGCCATGTCCTTCGGTTTCGTCATCCTGGCGCTCCTGCTCGTGAGGGCTGGCCGGGATGCCATCCGCGTCCCCAAGACCGGCAGCGTGGCCAGGGGATTCGGTTCCGCACTCAGGTACGTCAAGGCGCAACCCGGGCTGCTCATGGCCATGATGGTGGCTGCCACCATCGGATTCCTCGGCAACCCGATCTTCGCGTTCACCGTCGTGTTCGCAGGCGAGGTGTTCGATGTCGGCCCCGTAGCGCTCGGCCTGCTGAATGCCGCCGTCGGCATCGGTGCCTTGGCGGCCGCACCGGTGGTGGGCGGTGCGCGCTGGGCACCGTCCCTTAGTCGGCTCGTGACAATTGGGCTCGTCACCTACAGCACGGCGCTGGTTGCCTTCGCCCTCGCTCCGGGGTACGCGGTCGGACTCGTCGCCGCCGTCGTGATCGGCGCTTGCTTCCTGACTGTCATCGCGTCGACCAACACGGCGACCCAGTTGATCGTCGCCGACTCCTTCCGTGGCCGGGTGCTCGCCATTCGCCTCATGACGTTCACCCTCGCGGCCCCGCTGGGCAGCCTCGCCTGGGGTGCGGCGTCCGACATCATCGGGCCCCGTCCGACCGTGCTCATCGCCGGACTGCTCATGGGCGCGATAACCGCGTTCCTCGTCACGCGGCAACGAGGGGTCCGCTTCAGCCGCCTCGATGATCCGCACGACGTGCTGGAGCCGACCGAGTACTAGGGCTGGGCGAAGTGGCAGGCTGTGGAGCAACGCCATGACCGAGTCGCTGGAGGGCTGATGGACCACAGAGCGGTGCCGAGCGTCGTCGGGCTGCCGGCCACGACGGCGGAGGCCGTGCTTCAGGCGGCAGGCTTCAGGATGTCGCCCGCCGCTCCGATGGGCACTCAGATGCATGTGCGCAGCCAGGCGCCTCCTCCGGGCGTGCAGATGGCAGCCGGCTCGCTGGTCTCGGTGATCTTCGCGTCCTAGTCAGATCCTCACTCATGAGGTTGACTGCCACTGGCGGCTGTCCGAGCCCGCGCACGAGTCCGGAGGAACGATGCGGTTGCTGCTTACGTCGGGCGGCGTCACGAACCCGAGCATCCACTCAGCCCTCGTGGAACTTCTCGGTAAGCCGATCGCCGAGTGCCACGCCCTCTGCGTCCCGACCGCGCAGTGGGGACATCCGATGTGCGGCCCGGCATCGGTGCGGGGCTTCGTGGCCGCGGCGCCCGGGTGGGAGCACCTGTCGGGCCTGGGCTGGGCGTCGCTCGGTGTCCTCGAGCTCACCGCGCTTCGCACCATCGGGGCAGAGCGTTGGGTTCCCTGGGTCCGGGAGGCCGACGCCCTCTTGGTCGACGGCGGGGACGCGACGTACCTGTGCCATTGGATGCGGGAGTCCGGCCTTGCCGATCTGCTTCCGTCGCTGCTCGACACGGTCTGGGTGGGCGTCAGTGCCGGAAGCATGGTGATGACACCCCGGATCGGGACGGACTTCGTGGAGTGGCCGGGCGCCCCCGGTGACCGCACCTTGGGAGTCGTCGACTTCTCGATCTTCCCGCACCTGGATGCTTTCCCGGAGAACACCCTGGCCGACGCCGAGCGGTGGGCCGCCGACATCGGCGGCCCGGCCTATGCCATCGACGAACAGACGGCCATCAAGGTCGTCGACGGCTCGATCGACGTGATCTCCGAGGGGCAATGGACGCAGTTCGGCCTAGATGGGAGTGTGGGCAACTGAGACGACGTTTCCGCCTTGCCTCGCGCGCCGGCGCCGGGCGCGGTCGAGGAGCGTCATCGCCGGCGTGGCAGCCACTCCGTGGACCAAGATGGATCCAAGGATCACGGCGCCCACGATCGCCCAGAGGCGTTCGCCTCCTGGAAAGGCACCGTTCTGCAATCCGTACGCGATGTAGAACAGGGATCCCACCCCGCGGACGCCGAAGAAGGCTATGACGGCACGCTCCCTAGGGCCGGTCTTGCCTGGGGAGAGGGCTATCCACCCGGCCAGCGGCCGGATGACGAGAAGGATTGCCGCCGCGAGCAGGATGTCCGCGAGTGTCAGCGGCTCGAGCAGGCCGCGCGCCACTGCACCACCGAGCAGTATGAGCACGGCCACGGTGAGGAGTCGTTCAATCTGCTCGACGAAGCTGTGCAGGACGGCGTGCAGGCCGTGGGCTCGTTCCGCGGCCCTGATGGTGCATGCGCAGACGAAGACGGCGACGAACCCGTAGCCCTCGGCCACCTCGGCGGCTCCGTACGCCAGGAACGTGGCGGCAAGTGCGATGAAACCATCGGCCTTGTCGGTGAAGCCCAGTCGTTGCGAGAAGGCGGAGAAGAAGAGTCTCCGCAAGAGCCACCCCACTCCCAACCCGGTAAGGACTCCAACGCTGACGCGCCACCCGACGTCGATAAGCAGCCATTCGCCCAGCCAGCCCGCGGGGGCGAGGCCGGCGAGGCTGATGGCGATGGCGGCGTACGTGAACGGGAATGCGAGGCCATCGTTCAGGCCCGCCTCCGACGTGAGAGCGAAGCGAGCTTCGTCATCGTCGCCCTCTTGGTCCTCAGTCAAGGGTTCGCTGACCTGCACTTCATTGGCCAGCACCGGATCGGTGGGTGCCAGAGCGGCCGCGAGCAGCACAGCGCTCGCAATGCCTAGACCGAGCCACAACGATCCCAGCAGTGCGACAGCGACGATCGATAGCGGCATCGTGACCGCAAGCAGCCGCCATGTCGTCGACCACGTGCGCCACGAGAAGGCCCTGTTGATCGCCAGCCCGGCACCCATCAGCGAGACGAGGACGCATAGCTCGGTGAGGTGCAGCGCAATCCATGAATGCTGAGTTGGGTCAGGGTCGGGCAGGTCAGGGAACAGCGCAAATGCCGCCATGCCCGCGCCGACGAAGACCATCGGCATAGACACCGGCACATTGCCCAGAAGTCGCGGAAGGAGGGCAGCGACCAAAGTGGCGAGGCCCACCACGAGGTAGACCACGCCAACTGGATCGAAGGTCATGGTGCCTCCCTTCGGGGAGAACTGGGACAGGGGCCACCTAACCGTCCTCGGCCTCGAGCCGTCAGGCGACTGCGTTCGTGTTGTCGCGTGCGGCGCTACGGCGCAGCTGGATCATCGCGTGAGTGCGCTGGGCTGATGGGCGCTGGGCCGTTGGGCGGTGGGCTGTTCGGCGGCCGCCCGCCGTTGGGCGGTGGGCTGTTCGGCGGCCGCCCGCAGTTGGGCGAGGGCTGCGAGGCGTCGGTCACTCATCGGGCCTGGCCGGGCGCTGGGGGCGATGATGTAGACGCCGCCCCAGATGCCGGTCACGGCGCTGTTCGGTGACTGCTCGGCTTGAAGGGCGATCTGCGCGCACTGCCTAGTCACGTGGCAGCGGCCACAGCATGCCAGGAGGTCCGGCATGAGGAGGGCGTCGACTGGGCTGGCGGTGAACAGGTGGCCCAGGCCGTGGCAGGGCGGGAAGCCTTCAGGGATCATCGGGCCTTCTCCACGGCGAGGGTCCGGATGGGGCTGGGTGAGCAACGCGTGTGGGAACGCGTTCCCTCCATGAATGAGTTCATTGGGCTCAACTGCTTCCGCTCGGCAACGGGTGGCGTCTGGACCAATACCCCTGCCGGACGGCCTGAAACATCCCTCTGGCCGAGGGAGCCTCAGTCTGGGCCATCTGCCTCTTCCTGAGCCCGGGTACGCGGCTCACGCAGCGCCAGCGGTACCGCGATCCAGGAGATGGCCAGAATCCCGGCGGAGGCGTAGGCCAGCCAAGGGGCTGAGTCCGGGAACACCACCGAACTGATGAGCCACAGGCCCATGACGAGGCCACAGGCGAGAAGGACGAGTCCGGCGGCCGCCATGACATGGGTGACAACAAGGAGTTGGCGCCGCATCCCCATTCCGAAGTTCCATCGGTGAAAGGCCGCCGGGGCGACCACCACGGTGGTGGCCGACGCCACGACGAACAGGCTCCAGCCGTAGAGGGTTCGTTGCCCATCGCTCAGAGCGCTGAAGCCCGGAGCGAAGGCGACGGTGGGACAGAAGTACCAGAACCGCACGGGGCCAATCCGCCACCCCGCCTGACGTCTCCCGCCATGCACCGGAACTCGGCAGGCCGGGGGTGCCGTCGCCCTCAGGGCTAGTTGCCCTTGGCAAGATCAGAAGGTTTGCTCGATCCAAGCGGTGCCCGCGACCGGGGTCTTCTTGAAGGTCCCCTTGGCCTTGGCGACGCCTTCGTAGACAGATCCCCCGCTTGCACCTGGGAATTCCTGCGCGTCCATGAGGGTCGAGACAACGATGTCCGCGCCGAATGAAGGAATCTGCACGCGGAACTTGGTGAAGTAGGTGACTCCGCTCGCCTTGCTCGTCCAGGTCTTCCCGAACGGCGTGACGGTGCTGGCCACGAGGTAGGTGGCGCCGCTCGCGCTCTGAAGTGTCGCGTAGCCGTTCATCGCCGAGTTCAACGCTGGCTGCTGCCCGTCGCCGACGATGCCGACGTTGGAGATGGAGAAGCCATTGTCGAGCTGCATATCCTGCAGGATCCACTTGACGGGATTTGCTGCGGTTCCGAACGCGCCGTACTCGTGGTCCATCCAGGTGACGCCCTCGACAGGCAGGGTCTTGCCATCGATCGTGATCGTTCCGGTCGCCTGCAACCGGGTCAGGGAGAAGTAGTAGTTGTTCACCTGCAAGCTGGTGCCCTGTGCTTGAGGATTCACTCCGGTGCCCCACACGAAGAACGGGCGGCCCTTCTGCGAGAGCGTGAGGTCAATCGTCACTGGAGTGAGGGACGGGTCGTCGCTGAGCAGCGCCTTCACCTGCATGTTCCTCGTTGGATTGGAAGCAGGGGCAGTCATCGAGACATACGTTGGAAATGCGACTGCCTTCGCTCCACTTCCGTCCCCGGTGATCGTCACCTTGGGAGGAGTGGTGTAGCCCGTTCCGGCAGAAAGGAGGACGATCTGCGCGATTCCTCCTGCGCTGTTCAGCTCTGCAAGTGCGGTCGCGCCCGTGCCGTCGCCTTGGAACGCGACCGTGGGAGGCGAGGTGTAGCCAGAGCCCGGCGTGGTCACCTGTATGCCGCCCAGCTTGTTCTTGGGATCCCCTAGTCGGACATACCAAGGCTTGCTGGCATCGGATTGCGCCCAAGTAGTGGGTGCGAAGTTGCCTGGGGGGGCGTACACGGTGGTTCGCTGGTAGTGGCGCTGCTTCGCGACATCCGTGAGCATGATCTGCGAGAACGCAAAGCCTTGCTGCTCGAAGGAAGCAGCATTGATCTCGAAGCCGAAGACACGGTTGCCAGCGCGAAGCGTGCCCGTATGCCACCACCACTCGGTGGGAGCACCCTCGTGCAGGTACATGTCCTCAGGCAGACTCAACACGACAGCACTCGGGGGAACGGGCTTCGGGGCAGCAGTCGGTGCCGATGGTGCCGGGGGCGCAGCGCTGGCCGGCGATGCGGCGCTGCCGAGCAACGCCGCTGTCACCCCCATCACGAGCACGGTTGCGCCAGCACCGACGAAGCGCGACTTTCCGCGAACTCGTGTCATGGGGTTGGTTCCTTCCACGCAGCAGATCGACGGAGAGCCGCCGTCATCATAGGGTTCCGGGGTTTCAGGCCTCAGCGATCGGCTGCGCGCACCACGAATCGAGTTGCCTGCCTGTAGGGCCTGCCTGATCGGAGTTCGGAGGAGTGCTGAACCCGCTTGCCGAAGCTGCCGACCCCCGACTGTGCGGCCCGAACTTTCATTTGAACCGAGTCTTCAGTCCGGCAGGGGAACCTCGCCCCGAACCGCGCGGATGGAGCAGTCAATGGCGCTCGCCTGGACCGCTGCGACTGCCGAATCCTTCGACTTGAAGAGGCTGAGATTCGCATGGCGACGGGAACGTCCAAAGGAGCAGAACACCTCCCATGGAAGTCCGAGCGCAACGTCCCGCTCGGCATCCGTCGCACCGTGGGTGGGCGCCCCTTGGACAACATGGAAGACCGGACCGAGGCCATATGCGAGGGAATCGAAGGTCCAGCCGTTGAGCCCCTCGCGTCCCGGCTGATCGCTCCTCGCCCCTGGGGAGTAGGTCCACTCCCAGAACTGGAGATACTCGGAGCCGTCACCCGATGAGGTCGGAATCTGCCCAGAAGTGATCTCAGCGACAGACGGATCGCGGATGTAGTTGCTCGGATGCAACAGGGCGTCCCGCTCAGTCGCGGTGCGACGCCGCGCGTTCGCCTGCTTGCTGGCCCACACACGTCTGGCAATCCCGTCGATGACGACGATCAGAATCACAAACGCGTATACGGCTTCCACGGACCCTCCCCGTTGGCGGACATGGCGCGTCGCCTCCCGACTGCTGCGGCGGGCGGCGCTACAGTCGCTGGGGCGCGACACCCGGCAGGTACCCCGTTCGGGGAGGTCGAAACCGACCCTCCGGCGTGGGGGTTGTAAGCCGCACGTGCTGGCTATGGCACGGCGCTGAGCCGCTACCCCCACTTCACCGCGACCCGCGCCTGCACCAATCGGCAGTCCCTTGTGCCGTGTGGCGGCACCCATTTGGCGTGCTGACCGGTTACAGCCAGGGAGGGCAGCGCCAGACTTCGCACATGCTGCCGCCCTTGTCACGATCCAAGGATCTCAGGGCGTCCTTCGCCTTTTCCTCCGCAGCGTCCACGGCATCGTCCACCTGATCGGGGGTCTTGTTCTTGGCGGCGGCGGCTTTGTCGATCGCCTCATCTACCTCGGTCTCATGCCCGGCAAGAAGATCCTTGCCTTGACCCATGAGATCGTCGATGCCCATTGCCATTCCTCCTGTGGTCGAGTCGCTCCACCTACGGCAGCCGCGGCTGCATGTGGACTCCACCGCATTCAACGACGAAGGGCCCCTGATCTCCCAGGGACCCTCGGTCGTACCAAACGCTCAACTAGTTGAACGTTCAATTTGGTAGCGGGGAGAAAGCGAGGATGCACGATCACCGGGTTGCGAACCACGCGGGTTACCCTCACGAATAACCACCTCTGCACCCCCCTCTGCACCCCCAGGGGGTGCAAGCCTGCACCCCCCTCGCACACTTTCGCTCTTCTCATGCGTCGATCAGCCCAAGCTGTTTGATGACGTAGGTGTTCATGGACTCGTGGCGCTCGGCCGCTTCGAGAGCGACCTTCTTATGCAGGTCCGGACCCAGCCGCAGGTTGAACTCGCCGCAGAAGGTCCGCTCGTCCCACGGTGCAGGGATCTCCTCGCCTTCAGCGAGCGTGTCCTGCAGGACCTCCTCCACGACGGTCGCGATGAACTCGTTGTCCTTCACCGACCAGGCGAGGCGACAGGTGTAGTGGTCGGCAGAAAGGGCTGCCTTCGCCTTACGCTTCGTCGCCATCTTCGGCCTCCTTCTTCGCGATCGCCGCCAGTACCTGACGGACCTGGTATTCCTTCGCCTTGCCGTGGTCGTTCTGGATGTTGACCCGCCGGTTGCCAGCCCACGACGTCTTGAACACGGCATGGGACGACCCGTTGGTGCGGGCTGGCCCGAACTCCGACGGCTTTCCGCCGGAACCTGTCCGCCAGCACGGACATCACGTGTCCGACGACAAGGAGGCTGTCATGTCCACTGACAGCTAGGCGGGTCGTCCGACCAACACGCAGATGTCCGGATGGCCACGACCTTGTCGTGGCACCGATCTACTTGACGGCCGTGACCCAGCCGAACTCGCTGGTGATCCTGAGCCCGAGACCAGGTCGTAGGGCATCGGCGTATGCCGCCCTGAGCGCCTCCCGGAACTGCTCCTCGCCCATGTGTTCGATGGCGGGGAACGACGGCCCGGCCGCTACTGCTCCCCGAATGAACGTGTCCAGATCGGGAAACTCGTTCGTGACGGTCACCGCTCCGCGCGCTTGGACGCGCAGTCCGCCCGACTCGATCAACGCCTCCGCGACCCCTGCACGCCCGGTGTCTGATTGTCCAAGGGTCGCGACGACGTGAGAGTCGGGTGAGTTCTGCGCAATGGTCATGAAGTAGGGAAGAAGGCCGAGTCTCTTGGGCGGACCCCAGAACGTCATGGCAAACATGCCACCGGGTCGGAGGACACGTTCGGCCTCGACGACCGCCTGCTCGCATCCTGCCCAGATGGCATTGAAGCTGGTCACGACGTCGAATGAGACGTCATCCCAGGGCAGGTCGTTCATGTCTCCTAGGCGCAGGTCCGCGTCAGGGTTGCGCGCTCGGGCGATGTCGAGCAGCGCAGCCGACGCGTCCAGGCCGGCCGCAATAGCCCCTCTGTCAGAGGCAATGCTGAGCGCGAACCCTGAGCCGCACCCAACATCCAGGAGTGTCGTCCCAGACGTGACATGACACTGATCCAGTACGGCGACGTTCGCCGGCCGTGAGTACGGCTCGAACAGGTACGCCCAGTCGACGGCCCGAGAGCCCCACGCCTCGCCCGACAACTCCCAGCCCACTACACGCTCCCTCTGCACGCCGCGATCAACGAAGGCCGAACTTCACTGTGGCATCTGCGACGCTAGCAGTCTCCGGAAGCGGGCCATTGACCGTCAATGGTCGAGACTGGACGCATGACGGTAGAGGTGCGCCAGACAACAGCCCGCGACCCAGCGTTCGACGATGTGAGCGACCTATTCAACGCCTATCGGGCGCACTACGGCTGCCCCGGTTCGAATGAGCTCACTCGCCGGTGGCTGGAGCAGCAGCTGGATGAACAACGACTGCAGGTCGCTACGGCGGTGCTCGACCACCGCGCGCTTGGGTTCATCACCACGACGGTGGTACCGGCATCTCTGACGCTACGCACGGCGTGGCTGATCAGAGACCTCTACGTCGACCCGGTACACCGTCGTCGCGGCGTGGCCCGGGCATTACTCCAGCACGTCATGGATGGGGCTCGCGCCAGCGGGGCACACCGCTTGTCGCTGCACACCGAGACCGGCAACACCGCGGCACACGCGCTGTACACGGCCGCCGGCTTTCAACCCGTCACTGGGCTGGTGCTGCTGAATCTCATGCTCACGTGAGGCCGCCCGCTCATGGCCTCTCTGATCCTCTTCAGGCGCTCTTCTCTGCTGGCATCGGTGCCGGCAGCCCACCTCGATCCCCGTGTTCGACCAGTCGACGTCGTTCGGCGGGTTTGCCAGATCAGCGGTGTAGCTGGTTCTTGCCGGGCACACCGCATCCGCGCAACCGGCTGCTGGAGCGCATGGTCAGGCCGTTGGTGGCGGAGACGGTTCACTCAGACGCGTCGCCCGGGATTGCTCTCGTCACGAGTGCCACTCGTTGTGCCGCCCGGGCAGCTGACGCCCGTTAACTTGCGAGGTGCCGCGAAGGCTCACACCGTTGATTGGGTATGCCATCGAAACGACCGACCGCGCGAATCAGGTGCCGTGGAGCCCCGCAACGACGAAGGGCCCTGATCTCCCAGGGACCCTCGGTCGTACCGAACGCTCCACTAGTTGAACGCTCATTTGGTAGCGGGGAGAAGGCGAGGATGCACGATCACCGGGTTGTGAACCGTGCGAGTTACCCTCACAAACACCCCCCTCTGCACCCCCCCTCGCACACTTTCGCGCCGTTCTCCGTGGAGATCACGGGGTGCGGTATGCGTCGGCTCTGACGCTAACGGCGAGAACTGTCACCGTCAGCGTCACATCGTCGATGCGGTAGATGACGCGGTAGGTGCCTCGTCGCGCGCTGTGTCGATCGGCCATCGGCGGCATGAGGCGCTTGCCCACTCGGTGCGGACTGTCCAGCAGCGGTCCGATGATGAATTCGTATGCGGCGAATGCGATCGACGCGGGAAGCCCTTCCGCGAGTTGTCGACGTGCCGTGGCGGTGATGACGAGTTCGTACATCTATGCGTCACGCGCCAGCCGAGCGGGCACGCATCGCCGCAGCGAGTGCGTCAAGATCTTCGACGCGGCCCTCGGCGAGATCCGTCTCGGCATCGGTGAGCTGGCGAATGAGTGCCCCGTCAGCGAGAACGGCAATGGTTTCCTCGAGGCGCTCCAGGTCGTCGGGCGCCATGATTACCGCCGAGGCCTGACCGTGAACGGTCACCGTGACGCGTTCATGCTGGCCGTTGACACGACTGACCACCTCAGAGAGGTGGGCTTTCACTTCCGCAAGCGGCATCGTTGACATGGTCATAAGTATGACCATATTGGGGCAGATCGTCAATCGCTCTGCCCCTCCCCAGCGTCGCCGCGCGGTCCCCCTCAACGACGAAGGGCCCCTGATCTCTCAGGGACCCTTCGTGGCACCGAACGCTCAACTAGTTGAACGTTCAATTTGATAGCGGGGAGAAACTGAGGATGCACGATCACCGGGTTGCGAACCACGCGAGTTGCCCTCACGAACAGCCACTTCTGCACCCCCGTCTGCACTCCCCCGGGGGTGCAGGGCTGCACCCCCCTCGCACACTTTCGCAGCGCGGCTCACGCGACAGCGTTCGGCTTGAGCTCGACCGACAGCGTGGAGTCGAAGGCGTTAGCGATGCGTTCAAGGATCGGCAGGGTCGGCGTCGTGCCGCCTGCCTCGAAGCGGGCGATCGCCGGCTGTGTCATTCCGGTGAGCTTGGCAAGGTCGCGCTGGCTCCAGCCGCGTTCCTCTCGCAGCCCGCGAACCTGCTCCCCCAGTTCGAACGCGAGCCTGGCCGCAGCGTAGGCGGCCTCGACTGCCGAGTCGCCCGCGCGAGCGGACTTCATGTCATCCCACGATGTCCGTGCCATCACTCCTCCTCATCCACATAGTGCTCGCCCTGCATGCAAGCGAGCATCGCCTTCGTCGCCCGTGCCACCTGCGCGCGATCCCTGTCCCTGGTCTTCGCGAAGACCGTCAGCAGGATGATTCGCCGGCCGGGGGCAATCCAGTACGTGATCCGGATCGTCTCTCGACCGAGGTCGAACCGAAGCTCCCACAGCTTGCCGTCCAACTGCCTGGCGTACGGCTCGGAGAGCAGGATCCCCCGCTCGGCCAGCAAGTCAACGTAGAACGCCGCACGACCGAACTTGCTGCCCACGAGCCCCTCAAGCCAGCCCCGGACCTCCGGCTCAAGTTCAACCGAACCCCAC
>JAUXRN010000009.1 GCA_030681835.1 Actinomycetota bacterium
CCTTTTGGTCTGCCTGCGCGTGACGGCGGCGGTTTCCGGCCTGCGCGTGCAACGGCACCAGTTCAGGCGCGCATAGCCGGCTCGTCGCAATTGCGGGCGCGGTTGCGGCCGCGGTTGCGGCAAAGATCATTTTGCAATGCACCGACGGTTATGGGTACTTTACGGCAACAGCCGAACCCAACCGAGGTTTACGCATGCGCGAAGGCAAGAGCGGGTCCGAGCGGGCGCCCGACCGCCCGTGGATTTTCCGCACCTATGCCGGCCATTCCACGGCCGCCAAGTCGAACGAGCTCTACCGTAATAACCTCGCCAAGGGGCAGACGGGCCTCTCGATCGCCTTCGATTTGCCGACCCAGACCGGCTACGACAGCGACAACGAGCTCGCCAAGGGCGAGGTCGGGAAGGTCGGCGTGCCCGTTTCCCACCTCGGCGACATGCGCACGCTGCTGGACGGCATCCCGCTCGATCAGATGAATACGTCGATGACGATCAACGCCACGGCGGCGTGGTTGTTGTCGCTTTACGTCGCCTTCGCCGACGAGCAGGGCGCCTCGCGCGACAAGCTCACCGGCACCATCCAGAACGACATCATCAAGGAATACCTGTCGCGGGGCACCTACGTGTTCCCGCCGGAGCCCTCGCTGCGGCTGATCAAGGACACGATCGTCTACTCCTACACGAACATTCCCAAGTGGAACCCCACCAACGTCTGCTCCTACCATCTGCAGGAGGCCGGCGCGACGCCGGTGCAGGAGCTCGCCTACGCGCTGGCGACGGCAATCGCCGTGCTCGACATGGTCAAGGCCTCGGGCGAGGTTCCAGCCGACCAGTTCGGCACGGTCGTGGGACGCGTGTCGTTCTTCGTCAACGCCGGCCTGCGGTTCGTCACCGAGATCTGCAAGATGCGCGCCTTCAACGAGCTGTGGGAGGAGATCACGCTCGAGCGCTACGGCGTGACCAACCCGAAGGACCGCATGTTCCGCTACGGCGTGCAGGTCAACAGCCTCGGCCTCACCGAGCCGCAGCCGGAGAACAACGTCTATCGCATTCTGATCGAGATGCTGGCGGTGACGCTGTCCAAGAAGGCGCGCGCCCGCGCCGTGCAGCTGCCAGCCTGGAACGAGGCGCTCGGCCTGCCGCGCCCGTGGGACCAGCAGTGGTCGCTGCGCATGCAGCAGATCCTCGCCTACGAGACCGACCTGCTCGAGCACGACGACCTCTTCGACGGCAGCCGGGCCATCGCCGCCCTCGAGGACGCGCTCGAGGTCGAGATCGACGGGGA
>JAUXRN010000029.1 GCA_030681835.1 Actinomycetota bacterium
GACGGCCGACAGCCCGGCCCAGCGAGCCAGCGTCATGCGGCTCGCCTGCGGGTCCAGCAGCAGCAGGCCCACCGGCGCGCAGCAGGCAAGCAGCACCATCGCGGTGAGGAAGGTGAGCTTGAGCGCCCCGTAATGCGGGCCGTCCCCGGTGCTCCACTGGTCGAGCACGGCGATCAGTGCGGTGTACCCGGCGAGGGAGCCGACCGCGATGAGCCGCGCGTACGGGAGCCGACCGGTCCCTTGCCGCCCGACCACGACCGCCGCCCCCAGCACCGCGGCGCCGGCCAGGATCGCCAGGATCGGGCCGGTCGTCTCGGTGCCGCCGCCTGCGGCGAACAGCGATGACTCGTCAATGCCGAACCCAAGGCCGCCCAGCCCTGTGATCCGGCCCAGCGCTGTCGCGACGCCCCGAGCGGCCCCTCCGATCGCAAGGCCGGACGCGCTTTCGCCGGCCGTGGCCAGCAGGTACGCCAACGACGAACGGACCGGTTCCCACAGGCCGATCGCGACAAGGACGATCAGCACGATGCCGAGCGGATCGGATGCCTTCCACCCGAGCCGGACTCCGCGCGTCACCAGGAAGCCGAGCCAGCCGACGATGATGAAGACGGCCAGGACGTTGAGCGGCACCCACACCGTCATCGTGGCGGCGACGGCGAGCGAGGTCAGCAGCCGGGCGCGCGGCACCTTCGACTGCGCCAGGAACGTGGTGCACCACAGGGCCGCAACGAGGGCGGTGTACTGGAAGGTGAGGTGACCGTAGGGGATCACCACCAAGGTGGCGGTCACCAGGACGAGGATGCCGAGCCAGAGCAAGGGCCACGGGATGCGGGCCCGGCGGCCTTCCCCTCCGGCGATCGGCCGGCGGAACCACGCCTCGGCGAGCGGGGCGAGGGCAAGCGGGGCGATGATCACCATGAAGAACTCGCCGAACACGACGGTGTTCGCCGCGACGGCCACCTCGTTGTAGCCGCCGAGCATCAACTGGGACAGCACCGCCATCGCGGTGCCCACGAACACCAGTACGAGCTGCAGCGGGCCGCCCATCGGCACGCCCTGCACGATCGGATCGCCGGCGGCGTACTGCGCGGTGAAGTCGAGCCACTTGGCGTTGTCCTCGGCGACCATGTGGCCCATGAGGAAGTCGACCGGGTGAAGGAAGCCGGCGACGTCGGTCCAGCGGAACCACATGTTGACGATGAACAGGCCGAGGGCGAGGACGGGCACGCCGATGGCCAGCGCCTGGCGCCTGAGCGGGGCATCCCGCTGGGCCGGCCGCAGGAATGCGATCGCCGCCACCGCGAGCAGTGCGACCAGGAGGACGAGCTGGAGCTGGCCTCGGGTCCAGTCATGCCCGCGATCGATGAGGAAGTTGACGAGGACGCCGAACACCGACACAGAGGCGGTGACCATGATGACGGTCCAGGCGAGGGAGCGGGAACGCCAGAAGGCCAGTCCGACAAGCACGACGTAGGCGGCGAGCAGAAGGCCGTCCACGCTGTGCTCACCTCCGCTTTGCCTCGGGGATCCCGGGGGCAGGCGCCGCCCAGCGGTCCCATTAGATCACCCGCGCGACCGGCTACGGCGGCACGCGGCCCTCGAGCGCGGAGTCCAGATAGCGTGGTCCCGTGCCGCCGCGCGTCCTCCACCTCAGCACCTACGACGCCAATGGCGGCGCGGCGCGGGCCGCGTACGGTCTCCACCGAGGCATGGTGGAAGCAGGCGTGCAGTCACGCCTCGTGGTGGGTCAATCGGGGACCGGGGACCCCTCCGTGCGCCACGTCAACCGGGCCCGGTTCCGCGCCGCAAGCGAGCTTGACCGGGGGTTGAGGCGCCTCCAGGTCTCGCCGAACACGGCCTGGCGCTCACCGGCGCGCTTCGGTGCCCTGAGCGCAGACTGGATCAACGCCTCGGGCGCGGACATCGTCAACCTGCACTGGGTCACCGACGGCTTCCTGTCCGTCCGCGAGATCGGCCGGATCACGAAGCCGATCGTGTGGTCCCTCGTCGACATGTGGCCCTTCTCGGGTACCGAGCACTACGGCGCGGACACGGCGGACGCGCGATGGCGGGCGGGCTACACACGTGAGAACCGCTCCCCCGGCGACTCCGGGATCGATCTCGACCGCCTCACCTGGGAGCGCAAGTCCCGTGCGTGGACACGGCCGATGCATGTCGTAGCCGCCAGCACGTGGATGCACGATCGCGTCGAGGCCAGCGCACTCTTCCGGGGCTGGCCCGTGACCCGCATACCGCACGTGATCGACTCCACCGCGTTCCAGCCCGCCGACCAGAGGCAGGCACGGAGTCGGCTCGCCCTTCCGGCAGATCGCCCCGTGGTGCTGTTCATGAGCTCTGGTGGCATAACGGACGACCGCAAGGGCTGGGACCTCCTGCGAGGTGCCCTCCCGCATGTGCAGGAGGCCTACCCGGACCTCCTCGTGGCTGTCGCCGGGCCAGCTGCACCCGACTCGACGTCAGCCGCGGGGATGCCCATCGTCTGGTTGGGCCATGTGGCCGGGGACGCCGCCCTGCGCGAGACGTACGCGGCCGCCGACGTCGTGGCCGTTCCCAGCCGCGAGGACAACATGCCGCTGGTAGCCATGGAGGCGCAGACCAGTGGCAGGCCCGTGGTCGCCTTCCGCATCGGAGGGCTGCCCGACATCGTCGAGCACGGGGTGACCGGTTACCTGGCCAGCCCCTTTGACCTCGACGACATGGCCACGGGACTCCAACGGAGCCTCGAGGATTCGCGGAGCGAGCGACGATGGTCAACGGCATCCCGTGCACGCGCCGTGCGAACCTGGTCACCCGAGACTGTGGTGGCCGAGTATCTGGCCCTGTACGACTCGGTGATGGCATGACACCCGCCCCGATTCAGCCGATCCTCGT
The DNA here is from genome assembly GCA_030681835.1 of Actinomycetota bacterium. Lineage (GTDB taxonomy): Bacteria > Actinomycetota > Actinomycetes > S36-B12 > S36-B12 > UBA10649. The sequence goes on from JAUXRN010000029.1 coordinate 2,893, forward strand.
GGCCCTCGTGTACCGCGGGGGTGCCCGCTTCGTGCGTGCGCTTGAGTCCATCGGAGCCTCCGAGCACCACTTCAGCCGAGTGATCATCAGCGTCACGGGACCGAATGACGGCGATGACATGCACATCGCCCAGGCGTACCTGCAGGACAGATCTGACTGCGGCGAGCCCAGCAAGATCGAGCTGATCTGCTCGGGCGTGGAACTGAAGACCATGGACCACCAGCGGTTCTGGATCTCCTACGCCGAGCGCACGGGCACGCGCCAGCAGGACTGGATCTACTGGCTCGCGTACGACGACCAGGTGCGCAAGCCCGGCATCGACCGGATCGTGGACGAGCACGGCAACTGGCCGCTCGAGAATGGCACCGCCTACTTCGGCCCGTGGGCAATGCGACATGAGCAGGCTGACGCCCTCTTCGACGGCCCGTGGGACGAGCCGCTGGAGAGCTGGACCTCGTTCCCGGTCCCCGGCCCTACCCGGCTGCCTGTCGCGGACTGGATCGCGCGGCAGTTGCGCCAGCCCACGTACATGCAGATGAGCGGCTCGGTCGCACCATTCCGCAGTCATCAGCGCCTGGCGACCACACGCCTTGCCAAGCGTGGGCCGATGCGCATCGAGATGGAAACGGCAGCCGACCCGGGCACCCTGACGGTCGCCGAGTTCGACGAACCGGTGTCGATTGTCTATGGCCGGCCAAACTCGGACCGAGCGAGCTACGGCAGATCCGCGCGCCTGGAGGACCTCCATCTGGCTGCCTGGCTTGCCCGATACTCGACCCGTCACCCGCGCTCGTTCCCCGTCATCACTCGAGGGATGGGCCACGTGGCCGCGAGCTACCGGCGGGTCATCACCGGCTCGGGCTCGCTTCCCCAGGAGGCGTGGATCGTGCGGGGCACCGTCGACCCCTGACGCGATTCGTCACCGGAATCACGTCTGACGTCAGCGCGGCGAGCCGTCCTGCGGGAACGGCACCCCGTTGTTGATGGAGATGAGGAGCTCCTTGAGCCAGTGGAACGGCTCCTCCGCATCAAGGTAGAAGTAGGTCAGCGGGATGAGCGTCACGATGACGGCCGCCCATGCGAGCCAGGGGGTGGAGCCGCCAGGCAGCCGCCGGGCGAGCTGCCCGATCGTCCGGCTGCCGACGATCACGATCGCCAGGATCGCGGGCGCGCAGATCATCACCAGGTCGCGCGTGCGGTCCTCCCCGAACAGCGTCGAGACGGCGAGCGGAACGGCCGTGACCACGAGGACCACGTAGGCCGCGATCCACCAGGTGCGGAAGAGCAGCAGGCATAGGACGAGCACCAGCGCGGCGGCGCCTAGATAGCTCCAGACCAGCGAAGGGCCGGCCTGGAGCGTGACCATTGCCTTCTCGATCGTGAACCGCACGAACCCTTGGCTCGGGTCGTACGCGGTGGCCCCCTCGATCTTCTCGCCTGAGATGAAGGGCAGCAGGATCCCGATCCGGGTCTTGTAGGGATCCCCGGCTACCGCAAACCAGACCTGGATCGCGATGAGAACGGCAACCGACGCGACCAGGAGGCGTACGGCAAGCGACCGCCACTCGCGGAACGGCGGAGTGATCGCGACCATGAGGAGGATGACCGCGGCAACGAGGAGCTGTTCAGGGGAGGCAAGGGCCGCGATGGCCGCGCCCAGCCATGACAGCCACGGCCTCGCGACGAGGGTGGCCACAGCGATGCCGAGGATGAACAGCGAGTCGTAGCGGCCGATCTCCCGCCACAGCACCGCCGCAATTCCGCTGGACAGCACCACCGCGAGGGCGAGGTAGTCGCTCTCCGCGCGCGTCCGGCGCAACAGGAGGACGGACAACGTGACGATCACCGCGAAGACCAGCACGACCTGGGAGAGCAGCCACGGCATGCTGGTGGTGTCGAGGCCCACAGCGGCCCATGCGGTACCGATGGCGTTGAAGAGGATGTTCGCCTGGAAGGAGTTGTCCGGTGCGCCCCAGTTGGTCAGGAGCATCGGGGACAGCTCGAACCAGTTCCACACGACGAACCCGGACTTGAGCAGGCTGGCAGCGATGAGGGCGCCCACGACGAGGGCTGGGGGGCGCGCGGCAAGCCAGGCGCCGAACGCCGCGAGCCTGCCAGGCACGTCCTCGACCGATACCTCGCGACGGGGCGCGTTCACGGACCCGAGACCTCCAACGCCGGCATAGCGGCCGACTCTATCTGGCACAGTTATGCTCGCTGGGTGCAACCGCCCCAACGCAGACGGCGCATTCTGGGGATTGCAGTCCCGACGGTTGCATTCCTGGTGCTGGGGTGGTCCTGGGCCTTCGCCTCTCCGGTTGGGTCGTCCGCTGACGAGGCGTACCACCTCACGTCGATCTGGTGCGCGTGGGGCGATTCCGACACGTGCACGCACACGCCGACCACCAGCGTCGTCAAGGTCCCGGACCGCATCGCGAACGCGTCGTGCATGGCGCAATTGGGCAACGAGAGCGCTGCCTGCGTCTACTCCTTGACGGAGGAGCAGGCACAGTCCGTCACGGTGAACGTCGGCAACTACCCGCCGGTGTTCTACGCCGTCATGCGTGCCTTCGTCGGGCCGGACATCAGCAAGTCGGTCCTCCTCATGCGGTTTCTCAACGTCGCAATAGCCGCCGCGCTGCTGGCGCTCGCTCTATGGGTGGCGAACCCGATCGCCCGCCGTGCCCTAGCGCTGGCGTGGATGGTGTGCCTGGTCCCGACCGGGGTCTTCTTCATCGCGTCCGTGAACCCGAGCGCGTGGGCGATCACGGGCGGCGCCCTGTTCTGGGTGTTCCTCTACACGCTCCTGACCCAGGAATCCTTCCGCTCGAGGCGGTCGCTCCTGGCCGCGGGCGGAGCCCTGGCCTGTGCCTTCATCGCGCTCAGTGCCCGCGGAGACAGCGCCATCGTCTTGCTCGCGTCCGCGGTCGCGGTGGTCCTGATGGCGTGGCCGCACCTTCGCGGCCGGGTCAACCTGCTGTGGCTCTCCCTGCTGGCGATCCCCCTGATCGCGGTCGCGGCGCTCTTCAACGTCGGACGGTACGCGTCGCTGAACCTGGTCTTCCCGCCGGGCAATCCCGACATGGACCAGCCCAACTCGGTCGTGAAGATGCTGGTGGAGCTGCCGACATTCCTGTCCGGGATCCTTGGCGGACAGGTCTCGTACTGGGCTCAGCGGACGTCGGGGAACGACTCGCAGATCCCAGGCTTCTCCTGGTCTGGTTACTCGTACGGAGTCGGCTCGCTCGATGTGCACAACCCCGAGCTCTCCAGCTTGCTGGTACTCGCCTGTGTCGGCGGCGTGCTGCTCCTGGGGTTCCGCAGTCACAGCTGGCGCAAGGTGATCGCCCTCGCGCTCCTGAGTGCGACGCTCGTGGTCGAGCTGGTGTTCATGCGCGGGCTCGTCGCGTTCCAACCCGTCCAGTCATTGCAGCCGCGGTACTACTTCGCACTCGTCGTCGTCATCGTGAGCATCGCCGCGATGACCTTCCCGCGCAGGCCGGGCGCCGTCAACAAGGGACAGGCGGCACTCCTCGTCGTCACGCTGACCGTGGCGGATACGGTCGCCCTGATGGCGACGGTGGCGCGATACACCTACGGGCAGGCGCACAGCTGGACGGGGATTGCGGACCCACCGAGTTGGTGGTGGGCTTCGGGTCCGAGCCCCATCGTCACCATGGTCATCGGGGCTCTTGCCTCGCTCGCCTGGCTCAGCGCCATGGCCTGGACCGCCGTCGACGCCGGCGGCCGTTCTCCCAAGGAGTCAGCGGTACTGCGCGGCAAGGAGCACCGCGCCGGCCACCCCCACCAGGCCGACGATCTGCAGCGCGAGCACTGAGCCGGGGACCGAGCGGCCTCGATCCTGAAGGACGTGGCTCATGTGGTCTCGGCCTGCCGTGAACGGATGGATGCCCAGGCGCAGCCGCTTGATGACGACGTAGGTCGTGTCGACCAGCGGAAGCAGGACCAGCAGGACCGCGATCGCCACGCCGACGGCCGCCGGGGCACTGTCCGGACGCAGGCGAACGGTCAGCAGCGCCAGCAAGGTGCCCAGGAAGTACGCGCCGGCATCACCCATGTAGACCTTGGCCGGAAACCAGTTGTGCCAAAGGAAGCCGGCGGCCACGCCCACGAGGGCGGCGCCCATCAGGCTGACCAGGACCTGCCCGTACATCGCAGCGATGAGGCTGGCGCCGGCCGCCGAGACCAGGACGGTGGTGCCGGCGAGGCCGTCGGAGTTGTCCAGCAGATTGGTCCCGTTGACGATCACCATGACCCACAGGACGAGGATCGCCGCGTCCACGACGAGGATGCCGGTCACATTCAGACGGGTGCCCAGCACCCAGGCAAGCACCCCCACTCCCGCCTGCAGGATCAGCCGCAGGTACGGATTGAGGTGCTGCCGGTCATCGAGGAACCCGATCAGGGCCGCGACTAGGCCGGGGATGAGGACGGCAAGGGCCAGGCTCAGTTGAGCCGTGCGTCCGGTGCTGAGCAGGACGA
>JAUXRN010000041.1 GCA_030681835.1 Actinomycetota bacterium
GGGCGTGCTCGTGCTGGTCGCCCTGTACATCTACTTCGTCATCGACGTCCTGCGGACCCCGTCGGGCGAGACCAGGAGCCTTCCCAAGTTCGTCTGGCTGCTCCTGGTGGTGCTCGTTCCGATCCTGGGCGGCCTGCTGTGGCTGGCCCTGGGCCGGGTCTGGCCGGCACCGGGTTCGCGCTTCGGCCGGCGGCGCGGTCCCCTTGCCCCTGACGATGACCCGACCTTCCTCAAGCAGATCGCCGACGATGCGTGGGTCAAGCGCATGCAACGCCGGCGCGGGGAGACCCAGGGCTGAGCCGCCGCCTCACGTGCCTGCGTACGAGTGCAGGCTGGTGACGAAGATGTTCACCCCGAAGTAGTTGATCAGGAATGACACCCAGCCGATCAGCGCGATCCACGAGGCGCGATCGGTGCGCCACCCCGCGGTCGAGCGGGAATGCAGGTAGGCGGCATAGATCACCCAGGTGATGAACGCCCACGTCTCCTTGGGATCCCAGCCCCAGTAGCGACCCCAGGCGTTCTCTGCCCATATCGCCCCAGCGACAACGGCGAAGGTCCACAACGGGAACGAGAAGGCGACGACTCTGTTGGTCAGCGAGCGCAGCCGCTCGGCATCCGGGACGCGGGCCAGCCATCCCGTGACGTCGCCGCTCCTGCGCTCGGCCCGCGAGCGCAGGAGCGACAGTCCCGCGGTCGCCGCGGCGAAGGTGAAGGCCCCGAAGCAGATGATGGCGGCGGCGACGTGGATCACCAGCCAGTACGACTTCAGGGCCGGGACCAGTTGGGCCGACTCGGTGTACAGGACGGTGACGGCGAGGCCGAGGTTGAGCAGCGTCGGGATGACGACGAACAGGCCCAGCCAGCGCAAGTCGCGCTTCAGCGAGATGGCCAGGAACACCCCGAGGATCCCGAGGGAGGCGGTGATGGAGAACTCGTACATGTTGCCCCACGGCACCCGGCCGGCCCAGACGCCGCGGAGCACGACGCCCACGAGCAGCGTGACGAAGGACAGCCAGGTCAGGGACATCCCGATGTTGGCCGCCCGACGGCCGGGATCGCCGGCGTCCGTCTCCGGCGGGAGGGTCAGCAATGCGGTGCCCCCCGCCGACGCGACGCTCTCGACCGGCTGTGCGGCCGTGGCTCGCCGGCGTCCCGCGGCGAACGACACCGCGAAGAACACCATGGCGATCGCGAGCGACACCATCGATGCATAGACCGCCGCGTTGCTGGCCTGGGCCAGCTCCATGCTCGTCACGTCGTCCTCCTGTCGGCGCGGGGTGCGTCCATCGTCGCCGGCCAGCCCAGCCGGGACGCGACCCGGGCCACCTCGTCGGCGAGCCCCGCGTCCTCGGCCTTCGACAGGCCGGCAACCTGCACGAGGCTACCGCCGCCTTCCCGGGGCAGCGCCTTGACCCAGATCCTGCGTCGCCGGACGAACAGGGACACCAGCAGCCCGGCGATCGCGACCAGCGCCGAGGCGAGGACGAGTTCCTTGCCGGGGTCCGAGGCGATCTGGAAGGACGCCCACCGCTCGAAACCGGTGAACTCGACCGTGCCCGCGCCATCCGGGAGGCTCCAGGTGTCGCCGGGGAGCAGCGACTCCAGGCCCAGTTGGTCCATCTGGCTGGTGTCCAGGGTGTAGACGCTCTGCGGCACGCCGGAGTCCATGCCGAGGTCGCCGGTGAACGCCGAGAGGAAGACTGCGGGGAAGTCCGGCGCCGGGAAGGTGGAGTGCGGTCCGCGGACATCGTCCAGCGCGGCCGTGGGCAGGAACAGTCCGCTGATGCCGAGAGCCGGTTCCGCATCCGGGACCTTGATCACGCCCGTCGACGTGAAGTTGCCATCCTGCGGCAGGAAGACCACCGAGTCGTCGAACACGACAGCGCCCGTGGCGTCACGGATGACGAAGTGCGGGGCATAGCCGTGACCGACGAGGAACACCTTGGCCCCGTCGACGGCCAACGGCTCGTTGACCTCGATGGTCGTGCGGCTGCCGGTCGACGTCGGCTCGTCACGGTAGGTGACGTCTGCCACGAAGACCCTCGGCGCTCCGCGCTGCGCCTCACCACGCTCGAAGTCGACCGTGAACCTGTCCAGGGTGAACGAGAATGGGGCCAGCCCATCCGCCTGCACCATGCGCCCGCCGCCCCAGGCGTCGTATTGGGTGAGGGTGTTGGAGAAGCCCTCGCCCTCACGGACGATGACATTGCCCTTCCAGCCGAAGAGCCCACCCACTGCCACCCCGACAAGCAGCGCGACGAGCGACATGTGGAAGACGAGGTTCCCGACCTCACGCGAGTAGCCCTTCTCCGCGGCGAGCCAGCCGGCCTCAGGCGGGGATTCCCGGCGGCGCCAGCCACCCAGCGCAGCCCGTGCAAGGGCCAGCACGTCGGCCGGCTCCACGTCGGACTCGAACTCCACCGCCTGGGGCAACCGCTCGAGCCGGCGCGGGGCCGGCGGCGGCGGGGTGCGCACGGCTCGCCAGTGCTGCCGCGCCCGCGGCAGCACGCACCCGACCAGCGATACGAACAGCAGGAGGTAGACGGCGGCGAACCATGGCGAGGCGTAGACGTCGAAGAAGCCGAGCCGATCCAGGACCGGACCCGTCGCTGGGTTGTCCTGCAGCCACTGGCTGACTCTCAGCGGATTGGTGCCGCGCTGGGGAAGGACCGATCCCGGGATGCTCGCGACGGCCAGCAGGAACAGCAGCACGAGTGCCGTGCGCATGCTGGTGAGCTGCCGCCACGCCCACCGGAGCAAGCCCACCGAACCGAGCGGAGGCAGGGGGGCCTCGTCGCCCTGGCCAGCATCGGTGCCCCGGCCCGCCGCGTCGGTCGGCGCGGTCACAGCACGGTCTCGAAGCCAGGGAACTGCACGCGCAGCCAGACGGTGAGGTCAGTCCACAGTCCGGTCACCAGGAGCAGGCCCACGATGACCAGCATCCCACCGCCGATCCGCATCACCCACACGTAGTGGCGCCGCACCCAGCCGATGGCCGAGGCCATCCGGCTGAAGGCCAGGCCGAGCACGACGAACGGCAGGCCAAGTCCCAGGCAGTAGGCGAAGGACAGGATCGCGCCGCGCAGGGCGCTTGCCTCGGTGAACGCCAGCGTCTGGACGGCCGCCAGGGTGGGCCCGATGCACGGCGTCCAGCCGAGCCCGAAGAGGATGCCCAGCAGCGGGGCCCCCGCCACGCCCCACGTCGGGGCGCGGTGCAGGCGAAGCTCGCGCTGCAGCCCCGGGATGACGCCGATGAAGGCCAGGCCCATGACGATGACGACCACGCCGAGCACGCGGTTGATGACGTCGGCGTACTCGATGAGGAATGAACCGACGCCGCCGAAGAGGACGCCGTAGGAGACGAACACCACGCTGAAGCCGAGGACGAACAGCAGGCTGCCCAGCAGAACCGTCCGGCGGCGGCCCCGCGGCTCGGCCAGCTCGGTGCCGGTCAGGCCCGTGATGTAGGACAGGTAGCCGGGGGCCAGCGGGAGCACGCACGGGCTCAGGAACGCGACGATGCCCGCGGCGAAGGCGATCGGCAGGGCCAGCCAGAGGGCTCCGCTGGACACCACCTCCACCACCGGCTCCACTAGCCGGGCTCCTCGCCGAGCAGCGGCTCGATCACCCCGCGCAGGGAGGATTCACTGGCCTTGCCGAGCAGCCGTGCCGCGACGCGTCCCTCACGATCGATGACGACGGTCGACGGGATGGCCTGCGGCGGCAGGGTGCCGGCGAACAGCAACTGCAGGCGTCCGTCGCGATCGACGACGTTCGGGTAGGCGATGCCGAAGCGCTCGACGAAGCCCCGGGCCGACGCATCGGAGTCCCGCGTATCCAGTCCCACCAATCGCACGCCACGTGGTCGCAGTTCCGCGTCGAGCGCGGCGAGCGTGGGTGCCTCGGCCCGGCAGGGAGCGCACCACGATGCCCAGACGTTGAGGACGACGACGTTCCCGAGCTGGTCGGCCAGCCG
>JAUXRN010000048.1 GCA_030681835.1 Actinomycetota bacterium
GCTCCTGGACGTCGAGGAGCCGGCAGGTCGTCCCGTTGATGGCGTACTCCGAGCCGCCGCTGCGGAACATGGTCCGGCTGATCGTCACCTCGGCGTACTCGATCGGCAGGGCGCCGTCGGAGTTGTCGATGGTGAGGACGACCTCGGCGCGCCCGAGCGGTGGCCGCCCGGAGGTGCCGGCGAAGATGACGTCCTCCATCTTGCCGCCCCGCAGCGACTTGGCGCCCTGCTCGCCCATGACCCAGGCAAGCGCGTCGACGACATTGGACTTGCCGGAGCCGTTGGGGCCGACGACGCACGTGACGCCGGGCTCGAAGTGCAGCGTGGTGGCGGACGCGAAGGACTTGAACCCCTTGAGCGTCAACGTCTTCAGATGCACGTCGGGACTCTACCTTTCGGGGGCGTGTCGGCTGCGGGGGCCACGCTGGCAGGAGGGGCAGAAGAACGACGACCGGTTCATGAAGGCCACCCGGCGGATCGGCGTCCCGCAGCGACCGCAGGGCAGCCCCTCCTGGCCGTAGGCGGCCAGGCTTCGGTCGAAGTAGCCACTCTGCCCGTTGACGTTGACGTACAGGGCGTCGAAGCTCGTGCCGCCCTGCTCCAAGGCCTGCCGCATCACGTCGGTCACGTGGCCGAGAAGACCACGCACCCGGGCCCGGGGCAATCGGTCTGCCGGCCGGGCACCATGCAGCCGCGCCCGCCAGAGCGCCTCGTCTGCGTAGATGTTGCCGACCCCTGACATCACCGACTGGTCCAGCAGGACCCGCTTGATCCCGGCGGACGACCGGCGGATCCGGGTGATGGTGGCCGGCTCATCGAACAGCGGGTCGAGTGGATCGCGGGCGATGTGGGCCACCGGCGCGGGAACGCGTCCGCCCAGGCCGTCGTCGACGACGGCCGCCAGGGCCAGGCCGCCGAACGTGCGCTGGTCCACGAAGCGCAGCTCTGGGCCGTCGTCATCGAACGAGAACCGGATCCGCAGGTGCACCTCGTCCGGCGCGTCGCGCGGCTGGACCAGGAGCTGGCCGCTCATGCCCAGGTGGCCCACGATGGCCTCGCCCCCGCCGTCGCCCGGGTCCTCATCCAGCGGCAGCCAGAGGTACTTGCCCCGCCGCAACGCACCGTCGACGCGGCGCCCCGCGAGCCGGTGCTCGAAGTCGCGGGGCCCGGCCGCGTGCCGCCGGACGGCCCGCGGGTGGCGCACGTCGACTGACGTGATGATGCGCCCCACGACATGCGACGAGAGGCCCCGGCGGACGACCTCGACCTCGGGCAGTTCAGGCATGGGAGCGGAGCGGCTCGGCCATCAGTCCGGTTCGGGGAGCGTCGCCCGGATCCGCTCGTACGCCGTCGCCGCGGCCTGTTGCTCGGCCAACTTCTTGGAGCGCCCCTCCCCCTCCCCAAGGACGTCGCCGCCGACGATCGCCTGCGCCGAGAACTCCTTGGCGTGGTCCGGGCCGATGTCGCTGACCCGGTACTCCGGCAGGCCCAGACCTGCCACGGACGCGATCTCCTGCAGGGAGGTCTTCCAGTCCAGGGCCGCCCCGAGGTCGGCGGCCCGGGTGATCAGCGGGTCGAACAGCCGGTGGATGACGTCGGCGGTCGAGTCGAGCCCCGACGTTAGGAACACCGCGGCGACGACCGCCTCCATGGTGTCAGCCAGGATCGACGACTTGTCCCGGCCACCCGTCGACTCCTCGCCACGCCCGAGGTACACGTACTCGCCGAGGTCGAGCGTCCGGGCCACGTCCGCGAGGGCCTGCGCATTGACGACGGCCGCCCGGAGCTTGGCCAGCTGCCCTTCAGAGCAGTCGGGGTAACGCTCGTACAGGGCCTGGGTCACGACGATGCCGAGGACGGCGTCGCCCAGGAACTCCAGCCGCTCGTTCGTGGGCACTCCCCCGTTCTCATAGGAGTACGAGCGGTGCATGAGCGACTGGCGCATCAGCGAGGGATCGACGTCGATGCCCAGGTCGCCCATAAGGGATGCGATGTCGGTCCTCATGCCTCGTCACCACCCAGGCAGCCCTCGACCGCCGCGATGAAGTCAGCGACCGTGACGACTTCGGACAGCTCCTCATCGCCAAGCACGCAGGAGCGACCGCGCTCGCGTGCCGCCCCGGCCACGGCGTCGGCCAGGGCGACGAGGTCGGCCGGCGCGAGCCCCGCTGCGGCAAGTGGGGAATCCTCGCGAAGTCCGCGCACGAGGTCGGCAGCGAAGACGGCGGCGAGGCCCTCCTCGGCGATCGTGGCCGCCAGGTGCCTGGTCACGGGCCGGCCAGGGATGTGAGGGCGCGCTGCGTCGCCGGCACCAGCCCGAGCCGGGCGGCACGGTCGGCCAGGCGCACGCAGGCGCAGATCTGCACGGCGCTGGCCGCGCCATGGCCGACCACGGTCACGCCGTTGACACCGAGCAGCATGCCGCCGGCGAAGTCCCCGGTGCCGGTCGCGCGCAGGACAGCACGAGCCGGTTCGGGGTCTCCGTACGCCTCGCCCATGCGCTGGGCGGCCCAGCGAACCGCCCCCTCGATCCCCTTGAGCAGGACGTTGCCGGTGAAACCATCGGTCACGAAGACCTGCGCCTGCGATCCGACGGCGACATCGTGGCCTTCGACGGCCCCGACGTAGCGCACGCCGAGCGGCGGCAGGGTCTCGGCCAGCAGTTCGTGCGCCGACCTGCGCAGCCGGTCGCCCTTGCCGTCCTCGCTGCCGATGCTCAGCAGGCCGACGGCAGGATCGGTGACGCCGAGCGAGGTGGCGTAGGCCCACCCCGCGAGGGCGAATTGACGAAGGACGTCGGGCGTGGCATCCGGCGCGGCACCGGCATCGACCAGGACGACAGGGCCGGCGAGGGACGGCACCACCACGGCCAGCGCGGGCCGTGACATCCCGCTCAGGCGGCCCAGCCCCAGGACCGCTGCGGCGACCGCCGCACCGGTGTGGCCGACCGACACGAACGCATCGGCGATGCCGGCGCGCACGAGGCCGACCGCCACCGAGACGGTGACGTCGTCGTGCGCCCGGAGCGCAGTCAGCGGATTGCCGGCCATGGAGGCGCCACGACCGGCGTCGACGATGCGCAGCCGCCCGGGATCGACCCCGCGCTCAGCCAGCAGGTCCCTCGCCGTCGCGGCCGGGCCGACGACGATGAGGTCGATCGACGCGTCCGCCGCGGCGGGGTCCGTCAGCCGTGCAACGGCGTCAGCGACGACGCCGGGCGCTCCATCGCCGCCGAGCAGGTCAAGGGCGACGGTGGCCAAGTGCTAGACGTCCAGAACGCGGCGCTTGGCGTAGGTGCCGCACGTCGGGCAGGCCGTATGCGCCAGGCGCTTCTCCTTGCACCGGGCGCAGGTGACCAGCGTCGGTGCCGTCGTCTTCCACTGCGAGCGGCGATGACGGGTGTTGGAGCGGGAGGTCTTCCGCTTCGGAACAGGCACGGTGCTTCCTTCGGTCGGTGGCCGGCGTTGGCCGTGGTGCGGGGTCGTGCAGGGTTCGTGCTGGTCGTGCGCGTGCGCTACTCGTCCCGGTCCGCGAGCGCCGCCAACGCCGCCCAGCGCGGGTCGGTCGTCTCGTGCGCGTGTCCGGGATCGTCCGCCAGCCGCGCCCCGCACTGCGAGCACAGCCCGGGGCAGTCCTCCCGGCACAGCGGGGCGAGTGGCAGGTCGAGCACCACCGCGTCCCGCAGCACCGGTCCCAGGTCGAGGTAGTCGTCCTGGAGCTCGGGCAGCGGATCGTCGGACTCATCCGGGTCTGCGACCACCGCGCCTCTGGCATCGGTGGCCGGGTAGCGGAACAGCTCGGTGAGGTCGATCTCCTCGTGCCAGTCCACCGGATCCAGGCAGCGCGAGCACTCCGCGCTGACCAGCAGGTCCGCTGTACCGGTCACCAGGACACCCTCGAGCACGGACTCCAATCGAAGATCCAGGTCGATTGGCGAGCCCTCAGGAACCCGAGCCAAGGCGACGCCAAGGCCCGCCGGGGCCGGCACGGACTCGATCACGGTGATCATCGACCCCGGGGTGCGCTGCAGGTTCCGGACGTCGAGGACGAGCGGATTGCGGGCATCGAGGCCGGTCACGTGGTCCCTCCCGTGTCGGCACGACAGACCATGGCCTCGCCTGAGGCCGTCCGAAAGGCTACCCGAGCGCCCCTCCCGGCGGGAAATCGCCCGCCGCATACGCCCTGTCAGACACCGACACCGACACCAGCGGATGGCGTCGCATCGGCGGCAGTCTTCCGACGCCAAGTGCTGGTGTCGGCTATCTGCTAGCGGCGGTCGTCCAGGAACCCGGTGTCCAGGTACCCCGTGTCCTGGTCGTCGTAGGGCTGGTCGTGGATGGGCGCGAGCTCCTGGTACATCTGGCTGCGCAGCCGCTCGCGGCCCCGGTCGACCGTCTGCAGGGTCTTCTGCAGGGTGATCTCGAAGGTGGCCAGCTTGGCATCGATGTAGTCGTCGGTCTCCTTGCGCATCCGCGCCGTCTCGTTCACGGTCTGGCGGGTGAGCGCGTCGGCCTCTTGCACGGCGGCCAGGTAGACCTCGTGCTCCGAGACCATCCGGTCCGAGTCCGCCCGGGCCCGCTCCAGGATCCGGTCCGCCTCGCGGCGCCCGTCCTGGACGACGGCCTCGCGGTCGGCCAGGAGCTCGTCGGCGCGATGGACCGACTCGGGCAGCAACTGGCGGATCTCGTCGATCAGGTCGAGGACCTGCGAGCGGTTGACCAGGCAGGACGCCGACAGTGGCATGGCCTTGGCGTCCTCGATGAGGACGGCAAGTTCGTCGAGTCGTTCCTGAACGTCCACGCGGGCTCCCTGTCGAAGGCTACGAGCCCATTGTGTCTGACAGCTTCGCCTGCAGCCGCTGCAACACGGCCTCGGGCACCAATCCGGAGACGTCGCCTCCGAACTTGGCAACTTCCTTGATCAGGCTCGAGGACAGGTAGCTGTAGAGCGGATTGGTGGAGATGAACAGGGTCTCCAGGCCGGCCAGCCGGTAGTTCATCTGGGCCATCTGCAACTCGTAGTCGAAGTCGCTCACCGCCCGGAGCCCCTTGACGATCGCCTGGATGCCATGGTCCCTGCAGTAGTCCACCAAGAGGCCGTGAAAGGCATCGACGCGGATGTTCGGGTAGGGGGCGACCACGTCGCGCAGGATCTCGATGCGCTCCTCGATCGTGAAGAGGCCTGCCTTCGAGTGGTTGATGAGCACGGCGACGACGACCTCGTCGGCCATCGTCGAGGCCCGCGCGAACACGTCGAGGTGCCCATTGGTGACCGGGTCGAACGAGCCGGGGCAGACGGCAGTCCTCATGGTCGCTGCACTCCCTCGTCGTCGCGCGTGGCGAGGCGCCAGGGCGGCCTCATGAGACTGTCCGACCGTACCAAAGCGCCGTGTCGCCGTAGGAGCGCCGGCGCACGGGCGTCCACGCGGCTGGCAAGGGGGACACCAGGTCCTTGGCCGGCCGCTCGACGACGGACGTGGCGCCGGCCGCCAGCCAGCGCGCCTGGGCAAGCCCGTCGAGCAGGGCGGCGACATCGTCGGCCGCCCAGTCATATGGCGGGTCGGCCAGGCAGAGCGAGGCCCGGACCGGCGGCGGGGAAGCCGTCGCGAGCCTGAGCGCATCGCGCACGATCACCGTGGCCCCGGGCAGGCCCACGGCGCGCGTGTTCGCGTTGGCCACGCTTGCGGCCGCCCGACTGCTCTCGACCAGGACCGCGCTGCGGGCTCCGCGGCTGAGCGCCTCGAGGCCCAGCGCTCCCGACCCGGCGAAGAGGTCGAGCACGTCGACGTCTGCCCACGCGACCCCTTCGGCCGCCATGCCGCTTTCCAGGGTGGAGAACATCGCCTCGCGCACCCGGTCGGAGGTGGGGCGGGTGCCGGAGGGCGGGACGGCCAGCCGGCGGCCCCGCGCGGCCCCGGCGACGATCCTCATCCCTTCTCCAGGAATTCGGCGTGCTCGTCCGCCCGCAGGGTGACGACGGCCGCTGCGAGGGCGGGGTGCCGCTCGAGGGCCGGGTCAGCCTCAAGCACGGCCGTGGCCGCATCCCGGGCCGCGACGATGACCTCCTCGTGGCGGGCCACCTCGAGGAGGCGCAAGGAACTGCGGCGGCCGGACTGCATGCTGCCGAGGACGTCGCCCTCGCGGCGCAGCTCCAGGTCGAGCGCCGACAGGGCGAAGCCATCAGTGGTGGCGGCCACCGCGGCGAGGCGATCCCTGGCCGGGGAGCCGACCGGTGCCTGGGTCACGAGGAGGCACAGGCCCGGCAGGCTGCCACGGCCGACGAGGCCGCGCAGCTGGTGGAGCTGGGAGATGCCGAATCGGTCGGCGTCCATGATCACCATCATCGTCGCCCGCGGGACGTCGACGCCGACCTCGACGACGGTCGTGGCGACGAGTACGTCGACGGCGTTGCCCGTGTCCTCCGAGGCGAACCGCCGCATGGCCTGCTCCTTCTCCTCCGCTGCCATGCGCCCATGCAAGGTGGCGATGCGCAGGCCGCTCAGCTCGCCCTCGGCCAACAGGGCGGCCAGGGGCACGACAGCGGTCATCGGCATCGGGGTGACGCCGGCGTCCTCGCCCGCGTCATCGGACGGGCCCGCGTCGACGCGGCCATCCGCGTCGTCGTCGGCGCCTTCGTCGATGCGCGGGCACACGACGAACACGCGGTGCCCGCCGGCCACCTCCTCGCGGACCCGCTCCCACACCCGGGCGACGTGCCGCGGCTGCTCCCCGCCCGCCACGACGTGGGTGGCCACGCCCGCGCGACCGGAGGGAAGCTCGGCGAGCGTGGACACGTCGACGTCCCCGAACACGGTCATCGCCACGGTTCGCGGGATCGGGGTTGCCGTCATCACGAGCACGTGCGGCCGGGAGCCATCCCGGGACTTGGCGGCCAGGGCTGCACGCTGCTCCACGCCGAACCGATGCTGCTCATCCACGACGACGAGCGCGAGGTCGTGGAAGTCCACGGCCTCCTGGATCAGGGCATGCGTGCCGATGACGATCCCGGCGTCGCCCGTGACGATGTCCAGCAGCGCCGCCCGCCGGCCGGCCGATCGCTGCGACCCGGTCAGCAGCGCGACGCTTGTGCCGAGCTCGCCTCCGCCGAGCTGGCCGCGGGTCGCAAGCGGCCCGAGCAGGCCCGTGATCGACCTGAGGTGCTGTGCGGCGAGGACTTCGGTCGGGGCGAGCAGCGCGGCCTGCCCGCCAGCGTCCACGACTGCCAGCATCGCCCGCAACGCGACGACCGTCTTGCCGCTGCCGACGTCTCCCTGCAGCAGCCGGTGCATGGGATGGTCCCGGCCCAGGTCGGCACGGATCTGCTCCCCGATCTCGCGCTGGCCCACAGTGAGGGTGAAGGGCAGGGAACGGTCGAACGCGTCCAGCATGGGGGTGGACGCCGGGGTCCTCCGGGTGGCGGGCAGGGCGGCCACCTCCGCCCGGCGCTGGGCAAGCACGGCCTGCAGCGTGAACGCCTCCTCGAACCGCAGCCGCTTCACGGCGATGTCCACGTCCTCACGCGAGGTGGGACGGTGCACCTGCCACAGCGCATCGGCCAGGGTGCACAGCCCCGACGCGGCCCTGACCTCATCGGGGATGGGGTCCGCCGGCTCGCCGAGCTGATCGAGAACCACCTGCACGGCCTTCTGCAGGTCCCAGGTCGTGACTGACCCGCCGGCCGGGTAGATCGGGATGAGGGCTCCGGCGAAGGCCGCCACTGCCAGCGGGTCGTCGGCGACGCCGTCAGGCAGCAGCATGCATTCGGGGTGGGAGAGCTGGCGCTTGCCTCCGTAGACGGTCACCTGGCCCGCGAAGAGCCCGGTGCGCCCGGCCCGGAACTCCCGCTCGCGCCACTTCTGGTTGAAGAAGGTCAGTGACATGGTGGCGGTCCCGTCCGTGATCACCGCCTCCAGGATCGATCCGCGGCGCTGCCGCATCGGGCGCACCGTCACCGACCTGATCTCCGCCATCACGGTGACCCGCTCGCCAACCGCCAATGACGCCAGGTCGGTGAGCTCGCCCCTCTCGGCGTACCGCCTCGGATAGTGGCGAACCAGGTCCTCCGCAGTTCGCAGGCCAAGCGCCTTGTCGAGCGCCGTGGCGCTGCGCCCCCCCAGCAGGGACGTCAGCGACGAACCCAGCAGGTCGGTCACTCAACCCCCAGAATCAACGGCCAGAGCGGCTGGCCTCCTTCGTACACGGTGATCTCCACCAAGGGGTAGCGCTCGGCCAGCCACTCCGGCAGGTCGTGCGTCAGGTCCGGCCCGGCGTCCGCTCCGGCCACCATCGTCACCAGTTCCCCGCCGATGCCGAGCATGCCGGTGAGCAGGTCCCGCGCCACGCCGGCCAGGGCCGAGCCGATCATGACGATGTCGCCGTCGACGAGCCCGAGGACGTCGCCGACCTCGCATGGACCCGCCGTGGTCAGGGCCTGGCGGCTGGCGATGGTGACCGCGGCGTAGCGAGTCGCCCCTGCCGCGCGAGTCATCGACACGACGTCGTCGTCGAACCGCGCGGCCGGGTCATGCACCGCGACCGCCGCGAGGGTCTGGACGATGGACCGGGTGGGGATGACCGACACCCGGATGCCGCCGGCCCGGGCCGCCTCGGCCGCCGCCTCCGCCACCGCACGGGTGTCCTTGTCGCTGGGCAGGAGCACCGCCTCGCTGGCGTGCGTCTGGTGGATGGCGCCGAGGAACTCGGCCGTCGATGGGCGCTGCTGCGCCGCCGCCGGCACGACCGTGACGCCCGCATCCTCCAGCAGCGTCGCCACGCCGGGCCCGTGCGAGACGGCCACCAACGCTCGGCCTTCACGGCCGCCCTCGTCCATGACGACATCGAGGTGGGTGATCCGGATCCGGTACGGCCGACCCGCCCGAAGGCCCGCCTCGACGGCGGCCCCCGCATCGTCCACGTGCACATGCACGTTCCACAGCCGATCGCCCCCGACCACGACGAGGCTGTCCCCCAGCCGGTCGAGCTCCGCCTTCATCGTCGGGATGGCTGCGTCCTCACCGTCGAGGAGGAACATGACCTCGTAGGCTGGCCCCCCGTAGTGGGAAACAGGCTCCTCCGAGACCGGTGCTGGGCGGTGGGAAGTCGCCGGCCGAGGCGCGGACCGGATCCCGGTGATCGATTGGGCCAGGGCCTCCAGCACGACGACCAGGCCACGCCCCCCGGCATCCACGACCCCGGCCAGGCGCAGCGATTCGAGCAGTTCCGGCGTCCGGGCGAGCGCATCTCGAGCTCCGGTGAGCGCGGCGCCGACCACGCCGGCGGCATCGCGCATCCCGGCGGCGGAGGCCGCCTCGGCGGAGTCCGCCGCGGCCCGGGCCACCGTGAGGATGGTGCCCTCGACGGGTCGGCCCACGGCCTGGTAGCTCAGGTCTGCGCCACGGCGCAGCAGGTTCCCCACCGACGCCCCGTCGAGCACCTCCCCGTCGGTCAGCGCACCCAGGACCTCCCCGGTGCCGCGCAGCAACTGCGACATGATCACGCCGGAGTTGCCTCGAGCACCCATGAGGGCACCGGTCGCGAGCGCCCGCGCCGCATCGGCAACGCCCGGTTCATCGCCGCCGACCCAGCAGACCTCCACCGCGGCCACCGCGGACTCCATCGTGAGGTAGAGATTCGTGCCGGTGTCGCCGTCGGGCACCGGGAACACGTTCAGCGCGTCGATCTCGATGCGCGCCTCGCCGAGCAGCCCGAGCGCGGCGTGGGCCCAGTCACGCACGAGGGCGGCGGACACGACGTCGGACACCTGACCCTCCCCTCCCGGTCGAGCACGGCATGCCGAGGGTCGCGACCCCCCGCGGCCTGACGACCGTACCCTCAATTTGGGGGTCGGACCGTCGCTCGGCTACCCTTGACCTTCGCGGTTGCCGGCTCGGCCCCGCGGAGCAGGCGCAGCACAGTGCCTGCACGACCGTCAGGATCCTCCAGAGGAGTGCACGTGGCTGCCAACTGCGACGTCTGCGGGAAGGGCCCCAGCTTCGGGCACAGCATTTCCCACTCCCACCGCCGCACCAAGCGCCGGTGGAACCCCAACATCCAGCGCGTCCGGGCCCTCGTCGGCCGCACCCCCCAGCGCCTCAACGTGTGCGCGGCGTGCCTGAAGGCCGGCAAGGTCGCCCGCGCGTAGCACCCACGATCATCGAAGGAGGCACCGCCGCCCGGCGGTGCCTCCTTCGATTCGGGCCGTCAGCCGAAGTGGCGGTGACCGCCGTTGCCGGGGCGGGCCTTCCCGTCGACCAGGACACAGGCCGGGGTGGACGGGTGGGCCACCACGCCGGTGGCGACGAAGCCCTCCGGAAGCTCCGTGCCCGCCGGGAACGTGGCCAGCAGGGCATGGTCCTCCCCGCCGGTGAGCATCCACTCGCGCGGATCGACGTTGTATGCGGCGGCGGCCGCGGCCATTGGCTCGGGCACCTGCCACGCGGCGGTGTCGATCTGCAGGTCGACCCCCGAGGCATCGGCAATGTGCTGGGCGTCGGCCACGAGGCCGTCGCTCACGTCGATCATCGCCGTCGCCCCGGCGCTCGCAGCGCGGACACCGGCGGCATAGTCAGGCTGCGGGCACCGATGGGCGTCCACGAGGGCCTTGGGAGAGCGGAACCCCCGGGACAGGAGGGCGAGGCCGCCCGCGGACCAGCCAAGCCGACCGGCAAGGGCGACCACATCACCGGGCCTCGCCCCCGATCGCAGCACCGGGGCGCGACCCTCGAGGTCGCCCAATGCGGTCACGCTGATCACCACCTGGGGAGCCTCGACAACATCGCCGCCCACGAGCGACGCTCCGACCGAGGCCGCCTCCTCGCGCATCCCGGCCGCGCAGGCCACTGCCCACGCCGCGGGCAGGTCCCCGGGGATCCCGAGGCCGACGATGATCGCGGTCGGCCGGGCACCCATCGCGGCGATGTCGGCCAACGACGCCGCAGCCGACTTGCGCCCGACGTCGATCGGCGTGGACCAGTCCCGCCGGAAGTGGACGCCCTCGACCAATACGTCGCAGGTGACCGCAACCGATCCGTCGGGCGCTGCGACCACGGCGGTGTCATCGCCTGGGCCGACGATGACGCCCGCCCCGTAGACACCGTCCGCGTTGATCCGGTCGATGAGCCCGAACTCCCCCGCATCTCGCACGGTTCCGCCACTGTCATTAGCCACGGGCGATAGTCTCGCAGGCATGACGGTGCAGGCGTACGTGCTCATCCAGACGGAGGTCGGGAAGGCCGCGACGGTGGTGCAGGCCATCCGCGAGATCTCGGGCGTCACCCTCGCGGAGGACGTCACGGGTCCCTACGACGTGATCGTGCGTGCCGAGGCCCGCACGATGGACGACCTCGGCAAGCTGGTCGTGGCCCGGATCCAGGCGGTGGCCGGGATCACTCGGACGCTCACCTGCCCCGTCGTCAACCTCTAGCCACTAGTGCAGGCCCGTTCCCTTGCGGAGCGCGTCCTTGACCAGCCGGTCGACGAGTTCTGGGTAGTCCACGCCTGAGGCACCCCACATGCGCGGGTACATCGAGATGTCCGTGAACCCTGGCATGGTGTTGACCTCGTTGACGATGGCCTCATCGCCCGTGACGAAGAAGTCCACCCGCGCCAGCCCGTCGCAGGCAAGCGCGTCGAAGGCTGCGACCGCCAGCCGCTGGACCTCGCGCTCGAGGGGCTCCGGGAGTTCGGCCGGCACGACCAGCGTGGCCGAGTCGTCGAGGTACTTGGCCTCGAAGTCGTAGAACTCATGCCGGGCGCTGACGATGATCTCCGCGCAGCGGCTGGCCCGCGGGATGCCCTCGGAGTCGACGAGCACACCGCACTCGATCTCCCGCGCACCCACGACGGCCGCCTCCACGACGATGCGGGGATCATGCTTGCGGGCCGATTCGATCGCCTCGGCCAGCAGCCGGGCATCGGACACCTTGACGATCCCCAGGGACGAGCCGGCCCGCGCCGGCTTGACGAACACCGGCAGCCCGAGGGGGGCCAGGTCGCCCACGACGGCCACCGGGTCGGCGCGCCACTGGCGGTCGGTGATGACGCGGTAAGGACCGACCCGAAGGCCTGCATCGACAAGGGCCTGCTTCATGAACCCCTTGTCCATGGACACGGCCGAGGACAGCACGCCGGAACCGACGTACGGGACCGCCAGCGTCTCGAGAAGCCCCTGCACGGATCCGTCCTCGCCCCATGGTCCATGCAGGACCGGGAACACCGCGTCGACCGCGAGGCACGCGGCGAGGTCGGCGGCGGGGGCGTCGACGGCCACCTCGGGCAGCGGGCCGCCCTGCGTCAGGATCCCCAGCCCGCGGTCGGCATCCTGGACCCAGCGTCCGTCGCGGGCTATTCCGACCACCGAGACCTCGTACGGCGTTCCCCGGCCGTCCATCGCCTCGAGGGCAGCGACGATCGACCGGCCGCTGATGCACGAGATCGAGTGCTCGCTGCTGCGACCGCCGAGCAGCACGGCGATGCGGGTCCGGTCCACGGGACGACCGTATCCCCCGGCCCGGGCCGTTAGGGTCGTGCCGTGCCTGATGCCGAAGCGCCCGCGCCGGGACCCCGCCTGCGCCAGGAGACGGTAGTCGTCACCGCGGGCCGTCCGCCGGCCGAGCCGGGCCAGCCGCTCAACCAGCCCATCGTCGCGGCCTCGTCCTTCCATGCCGGTGGGACCATCGAGTACGCCCGCGAGGCCGCACCGACGACGGCGGCCCTCGAGGATGCGATCGGGGCGCTGGAGCACGGGCACGCGGTCGTGTTCTCGTCCGGCATGGGTGCGGCGAACGCGATGATGGACCTCGTCCCCATGGGCGCCGCCGTCGTTGCGCCAAGCGCGGCATACACGGGGGTGGCCGTCCGGCTGCGTGAACTCAGTGCGCTCGGGCGCATCACGCTGCGGATCGTCGACGCCGACGACACGTCAGCGGTCGTCGACGCATGCGCGGGCGCGCACCTGCTGTGGCTCGAGTCGCCCACCAACCCACTGATGCAGGTAGCCGACCTGCCTTCGTGCATCGCAGGAGCGCATGCCTCCGGCGCGCTCGTGCTGGTCGACAACACGTTCGCTACGCCTCTGCTGCAGCAGCCGCTGGACCTCGGTGCCGACGTGGTCCTGCACAGCCTGACGAAGGCGCTGAGCGGCCACTCGGATGTACTGCTGGGAGCACTCGTGGCCAGGGATCCCGGCCTCGCCGAGGCCATCCGGATCCGCAGGGTGCTGCTGGGTGCCGCGCCCGGGGCCTTCGACTGCTTCCTTGCGCTCCGCGGCATCCGCACCCTCGCGGTTCGTGTGGAGCGAGCCCAGCACAATGCCCGCGAGATCACCGGCCGACTGTCGGGTCACCCGGCGGTCGAGCGGGTGAGGTACCCCGGATTCGGCACGATGGCCGCCATCGACGTGGCCGGCGGGGCGGCCGCCGCGGATGCGGTGTCGGCGGCGGTGCGGGTCTGGATCCACGCGACCAGCCTCGGCGGAGTCGAGTCGCTGCTCGAGCGCCGTCGGCGCTGGCCGCTGGAGAGCTCCACTGTGCCCGAGGGCCTCGTGCGGCTGTCCTTCGGAATCGAATCCCTCGAGGACCTCTGGGAGGACCTCGACGCGGCGCTCCGGTCGTCGCTCGGCTGACCCGGGCCAGCCCTACTCAGCCAGCAGGCTCTCCGGCTTGGTGTCTCGGCTCATGAATGCGGCTGCCATCTGGCGCGGCGACTGCCCGTGATGCACGACCTCGACGACCTGCTCGGTGATCGGCATGTCGACTCCGTGCGCGCGGCCGAGGGCAAGGATCGGCTGGCAGGACTTGTACCCCTCGCACGTCTGCTTCGTGGCCGCGATCGTCTCCTCGACCGACAGGCCGCGGCCGAGGTTGAAGCCGAAGGTGCGGTTGCGCGACAGCGGCGACTGGCACGTGGCCACGAGGTCGCCGACACCAGCCAGCCCCTGGAACGTCAGCGGGTCGGCGCCGAGCGCGACTCCCAGCCGGGCCATCTCCGCGAGCCCCCGGGTGATCAGCGACGCCTGGGTGTTCTCGCCCAGGCCCATGCCTGCGGCGATCCCGTTCGCGAGGGCGATCACGTTCTTGACCGCCCCGCCGATCTCGGTACCGATCACGTCTGTCGTCCAGTAGGGCCGGAAGTAGTCCGTCGTGCACTGCTCCTGGAGCCGCTGGGCCAGCTGCCGGTCGGGCGAGGCCACGGTGGTGGCCGTGGGCTGCCGCTGCGCGATCTCCCGGGCGAGGTTGGGCCCGGAGACCACGGCGACCCGGGAGGCTTCGACCAGGGCAGCCTCACCGATCACCTCGCTCATGCGTTTGGTGCTGCCGAGCTCGATCCCCTTCATGAGGCTCACCAGCACGGCCCCCGGCTCGACCGCCGACCCCCACGCCTGGAGGTTCTCGCGAAGGACCTGCGCCGGCACGGCGAGAACGACCACCCCGGCCCCAGCCAAGGTGTCCTGCGGCGAGGTCGTCGACGCGATCCCGGGCGGCAGGTCAATCCCGGGGTGGTAGGACTCGTTGCGGTGCCGGAGGTTGATGTCGTCGGCCACCTCGAGTTCGCGGCTCCAGATGACGACGTCGTTGCCCGCGTCGGCAAGGACCATCGCGAAGGCGGTGCCCCACGAGCCGCTGCCCATGACTGCCACTCGGCTCACCGGTCCTCCTCCGCTGCATGAGGCGCGACCGGTGCGTCCGGGAAGCGCTTGAAGTCCATTCTCGTAGCCGGGGCTGGCTCGTCACGGACCTGCGCCAGCAGTGCGGTGATCGCATCCATGAGCCGGTCGGTGCCCTCCGCCAGGATCTCCGCGTCGACGGGCCGGCCGCCGAGGTCGGTCAGGTCCACGGGTTCCCCCACGACAACCGTCACCTGCTTGCGCGGCAGGATCCGGAACTCCTTGGCGTAGGGACGCATGACGTCCTGCGCGCCCCACTGCACCATCGGGAACAACGGCCGGCCGGACGCCAGGGCCAGCCGCACGGCCCCTGTCTTGCCGGACATGGGCCAGAGGTCGGGGTCCCGCGTCATCGTCCCCTCCGGGTACACCACGACGCACTCCCCTCGATCGAGCGCGACCAAGGCATCGCGAATCGCCGACGATGCATCGGCGCTCTCCCGATACACCGGAATCTGGCCGGCGTTGCGGATGATGCGGCCGAAGACCGGGACGCGGAAGACCGACTCCTTGCCAAGGAATCGGGGCGGGCGGTCGGCCGTCCAGATCGCGAACGCCACCACGGGCGGGTCGAACCACGACGTGTGATTCGGCGCCACGATGATGCCGCCATCGGCCTCGGTCAGGCGCTCGGTCCCGCTGATCCGCCACCGCACCATGGTCCGCATGAAGGGATAGAGGACGGCGACGGTGAAGCGGTAGGACAGCCCCAGGGGTGCGCGACGACTCACATGCGGCGCACCCGCCATGACCGCTCCTTCCGACCGCTTGAGAGTATCCGGATTTGCTGCCCAAGGGAGTCGGACCGCTGCCCGGACGCTGCCATGCGTGCGATTGGATGGCGACGTGACACAGGACCAATCCGGCGCGGTCGGCCGTGCGTCCTGGACGGTCGTCATGCCGGTCAAGTCCCTGTCGCTGTCGAAGACCCGCCTGGACCCGGATCGAGTGGGGGCGGGCGAGTCCCGCGCCCTGGCCTTCTTCCTCGATACCGCCAGCGCGGCCCTGTGCACGGATGCCGTGGCCCGAGTCGTCGTGGCGTCCGCCGACCCGGTCATCGCCGCCGCCGCCGGGGCGCTTGGCTGCGACGTGGTCGATGACGACGGGCACCCGGGGATCAACGCAGCAGCGGCGTGGGCGGCGACCGTGCTGGGGGTGTCGGCCGATACGGCGGTCATCGTCTCGGACCTGCCGTGCCTGACCCCATCCGCGCTGACCGCGGTCCTCCGGGCCGTGCCCGAGACCGGCGCATCATTCGTGCCGGATGCTTCCGGCACCGGCACGACCATGTGGATCGCCGCGGGGTCGGTCCCGATCGACTGCGAGTTCGGCCCCGACTCGGCCGCTGCTCACCGGGCCGCCGGGGCCGTGGACCTGGCCGACGAGACGGGGCCTCATGCGCCGATCGCGTCGGCCCGCCGGGACGTCGACACCGATGCTGACTTCGCGGCAGCCCTGGCCCTTGGCGTCGGACCGCATACCCGGGCGCTCCTCGAGGCCGAGCCGGGCGGGCTGCTCCTGACGGTCGCACGCACGCGGGGGCGTTCGGTGTCGGTTGTCGAGGAATCGGGCCGGTTCCATTGGCTGCCGGCACGAGGCTTGGCCTCGGCGGGCTTCCGGGACGTGCGTCCCGGCCAGCGAGTCGTGCTGTGGCCTGCCGGCGGGATCACCCTTCCCTGACCCACGACGTGACGAGGCCCCCGCTCGATGAGCGGGGGCCTCGTCGACAGCACTACCTCCTGGCAGCGGCCTTCTTGGCGGGGGCCTTCTTCGCCGGGGCCTTCTTGGCCACGGGAGCGGCCTTCTTCGCCGGAGCGGCCTTCTTGACCGGGGCCTTCTTCGCCGCCGGCTTGGCGACGATCTTCTTGGCGCCGGACACGACTGCCTTGAACTCCGCGCCTGGGCGGAACTTCGGAAGCTTGGTGGCCTTGATCTTCACGGTCTCGCCCGTGCGAGGGTTGCGGCCCAAGCGAGCCTGGCGCAGCTGCGCCTCGAACACGCCGAACCCGCTCACTGCGACCTTCTCGCCACGCACGACGGCCTTCTTCGTCTCGTCGAGGAACGCCTCGACGACCTCGGTGATCTCGCGCTTGCTCAGGTCAAAGCGCGCCGACACCGCGTCAATCAGTTCTGCCTTGTTCACAGGAAAACCCCTCCGGAGGGTGTTATTGCCGGCCGGACGGCCGGTGATCTCAACCTAGCCCTCCGGGTGCGCGCACACGAAATCGACTCGCCGGACATTCCCTTGCCCTGCAACGATAATCGCCTCCCGCGAGGCGGTTGGGCGGCCGGAGTGACCTACGTCACCGCGGTGGTCGTCGGGAGGTACGACGGGCGGGATGCCTCGAACCCGCCGATCTGGTCGGCCCGCTGCATCGTGATCCCGATGTCATCCAGGCCCTCCATCAGGCGCCAGCGGACATAGTCGTCGACCTCGAAGGCCGACTCGACCTCGCCGGCGCTCACGACCCTGCGATCCAGGTCGACCGTCACCGGGACGGATGGGTCGGTCTCGATGGCCTGCCACAGCGCCTCGATGACCTCTTGGGACACCTGGGCGGTGAGCAGCCCACCCTTGCCCGAGTTGCCGCGGAAGATGTCGGCGAAGCGCGACGACAGGACGACCTTGAACCCGTAGTTCTGCAGCGCCCAGACTGCGTGCTCCCTCGAGGAGCCCGTGCCGAAATCAGGACCGGCCACGAGGACGGTCGCCCCCGCGTACGCGGGCAGGTTCAGCACGAAGTCCGGGTCCTTGCGCCAGGCCGCGAACAAGCCGTCCTCGAACCCGCTGCGAGTGATCCGCTTGAGGTACTCGGCGGGGATGATCTGGTCGGTGTAGTCATTGCTGCGCCGAAGGGGCACCGCGGTGCCGGTGTGCACGACGAAGGACTCCATGGCGTTCTCCGATCAGGTTCAGGCGACGGGGGAAAGGTCGGCAGGCGCGGTGAGCCGACCGGTGACAGCGGTCGCTGCGGCGACCGCCGGCGACACGAGATGGGTGCGGCCACCGGGACCCTGCCGTCCCTCGAAATTGCGGTTCGACGTGGACGCGCTTCGCTCGCCCGGCGCCAGCTTGTCCGGGTTCATGGCCAGGCACATCGAGCAGCCGGCCTCCCGCCATTCGGCACCGGCCTCCACGAACACCGTGTCCAGACCCTCGGCCTGCGCCTGCAGCCGGACCCGGACCGAGCCGGGCACGATGAGCACGCGCACCGCCGGGCTGACCTTGCGGCCCCGCAGCACGTCAGCCACGACCCGCAGGTCCTCGATACGGCCATTGGTGCAGGAGCCGACGAACACGGTATCCACGGGGATCTCGCTGAGCGGGGTGCCCGGGGCGAGGTCCATGTACTCCAGCGCCCTCTCGATCGCGACGCGCTCGACCTCGTCGCGGGCATCCTCGGGCGAGGGGACGGATCCGGTGAGCGGGAGCCCCTGGCCGGGGTTTGTGCCCCACGTGACGTACGGACTCAGGGTGGAGGCGTCGATCACCACCTCGGCGTCGAACGTGGCGTCGTCGTCGGTGGGCAGGGTCCGCCAGTAGGCGACCGCGGTGTCCCAGTCCGGGCCTGAAGGCGCGTGCGGACGCCCCTCGAGGTAGTCGAACGTCGTCTGGTCCGGGGCGACCATGCCGGCCCGGGCACCGGCCTCGATAGACATGTTGCATAGGGTCATGCGACCCTCCATCGACAGCGACCGGATGGCTGACCCGCGGTACTCCAGCACGTAGCCCTGGCCGCCGCCCGTCCCGATCCTGGCGATCACGGCGAGAGTGACGTCCTTCGCGCTGACCCCGGGGGGCAGGTCGCCTTCAACCGTGATGGCCATCGTCTTGAAGGGCTTGAGGGGCAGGGTCTGGGTGGCGAGAACGTGCTCGACCTCGCTCGTGCCGATGCCGAAGGCCAAGGCCCCGAAAGCGCCGTGCGTGGACGTGTGGGAGTCGCCGCACACCACCGTCATGCCGGGCTGGGTGAGGCCGAGTTGGGGGCCGACGACGTGGACGATGCCCTGCTCGACGTCCCCGAGCGAATACAGGGGCACGCCGAACTCGGCGCAGTTGGCCCGCAGTGCGTCGACCTGGGCGCGCGACACCGGGTCGGCGATCGGCAGCCCGATGTCCTGCGTCGGGACGTTGTGGTCCTCGGTTGCCAGCGTGAGATCGGGACGGCGAACCACGCGGCCGGCATCGCGCAGTCCGTCGAAGGCCTGCGGGCTGGTGACTTCGTGCACGAGGTGGAGGTCGATGTAGAGCAGATCGGGCTCACCCTCGGCGTGCCGGACGACATGCACGTCCCAGACCTTCTCCGCGAGCGTGCGTCCCATGGCTCCTCGCCTTCATGTCGGCATTGACATCTCACTATTTGAGATGCACTATCCACTCCGTGGACAATAGTAGCGGCGTGGGCGTCATTGACAAGACCGTGTCCCTGCTTGCGGCCGTCGAGGACGAGCCAGGGTCCCTTGCCGACCTGGTCGAGCGCACCGGGATCCCCCGACCCACCGCCCATCGGCTCGCCGTCGCCCTGGAGCATCACGGCCTGCTCGAGCGTGACGGCGACGGCCGATTTCGGCACGGTGCCCTCCTGCAACGGTGGGGCGGGACGGCCGATCCACTGCTGGGTGCGGCACAGGGGGCCGTGCTGGCACTGCGGGATGCCACCGGCGTGAGCGCGCAGGTCTATCGGCGGCACGGGGCGCATCGCCAGTGCATCGCCGCTGCCGAGCCTGCAACGGGTCTGCGCGACGGCGTGCCGGTCGGGGCGTACCTGTCGATGCAGGCGGGTTCCGCGGCCCAGGTGCTCGCGGCCTGGCTGCCGGCGGAACAGCGCGCGGCCTCGGTGCGGTCGGCCGCGTTCAGCGCTGGCGACCTCGAGCAGGTTCGGGCCCGGGGGTACGCGCACAGCATCGGCCAGCGTGAGCCCGGCGTGGCATCCGTCTCTGCGCCGGTGCGGGACGGGGCCGGAGTCGTCGTGGCGGCGCTGAGCATCTCCGGGCCGATCGACCGGCTGCAGCGCCCGTCGCGGACGCGGCTAGCCGCCCTGCTCGCGGCCGCGGCCGACCTGAGCGCATCCCTGGCCCCTTGACCGGGAGGTTCGCCAGGAAGGCAAGACGAGAGGGACCCTCCGCGGACGGAGGGTCCCTCCTCGCGTAGCCCCGACGGGATTCGAACCCGCGCTACCGCCTTGAGAGGGCGGCGTGCTAGGCCACTACACAACGGGGCCATGCCGAATTGCATGACAGGCGGGTCATCGGACTCCCGCACGTCGCTGGGGTACCAGGACTCGAACCTAGACTAACTGAACCAGAATCAGTTGGGCTGCCAATTACCCCATACCCCAAGGCCGCCGATCGCTCGGCGTCCGTGACTGGCTGGACGAGTATAAAGGGTCGCCGACGGTCGGCTGACCGAGGGCATCACACCAGCGAATCCCGCAACCGTCGCAGCGTCGACGGACGTCCGAGGATCTCCAGGGATTCGAACAGCGGAGGCGACACCCGTCGACCGGTGACGGCCACCCGCACGGGACCGAAGGCAATCTTCGGCTTCAGTCCCAGTCCCTCGATGAGCGCCCCGCGCAACGCATCCTCTATCGCCGCGGCCGACCAGTCGCCGAGTCCATCCAAGGCCGTGATCGAGGCCTCGATCACGGGCCGCGACTCCGGTGTCAGCACGGCGGCCGTATCCGCGGCATCGCGCTCGAGGACGTCATCGTCCACGAGCAGGAAGGCCAGCATGCCGACCGACTGGGCCAGCGTCTCCATGCGCTCCTGCACGAGGGGCACGGCCGCGGCCAGCACCCGCGCCTGCTCCGGGGTCGGTGGCTCCGAGACCGCACCGGCGCGCGCCAGGAACGGCACGATCCGCGCGGTGAGGTCGTCGATCGCCAAGGCCCGGATCCAGTCGCCGTTGATGGCCGTGCACTTCTTGAGGTCGAAGCGCGCCGGGTTCGGGCTCACGCGCTCGAGCGTGAACGCGGTCGCCATCTCCTCCTTGCCGAAGAACTCCCGGTCCTCCCCCATCGACCACCCGAGCAGCGCCAGGTAGTTGAGCAGGGCCTCGGGCAGGTATCCCTCGTCGCGATACCACTGCAAGGACGACTCGGGGTCGCGCTTGGACAGCTTCTTGTTGCCCTCCCCCATGACGTAGGGCAGGTGGCCGAAAGAGGGAGTGGTGCCGTCGCTCACCCCGATGGCCGCAAGGGCCTCGTACAGCGCCAACTGACGAGGAGTCGACGACAGGAGGTCCTCGCCGCGCAGGACATGCGTGATCCGCATGGCGGCATCGTCGACGGGATTCACCAACGTGTAGAGCGGCTCACCGTTCGCCCGCACGAGGACGTAGTCGGGAACCTGGTCGGCGGCGAAGGTGATCGGCCCGCGAACCAGGTCGTCCCAGGTGAAGTCCCGGTCCGGCATCCGCAGCCTGAGCACGGGGGCTCGGCCCTCGGCGCGGTACGCCTCGACCTGCTCGGCGGTCAGCGCGCGACAGTGGCCGTCGTAGCCGGGGGCCCGCTTCTCCGCAATGGCCCGCTCGCGACGCTGCTCCAATTCCTCGGTCGAGCAGTAGCAGTCGTAGGCGTGGCCGGATTCGCGCAGCCGCGCGGCGACGTCCGCGTACTGCTCCAGTCGCTGGGATTGCCGGTATGGCGCAAAGGGGCCGCCGACCTCCGGGCCCTCATCCCAGCTCAGCCCCAGCCAGCCCAGCGCGCCGAGCAGGGCCTCGTAGGAATCCTCGGTGTCGCGCGCGCTGTCGGTGTCCTCGATGCGGAAGACGAACGTGCCCCCGGTGTGCCGGGCGAAGGCCCAGTTGAAGAGCGCGGTCCGCACCATTCCCACGTGCGGATTGCCCGTTGGGGACGGGCAGAAACGCACGCGCACAAGGTGGTCACTCACGATCCACCACCGGGTTGGTGAGGGTGCCAATGCCATCAATCGCCACCGAGACCTCGTCCCCGGCCACGATCCGCCCCACTCCGGCGGGCGTGCCGGTCAGGATCACGTCTCCGGGCAGGAGGGTCATGACCGAGCTGATCCACGAGACGAGCTCGGCTACGGTGCGCACCATCTCAGCGCCGGAGCCCGATTGCCGGACCTGGCCGTTCACGCTGCAGGTGATGGCCGCCTCGTCGACGTCCAGTTCGGTCTGGATCCACGGGCCGAGAGGGCAGAAGGTATCGAAGCCCTTGGCCCGCCCCCACTGCCCGTCGGTCTTCTGCAGGTCCCGTGCCGTGACGTCGTTGGCGCACGTATAGCCGAAGACGACCTCGGCCACGCGCTCCTCGGGCACGTCCCGGCACAGCCGGCCGATCACCACCGCCAGCTCGGCCTCGTGCTCGACCTGCTCGGACTGCCAGGGCAGCGCAATGGGCTCGCCGGGGCCGATGACAGCCGTGCTCGGCTTGAGGAAGACCATGGGCTCGCCCGGCACCGTATTGCCCAGCTCGCGTGCATGGTCGGCGTAGTTGCGGCCGACGGCGATCACTTTGCTCGGCAGCACGGGAGCCACCAGCCTGACATCGGCGAGGCGCAGGACCCGGCCGTCGGGGGCGAACTCGCCGAACGGGTGACCGGCGAGGAGCGCGACAGCGTCGCCCTCGACCACGCCGTACGCCAGTTCATCTTCCACGGACACCCGGCACACGCGCATGGCCCGACCCTACCGAGTGCCGGTCAACGCTCCCGCCGCAGCAGCCCGTACTTGACGGCATCCTCCAGCGCCCGCCATGAAGCGGCGATGACGTTCTCGTGCACGCCGACCGTGCTCCAGGCATCGACGCCGTCGGACGTTCCAATGAGCACCCTCGTCTTGGCGCCTGTACCGGACTTCTCATCCAGGATGCGCACCTTGTAGTCGACCAGGCGAAGGGAATCCAGGTCCGGGTAGACCTGAACGATGGCCCTGCGCATGGCCCGGTCGAGGGCGTTGACCGGGCCGTTCCCTTCCGCGGTCGAGATGATCCGGTCCCCGTTGATCCGGACCTTCACCGTCGCCTCGGTCTTGACCTTGCCGTCGGCATCCTGCTCGACGATGGTCCGCCACGACTCGACCTCGAAGGCGACGTCCACTCCCTGCGCATCGAGGATGAGGAGCTCGAACGAGGCGTCGGCCGCCTCGAATGTCCAGCCCTCAGCCTCGAGCGACTTGACCTGCTCGACGACTCGGCTGACGACGTCTGGCTGCCCGGCGAGGTCATGGCCGAGCTCGGCACCCTTCAGCTCGATGGACGCCCGGCCGGCCATCTCGGTCACCAGCACGTTCTGCTCGTTGCCTACGACCGCGGGGTCGATGTGGTTGTAGAGGGAGGCATTGACCTTCAGTGCACTCGCGTGCAGGCCTGCCTTGTGGGCGAATGAAGCCCACCCGGCGTAGGGCTGGTGCGTGTTGGGTGCGATGTTCGCGATCTCCGCGATGGCATGCGAGATGCGGACCGTCTCGGCCAGACGACCGTCGGGCAGGCAGGGGATGCCCAGCTTGAGCTGGAGGTTCGGAACGACCACGAAGAGGTCGGCATTGCCGGTGCGCTCGCCATAGCCGTTGGCCGTGCACTGGACGTGCGTGGCACCGGCCTCGACGGCGGACATCGTGTTGGCGATCGCGCAGCCCGTGTC
Organism: Actinomycetota bacterium; assembly: GCA_030681835.1. Classification (GTDB taxonomy): domain Bacteria; phylum Actinomycetota; class Actinomycetes; order S36-B12; family S36-B12; genus UBA10649. The sequence goes on from JAUXRN010000048.1 coordinate 23,272, forward strand.
GTCCTGGCAATGGATGCCCAGCCGGACCCCGGTTCGCGCCAGGACGTCCGTGACCACCTCGAACACGCCATGCGGGAGCATGCCGCCGTTGGTGTCGCACAGCACGCCGACGGATGCCCCTGCCTCGGCCGCTGCCACGAGCAGCCGCACTCCGTAGTCGCGGTCGTGCCCGTACCCGTCGAAGAAGTGCTCCATGTCGACGAACACGCGCCGACCCTCGGCCACGAGGAAGCCGACCGTGTCCTGCACCATCGCCAGGTTCTCGTCGAGGTCGGTCCGCAGGGCCTCCACTACGTGCCGCACGTCGGACTTCGCCACGAGCGTCACGACGGGAGCCTGAGAATCGAGCAGGGCCTTCACCTGTGCGTCGGCCTGGACCTTCACCCCGGCCTTGCGCGTCGCCCCGAAGGCCACGAGCTCGGCGTTCCGCAGGGACAGCTCGGTGCGCGCACGCTCGAAGAACTCGGTGTCCTTGGGAAGTGCCCCCGGCCACCCGCCCTCGATGAAGCCGACCCCGTAGTCGTCGAGGAGCCGGGCGACAGCCAGCTTGTCGGCGACCGAGTACGAGATGCCCTCGCGCTGGGCGCCATCGCGCAGGGTGGTGTCGTAGACGTGGAACTCGTCCGGGCGTGGCATGGTCGGTCCAATCCGTCAGTGCGCCACCCCGCCAACGAAAAAGCCCCCCGCGGGTGCGAAGGGCTGCGCGTCGACGGGTGTCGACGCGCTAATCAATGATGATGGCGGTGCTGAGCACGGCATCATTGTGGCACACCCCCGATGCCTCGTCAGGCGTGGCCACTTCCGGACGGCGAGTTTCGGCCACAGGTGACGATGCATCGGGGCGGGCAGGCGATGCCTCAGCAGATCGTGTGCAGCCAGTTGTGCGTGTCGGGTGCCGCCCCGGTCTGGATGTCCAAGAGGGCCTGACGCAGTCGCGCCGTCACCGGACCGGTCCCGGAGGCGCCGACCGACCATGCCCCGCTCGTGCGGGACTTGACCTCACCGACCGGGGTGATCACCGCGGCTGTCCCGCAGGCGAACGTCTCGGTGATCTCGCCGTTGGCGCAACCCTCGCGCCAGTCGTCGACGCTGATCCGGCCCTCCTCAGCCCGGATGCCGAGGTCCGACGCGACCTGGAGCAGGCTGCTGCGGGTGATGCCAGGCAGCAGCGTCCCGGTCAACTGCGGGGTCAGCAGCCGGGCGCCGTCGCCGGATCCGAGGACGAAGTAGAGGTTCATCCCGCCCATCTCCTCGATCCAGCGTCGCTCGATGGCATCGAGCCACACGACCTGGTCGCATCCGTGGGCAGCCGCCTCCGCCTGGGCGACCAGGGACGCCGCGTAGTTGCCGGCGCACTTGGCCTCGCCGGTGCCCCCGGGCGCGGCACGGACGTAGTCGTCGGAAATCCACACCGACACCGGCATGAGCCCTCGAGGGAAGTAGGCACCGGCCGGAGAGGCGATGAGCAGGTACTCGTACCGGTTCGCCGGGCGCACGCCCAGCCCGACCTCGGTGGAGATCATGAACGGACGCAGGTAGAGGGACTTCTCCTGCCCGGACGGGACCCAGTCACGGTCCTGTCGGACGAGTGCCTCGATCGACCCCAGGAACAGCTCCGACGGAAGCTCGGCCATGGCAAGCCGTCGGGCGGAGTTGGCGAAGCGCTCGGCGTTCTGCATCGGCCGGAAGGTCTTGATGCTCCCATCGGCGTGCCGGTACGCCTTGAGGCCCTCGAAGATGGCCTGCCCGTAGTGCAGGGAGTTGGTGGCGGGGTCCAGCATGAGGGGTCCGTAGGCCTCGAGCCGTGCGTCGTGCCAGCCAGCGTCGACCGTCCAGGTGGCGCGCACCAGGTGATCGGTGAAGGAGCGCCCGAAGCCGGGGTCGGCGAGGATGGCAGCGCGCTGCTCGGCCGAAACCGGACTCTCGGTGGGCGACACCTCGATGGGCCACAGCGACGTACCGGTCTCCGTCATGGTCATGGGCTGACGCTACCTTCCGGCTCGGTCGATGGCGAGGGCCGCGAGTGCGTCACCGACCTGGCTGGTGCTCCGCACGGAATCACCGCGCGTGGAGAGGTTAGCGGCCACGGCCGACTCCACCCACGAGGCCGCCTCGGCCGAGCCGACGTGGTCGAGCAGCATGGCCAGCGACATGACCGTGGCAGTCGGGTCGGCCTTGCCCTGGCCGGCGATGTCCGGAGCGGAGCCGTGGACGGGCTCGAACATGCTCGGGTTGCTCCTCGTCGGGTCGATGTTGCCGCTCGCGGCCAGACCGATTCCTCCGACGATCGCTGCACCGATGTCCGTGAGGATGTCGCCGAAGAG
>JAUXRN010000066.1 GCA_030681835.1 Actinomycetota bacterium
ACGGGCTGCACCAGGCGGCGGGCAGCACCCGGGTCATCGAGCTGCACGGCAGCCTGGGCACCATGCGGTGCTTCGGCGCGGGCCATTCCCTGGCAGTAGTCGACGCCCGCTGGGGCGAGGACGGCGTCCCGCGCTGCCCGGAGTGCGGCGAGCCCTGCCGCCCCAACGTCGTGCTGTTCGGCGAGATGCTCCCGCGGGCGGCCTGGGAGGCCGGCGGCGAGGCGATCCGCGACGCGGCCACGGTGGTCGCCGTCGGCACGTCCGCCTCGGTCCAGCCGGCGGCGTCGCTGATCTCCGCAGCGGCCACGGCCCACGCCGTGCGGATCTGGGTCAACCCGCGCGACGAGCCGCCTGATGGCAGGTGGCAGTGGCTGGCCGGCACCGCCGACGAGGAGCTGGCCCGGCTGGCTTGGTGAATGCGCCCGCGGCCAGCGTCACCAGGCGTAGGCCTCCGGCGCTTCGCCGCCCGGTCCGGGGAAGATCTCATCGAGGCGGGCCATGGCGTCCGCGTCCAGCGTGATGCCCATGGCCCGCACGGCCCCGTCGAGCTGCGCGATGCCGCGCGGGCCGACGATGGGTGCCGTCACCGCCGGCTGGTGCAGCAGCCACGCCAGGGCGACGTCGGCAGGGTCCTCGCCGCGAGCCGCGCAGAACGCCTCCCATGCCTCGATGGCCGGGCGGTGCTGCTCGAGCGACTCCGCCGCCCGCCCGCTGTTGCCGCGGTGCGCGGTCCCCTCGGCCAGCTTGCGCAGGATGCCGCCGAGCAGGCCGCCGTGCAGTGGCGACCACGGGATCAGGCCGATGCCGTAGGACTGCGCCGCGGGGATGACCTCCAGCTCGACGGTCCGCTCCACGAGGTTGTAGATGGACTGCTCGCTCACGAGGCCGAGCACGCCGCGGCGCCGGGCCGCCTCCTGCCCCTGGGCCAGGTGCCAGCCGGCGAAGTTCGACGAGCCGACATACAGGATCTTGCCCTGCTGGCGCAAGACGTCCATCGCCTCCCAGATCTCGTCCCACGGGGTCCGCCGGTCGACGTGGTGCATCTGGTAGAGGTCGATGTAGTCGGTGCCGAGGCGGGCGAGCGAGGCATCGCAGGCACGACGGATGTTCAGCGCCGACAGCCGGCCCTCGTTGGGCCAGTCCCCCATGTCCGCATACAGCTTCGTGGCGATGACGGTGCGCTCGCGGCGACGGCCACCCTGCGCGAACCACTCGCCGACGATGGTCTCGGTGAGGCCGCGGTTCTCCCCCCACCCGTAGACGTTGGCGGAGTCGAAGAAGTTGATGCCCTGCTCGAGGGCATGGTCCATGACCGCGTAGGACTCCTCGCGGTCGCTGACCGGGCCGAAGTTCATCGTGCCCAGGCAGAGCCGGCTGACGGACAGGCCCGTGCGGCCGAGTTGGGTGTATTCCACGGATATCCTTCGGTTGTGGCGGACGGGCAGGAGTCGAGCGTATCCGCGGGGCGCGACCCGCACCGCCGGCGCTACACCCTCTTCCTCGTCATCTTCCCGCTCGTCGTGCTGGCGTTCGCGGCCATCTCCATCACGGTCGTCGTCATGGGCTCGTCGCGGTGAGGCGGCCATGACCGACGCTGGCACCCGGCCCTGGCTGGCCCAGTACGCCGAGGGCGTGCCGGCCGACATCGAGCCCACCGACGAGACGCTGTGCGACCTGCTCGACGACGCGGTGGGCCGCTACGCCGGCCACGACGCACTCGACTTCTACGGGGCCACCACCACGTACGCCGAGCTCGGCGACCAGGTCGCCCGCGCCGCGGAAGTGCTGCGGCGGGCCGGGGTCACGGCCGGCGACCGAGTGGCGCTCGTCCTGCCCAACTGCCCGCAGCACGTCGTCGCCTTCTACGCCGTGCTGCGGCTCGGTGCCGTCGTCGTCGAGCACAATCCCCTCTACACGGCCGACGAGCTCGGCACGCAGTTCGCCGACCACGGCGCGCGGGTGGCCGTCGCGTGGTCGAAGGTGGTGCCGACGCTCGCCGGGCTGAAGGCCACCACCGAGCTGGCCACGATCCTCGCGGTCGACCTCACCCGGGCGCTCCCCCTCGGCAAGCGCATCGCGCTGCGGCTGCCGGTCGCCAAGGCCCGCGAGACCCGCATGGCCCTCACCCAGGAAGTGCCGGGAGTGCCCTCGTGGGACGCCGACGTCGCGCGCAGCCGGCCACTGGCCGCCGGCCATCCCCGGCCGAGCGCCGACGACCTCGCCGCGCTGCAGTACACCGGCGGCACGACCGGCACCCCCAAGGGCGCGATGCTCAGCCACCGCAACCTGCGGGCGAACGCCGCGCAGGGCCGCGCGTGGGTACCGGGCCTCGTCGACGGCCAGGAGGTCATCTACGCCCTGCTGCCGATCTTCCACGCCTACGGGCTCACGCTGTGCCTGACCTTCGCGATCAGCATCGGCGCCACCCTCGTGCTGTTCCCTCGGTTCGACGCCGACCAGGCGCTCGAGGCGTTCCGGCGCCGGCCGGCGACCTTCCTGCCCGGCGTCCCGCCGATGTACCAGGCCCTCGCCGACACCGCCAAGCGCACGGGCACCGACCTGCGGTCCGTGCGCTTCGCGATCTCGGGCGCAATGTCGCTGCCGACGCCGGTCGTGGACCACTGGGAGGCCGTCACCGGCGGCCTGCTCGTCGAGGGGTACGGGATGACGGAGACCTCACCGGTCACCGTCGGCAACCCGATCGCGCCGACCCGGCGGCCGGGCACGGTCGGCGTGCCGTTCCCCTCCACCGACGTGCGCATCGTCGACCCTCAGGACCCCGGCGCCACCGTCGAGCACGGTGATCCCGGCGAGCTGCACGTCCGCGGTCCCCAGGTGTTCCAGGGCTACTGGAACCGCCCGGACGAGACCGCCGCGGTCCTGTCGCCGGACGGCTGGGTCAGTACCGGCGACATCGTCACGATGGACGACGACGGCTTCATCACGGTCATCGACCGGATCAAGGAGCTCATCATCACCGGCGGCTTCAACGTCTACCCCTCCGAGGTCGAGGAGGCGCTGCGCAAGGTGCCGGGCGTCCTCGATGCCGCAGCCGTCGGGCTGCCGGACGGGTCCGGCGGCGAGCGCGTGGTGGCCGCCATCGTCTGCGCGCCGGACGCCAGGCTCGACCCCGAGGACGTGCGCGAGGCCACCCGCAGGCACCTGACCGGCTACAAGGTGCCGCGCCAGGTGTTCATCGTCGACGAGCTGCCACGGTCGCTGATCGGCAAGGTGCTGCACAGGCACGTGCGCGACCAGTTGCTCAACCGCCCGGGCCAGCGCTAGGTGCGCGGCTCGCCGCGATGGCGCGCGCGGTGGGCGCTGGCCGCCTTCGTCGTCGCCATGGTCGTCATCAGGACGGTGACGACGACCCTGCACCTGCGCGGGGCCGGGGCCGACGGCGGGCTGCTCATCGGCGGGGTGCACATCCACCACATGGTGTTCGGGCTGGCGCTGCTGCTCGTGCTGACGCTCGCCTGGCTGCTGGGCGCAGGGTGGGCGTCGGATCGGTCATCGAGCCGGTGGGCGCCGGTCGTATTCGGCGTCGCGTCGGCGCTCGTGCTGGACGAGTCGGCCCTCATCCTGAACCTGGCGGACGTCTACTGGGCGCCGCTCGGGGAGGAGAGCCTCATCGCCGTGCTGGGCCTCGCCCTGGTGCTCGGCGTCGCCGCGCTGATCGCGCCGTCCACCCCTCGCCGATCTTGAGGTTGGCGTGGCTTTTCGACCCCGGAACCCACGCCAACCTCAAGGTCGGCGGGGTGGGGTTGGCGCCGGGCGCCGCACCTACCGGCCAGGCCGGCCGCCCCGGGTGGACGTGCCCCGGAAGCACGTGAGGGGCCCGGCCTGGTGGCCGGGCCCCTCACGTCGAAGTACGTCGGTCAGATCACGCGGACCTTGTCGGCCTGCGGGCCCTTCGGGCCCTGCGTGATGTCGAACTCGACCGTCTGGTTCTCATCCAGCGAGCGGTAGCCGCTCGACTCGATGGCCGAGTAGTGGACGAACACGTCGGGCCCTCCACCAGCCTGCTCGATGAAGCCGAAGCCCTTTTCCGCGTTGAACCACTTGACTGTGCCTTGTGCCATCTTGAACATTCCTTTTTCGGCAGTTCATGGGGGACGATCGCCCCCCACCGGGTCACGAGTTGCGCGTCATCTACGACCCGGGTACTCAAGACCTGCCCATGAGTGTCCCCTACCGGCATGCCATCCGTCCAGCCGCCCCCTCATTCCGTGCTGATTGCCGCCAGCACGTTGAGGCGCCCGGCCCGGAAGGCGGGCCACAGTGCGGCCAGCACCCCGACGATCCCGGCGATGACGAGGAAGGCGATCAGGCCGGTCCAGGGTATGTCGAGGACCTCGATCCCCTGGTCGACGAGGGTCCGCTGGAGCGCGACCGCGAACCACACCCCGAGCAGCAGCCCCACGAGCGCCCCATACACCGCGATGACGAGCGCCTCCAGCACGACCATCGTGCGGATCTGCCGGCGCAGCGCGCCCACCGCCCGCAGCATGCCGATCTCGCGGGTGCGCTCGACCACTGACAGCACGAGCGTGTTGACGATGCCGAGGACCGCGATGAGGATCGCCAAGCTCAGCAGCATGACCATGACGAGCAGGATCTGATCGACGCTGGACGTGATCTGGTCCTTGAACTGGGCCTGGCTCTGCACCTGCACCGTGGGGTAGGCGGCCAGGGCCTGCGTGAGCGCTTGCTGGACCTGATCGAGGTCGGCCCCCTCGACGGCCCGGACGTAGACGAACGAATCGCCGATCTGGGTGCCGGCGGCCACCACCGCGGCCGCGTCGACGACGTAGCCGCTGAACGCGCCGCCGGGCACGTACAGCCCGGTGACCTGGAACTGCGCGGAGCCGACCGGCAGCCGCATCTCGACCGTGTCGCCGACGGCGAGGCCGGCGTCCGCCGCGGATTCCGTGTCGACCACCATCCCGTCCATCCCGCCCCCGGCCATGGCACCGTCAGTGAAGTCGAGCTCGACCATGTCGCCGAATGTCGCTAGGTCGGCGGCCACCAGGACGATGCCGGACCCGCCCACCTCGGCCGGGACCAGCTTGACCGCGGACACCGATGCGACTCCCGGGACGGCCGCTGCATCCGCGGCCACCTGCTCCGCGAAGGGCCGCTGGGCCGAGTTGGACAGCAGGAACTCCGCGCCGATCGTCCGGTCGATGATCACGGTGATGGACGCTTTGGCCGACGCAGCGAAGATCGTCAGGGCCGACACGAGGGCGAGGCCGATCATGAGGGCCGACGCCGTGGCCGCGGTGCGACGAGGCTGCCGCTCGGCGTTCTGCACGGCCAGCGACCCCACGGTGCCGAACATCCGGGGGAAGGCGAACCCGAGCACGCGCACGAGCGGGCCGGCGATCGCCGGGCTGACGACGATGGCGCCGACGAGCGCCGCGACCACGCCCAGCCCCACGAACTGCGAGCCGGACCTGCCACCCGACGCCGCGCCCGCGGTCATCGCGCCGAGCCCGGCGAGCAGCAGGATGCTGCCGCCGATCGCGCGCACGCGCAGGGAGCGGGTCGGCAGGGCGACGTCGTCACGCAGCGCGGCCATCGGCGGGATGCGCGATGCGCGCAGGGCCGGTCCGATCGCGGCGACCACGGTGACGAGAACCCCGATGACGATGCCGACGATCACGGTGCGCGGCAGCAGGACGAGGCCCTCGGTCGGGATCTCGGCCCCGATCGCCGCGAACAGGCCTTGCAAGGCATACGCGACGCCGACGCCGACGGCGATGCCCAGCGTCGCCCCGATCAGCCCGACCACGACGGACTCGACGACGAGCGATCGCATCACCTGGCCGCGGGTGGCGCCCAGCGCACGCAGGAGGGCGAGCTCGCGGCTGCGTTGGGCGACGAGCATGGAGAAGGTGTTGAGGATGATGAAGCTGCCGACGAACAGCGCGATGCCGGCGAACACCAGCAGGAAGATGTTGACGAACGCCAATCCCTCGGAGATGGCGGCGGCGGCCTCGTCGGCGGCCTCCTGCCCCGTGCGCACGGCCACCCCCTCCCCCACGACGGGACGGACGGCGGCCGCGAGCGCCTCCTGCGCGACGCCCTCGGCGGCGACGGCGTCGATCTCCGTGAAGGCGTCCTGACCGCCCAGCAGCAGTTGCTGGGCGGATGAGGTGTCGAACGACGCGATGGTCGCGCCGGCGAGGTTGCCGGAGGCGCCGTAGCGGAACACGCCCACCAGGGTGGCCTCGAACGCGCCCTGCGGGCCGACCAGCGCCACGGGGTCTCCGACTGCGTAGCCCGACTTCTCCGCGGACACCGAATCGAGGGCGACCTCGCCGGGTGCCATGGGCCCCCTGCCCTCGACCAGACGGAACGGGGTGAGCTCCTCGTCGTCGTCCCAGTTGCTGCCGAACTGCGGCGCGCCCGGCGTGCCGAGGACGTTGCCGTCCGGGTCGATGATGCTCACGCCATCGGCGAGGACCTGGCCGCCGGCCTTGGCCACCCCGTCGACCGCGCGCACATCGTCGAGCAGGGCCGCGGGCAGCGTGGCCACCGTGCCGGCCAGCCCGCCGCCCTCGACCTCCTGCTCAGGGGTGACGACGACGTCGGACGTCGTGCCCGAGAACAGGTTCGTGAACGTCGTGTTGAGGGTGTCGGTGAAGATCAGGGTGCCGACGACGAAGCCGACGCCGAGCACGATGGCCACGCCGGAGAGGACGAGGCGGAGCTTGTGGTGCAGCAGGCTCCGCCATGCGCTGCGCAGCATCGGCTAGGACCTCCGGCCCTTGCCGTCGAAGCCCTTCATGCGGTCGAGGACGCCCTCAGCCGTCGGGTCGTCCATCGTGTCGACGATGCGCCCGTCGGCCAGGAAGATGACGTGGTCGGCGTACGAGGCGGCGGTCGGGTCGTGGGTCACCATGACGATCGTCTGCCCGAACTCGTCGACGCTGCGGCGCAGGAACGTGAGCACCTCGGCACCGGCGCGCGAGTCGAGGTTGCCCGTGGGCTCGTCGGCGAAGACGATCTGCGGGCGGCTGGCGAGCGCGCGTGCCGCGGCCACCCGCTGCTGCTGGCCGCCGGAGAGCTGGCTCGGCCGGTTGCGCAGCCGGTCGCGCAGTCCGATCGTGTCGATGACGCCGTCGACCCACGCCTGGTCGGGCTTCCGGCCCGCGATGTCCATGGGCAGCGTGATGTTCTCCAGGGCCGACAGGGTGGGCACGAGGTTGAACGCCTGGAAGACGAAGCCCACGGCGTCGCGGCGCAACCGGGTCAGCTCGTTGTCCTTCAGCGCGGTGAGGTCGACGTCGCCGATGTAGACCGTGCCGGAGGTGGCCGAGTCCAGCCCGGCGCAGACATGCATGAGCGTGGACTTGCCCGAGCCGGACGGGCCCATGATCGCCGTGAACCGGCCGCGGTCGAAGTCGACCGTGACGTCGTCGAGCGCGGTGACAGCCGTCTCGCCCTCGCCGTACACCTTGGTCAGGCCGACCGCGCGCGCAGCGGCGCCGGTGGACGGGACGGGGCGGTCGAGGGCTGCGCTGGTCACGTCGGTCTCCCAGGGGTGGGGGCGCTGCTGGGGCACGCAGCGATCGCCATCCTAGGTCGGGTGGCGACGATGCTGGGCCCGCCTATTCCGCTGCCGCGACCACCTGATGGCTCGGCCCGGGGAATACGAGCGTCTCGTGCCCGTTGTCCGACCAGCGCACGAGGTAGGGCGGCCCGCCGTCCGCGCCATGGACCTCGATGATCTCGCCGTCCCTGTCATGGTCGTCCACGTGCGTGCCATGGGCCACCAGTCGGTCACCGACCTTCGCGTTCATGCCGACCTCCTCGTGTCATCGCAAGGCTAGCCCGGTGGCAGCCTCGTCGCCGGTTGGCCGGGAACGTACGATCGGAGCATGACCCTGCGCATGCGCCTCGGCGCCGTCCTGGCGGTCCTCGCCGCTGTCGCAACGATCGCGACGGCCCTTCCGTCGCCCGCTGCCGCTGTGCCGGCCAAGAAGCCCGGGCCGGTGATCGTGCGGGACCTCGGCGTGCAGGTGCGCCTCGTGCCGGGCGAGCGGATGAAGATCATCCTGCCCACCAACCGCACGACGGGCTACACCTGGCTGGCCGAGGGCGGTTGCTGCACGGCGAACGACCTGCCCATCGCCCGCGTCGGCCGCGGCACCTACACCGCGCCGAGCACGGACCTCGTGGGGGCGCCCGGCACGACCAGGTGGACCGTGGTCGCCCTGCGGCCCGGGACCACGACGATCACGATCGTGACGCGCCCGCCCGGGGCGCAGAACACGATGGAGGACGAGACGCTCGGGACCGTGACGCTCGTCGTCATGCAGCCGTAGCGTCCCGTCCGCCGCCCACGCTGGCTTGCAAACCTACGGAACCGTAAGTTACGGTATCGTAGGTTACGTGAGGAGATCGATGGGACAGCCCGAGGTGCCGCGCCTGCGCGGGGTGCTGCATGCCGTCACCGCACCGCTCGCCGTCGTGGGCGGCCTCGTCCTCGTCTTCGTCGCTGACTCCCCCGCGACCCGCATTGCCGTGGCCATCTTCGTCGCCACGAGCGTCGCGCTGTTCGCCACGTCCGCGACCTACCACATGGGCGACTGGCCGGCGCGGACGAAGGCCTGGCTGCGCAGGGCCGACCACTCGAACATCTTCCTCATCATCGCCGGCACCTACACGCCGCTGTCCCTGCTCCTGCTGCCGCCGGACCAGGCCAGGACCCTGCTCATCATCGTGTGGAGCGGCGCGATCGCGGGCGTCCTCATCGGCAACTTCTGGCCCACCGCCCCACGCTGGGTCAACGCGCCCATCTACCTCGCGCTCGGCTGGGCCGCCGTCTTCTACCTGCCGGGCTTCTCGTCGGCCGGGGCCATCATCCTGGCCCTCATCGTCACCGGTGGCCTGATGTACACCATCGGCGCCGTCGTCTACGCGACGAAGTGGCCCCAGATCAGCCACGCGTGGTTCGGCTTCCACGAGATGTTCCACTCGTTCACGATCGCCGGGTTCACTGCCCACTTCGCCGCGATCGCGATCGCCCTCGTCGCCGTTGCTTGAGCCGGACCGTCAGGGCGTGATGGCCGAGCCCCGGAGCGCGTCGATGACGGGCCCGTCACCCGAGATCTCGAGGGCGTCGAGCGAACGCCTGCCCCACAACGCGAGCAGCAGTTCCTCTGCCGTGCCGCGCAACGTCGCCGAGGGCGCCGCGTCGGCACCCGGGGCTGCGTCCACCTCTCCGAGCGTGATAGCCACGCCCGGGGCGTCGATGACGTCCAGATGCACCGGCCCGGGCAGGGGCTGCGTCCGGCCGAGCCGGACCTGGCGCGGATAGAAGACGGTGGCCACCTCATCGACGCCGTCGGCCGCGAGGCGGGGATCCCATCGGTACTCGTGGCCGCGCGCGTCCTCCGCGTCCCACAGGTGCATCGTCGTCTCGTGGGCCTGCCGACGGCTCCAGAACGCCGCCACGCGCGGCTTCGGGCCGAAGGTCCACGTGGGCTTGTGTGGATCAGCGGACGCGAGCACCTCGACCAGGTGTGCGGCACCGTCGCGGGCCCATGGCAGCAGCACGTCCACGTCATCGGGAACGACCGGGAGCTCGGCCGGGTTCCCGGTGAGAACGACCTGCGAGGCCCAGCGGTGGATGGAGCCGACGTGGGCCACAAGGTCCGTGATCGTCCAGCCCGGGCAGCCGGGCACCGCGGCCTCGGGGTCGCCCGTCGCAGCCGCGTCCAGCAGCCGACGGGCGTTGGTGCCGACGACGGCGACGTACGCGTCGTGGCTCCACAGGGCCGGGCTGGGTTGCACAGCGGTGGCGACGACCCAGCGGTTCTTGCCGATGAGCCGCATGCGCGTGAAGCCGTGCTGCTCGAACAGGCCGAGCGTCCCGTTGTGCAAGAACGACGCGGACACCGACCGGCCCGCGACATCCTCGGGGTAGCTCTCCACCGTGCCGCCCCCGAGACGTGCGATCTCGCCCAGAGCACCGCCCAGCGCGGCTGATGCGATTCCCGTGCCGCGGTGAGCGTTGTGCACGAAGAAGCAGGTGATCCGCCAATCCGGAAGCTGGACGAGCCCGGCCGCGTAGGCGCGCTGGCTCTTGATCCGCGGCAGCTCGCCTGTCGGGCCGAACTGGCACCAGCCGACGCACTCATCGCCGTCGAAGACAAGCGCCGCGTGCGCCGTGCCGGCACGCACCCGACCCTCTTTCGCCGCGCGGTTTCCGTCTGCCGTTCGCCCGCGACCGACGCCCTCGGGGTGGAACCCCATGCACCAGCAGCCGCCCCAGACGCCGTGGTGCCGCTCGACGAGCCGGGCGAAATCGGGCCAGGTCGACTCATCCAACCTCTTGACCGCGTAGCTGCTCATGGCCCGTCCCGTCCTCGAGTGGGAGACCGCGAGCGTAGCGCTGCGAGGCACCCGTGACGGGTGCCTCGCAGCGATGGGAGCGGGAGAGACTACTCGGTGGTCGCCGACTCCAGCCGGGCGTCGGACCGCCGCTGCGCGACGAGCGCACCGGCGAGCCCGGCAGCGCCGAAGCCCACGAGCAGGATCGGGCCGATCAGCCGGGCGTCGATCGTCAGGTCGGTGTACGCGCCCACGATGAAGGCGACCGCGAAGCCGATGACGATGAGGCCGGACAGGAGCGCGAACAGGTCGATCGGATGCTTACGCACGGGACACCTCCAGGTCTCCAACGTTGGTGCGAGCGGTCAGGTCGATGACGGGACCGGTGGCCGGCCCGCCGGGCATCTCGGAGACGATGGCGACGTCCTGCCCTTCCTCGCGCGGCAGGCCGTCGACCTCCAGCGCACCGAGGTCGACCTGCGCATCGACGAGCACGCGCACGTCGTCGGGAACGGTGATGTCGAGCTCGCCGATCCCCAAAGTCACGTCGACCGGGATCGTGGTCGTGCCCGGCGGGATGACCAGGTCGCTGAGGTCGAGCCGCAGGCTGCCGAGCCCGAGCTCGTACGGCGTGGTCAGCTCGGCGATCGTCGTCGGGCGCCACACCCGCTCGCCGATGCCGGCGTCGAAGCGCGCGCCGAGGTCCTGCGGCACGAGCGAGACAAGCGCCGTGGTCGCCCGGAGCGGGATGGCCAGCCACTGCAGCCAGGTGGCCCGGCCGGCGACCGTACCGACGAGGATGCCCAGGCCGAGGATCCCCAGCGCTATCGACAGGACGACGACGGGCGGGATGTCGGTCACCGATGTCGCGTTCAGCATCACGAGGACGCCGACGGCGATCACGGCCAGGCTCAGCGTCGCGAGACCCAGGTAGGAGCGCGGACGAGGCGTCGGCGGGACGTACGCCGGCACCGGCGCCTGGTAGCCCGGGTACTGCCCCGAGCCGCCGTAGGCGTAGGCCGTGGGCATGACGGCGGTCGTGCCGTCCGGTGCCGGGCCGCCCTCGGGCGTGCCTGCCTCGGGCGCAGGTGCCGAGGGGGCCGCGACGGCCGGCTGGCGATTGACCAAGTAGAGGACGAGGCCGCCGGTCGCGAGCAGGAGCAGGAAGGACCCTCCGCCGCCCCAGCCGCCGAACGCCCAGCCGACGATGTTGGCGAAGACGATGACCGTGACGACGACGCCGACGACGATCAGGACGGTTCGGGCAGTCGAGCCCTGTCGACGGGAGTCGGCGAAGAAGGTGTCGGCTGAGCTCGTCGAGGAGCCCTCGACCGGGATGAACAGCCAGCCGATCGCGTACAGGAGCAGGCCACTGCCGCCGAAGATGGCGAGCACGACGAGGATCACGCGGACGATGACCGGGTCGATGCCGAGCCAGCGGGCGAAGCCGGCGGCGACGCCGGCGATCGCCTTGCCGGACTCGGCGCGGCGCAGGGGTGGACGGGGGGCGGGGGGCAGCGGCGGAGGCGCCGCGTACTCGGTGTTCGTTGTCATGGCTCCACCATCGTGCCTGCAGGAGGCTCCGCGCATCGGGGAGCAACCCTGAATCGACCCTGATCCTTTCCGCAAGGATCTCAGGGTCAGGCCCTGATGCCTTTCCTGCCCGCGGCGCGGGAGGATGCTTGGGTGAGCACGACGATCCCGGCCCCGCGCGCCGCCCGGCCCGTCACGGGCAGATGGGTGGCCGGCGTTGCTGCTGGCCTGGCCCGGCACCTGCGACTGCCGCTGTGGCTCGTGCGCGTTGCCTTCGTCGCCCTCGCCTTCGCGGGCGGCATCGGGATCGTGCTCTACGCGGCGTTCTGGGCCGTCCTCCCCCTCGACGCACCCGGCGACGAGGCCGACGTCGCGGCGGCGCGTTCCTCCGATACGGCGCGGCTCCTCGCGCTTGCGGCCGTCGTCGTAGGGATCGGCCTGCTGCTCACGGCGCTGGGGGTCGACATCGTCAGCGGCGCAGTCATCCCGCTGATCGTGGCGGTCTTCGGGGCCGCGCTCATCTGGCGGCAGACCGACGACGAGCAGCGCGACACCTGGTCCCGGGCCGCGGGCCGCGCCGCCCGGCACACGGCGGGCACCGCGGCCAGCGCCGGCCGTTGGCGGCTGGCCACCGGCATCGGCCTGGTCGTCCTCGCGCTCGTCGCCCTGGTGGCCAGCCGCACCAGCCCGGCGGAGGCGCTGCAGGGCCTGGCCCTCGCCCTGCTCCTCGTCGGCGGCGTGGCCCTCGTCGGCTTCCCGTGGCTCTACCGCGCATGGCGAGAAGCCAGCGAGCAGCGGCGGGCGCTGATCCGCTCCGAGGAGCGCGCCGAGATCGCCGCGCACGTGCACGACTCGGTGCTCCAGACCCTCACCCTGATCCAGCGGTTCGCCAGCGACCCGGCCGAGGTGACCCGGCTCGCGCGCACCGAGGAGCGCCAGCTTCGCTCGTGGCTGTATGCCCCGACGGGCGACCCCGACCGCACGCTCGCCGCTGCGCTCGAGCGGGACGCGGCCACCATCGAGGCCGACTACGGCGCGAGCATCGACGTCGTCACCGTCGGCGATGCGGCACTCGACGCGCGGCTGGGAGCCCTCGTCGCCTCCGCTCGCGAGGCGATGGTCAACGCCGCCAAGCACGGCGGCGGGAGCGTCTCGCTGTACGCAGAGTGCCTGGCCGACTCGGCCGAGGTCTTCGTGCGCGACCGCGGCGAGGGCTTCGACCTCGACGCCGTGCCTGACGACCGGCTGGGCATCCGCGAGTCCATCGTCGGCCGCATGGAGCGCAACGGCGGCACGGCCACGGTCCGCTCGTCAGGCGGGCAGGGCACCGAGGTGCACCTGCGCATGCCGCGCCCTTTGCAGGAGGCGACATGACCCAACGGCTGCGGATCGTCCTGGTGGACGACCATGCGATGGTGCGGGCTGGCGTGCGCGCCGAGCTCGGCGACGAGTTCGACGTCGTCGGTGAGGCCGCCGACGTCGACGAGGCCATCCGCGTGATCACCGCGGCGCAGCCGGACGTCGTCCTGCTGGATGTTCACCTCCCGGGCGGCGACGCCCGCGCCGTGCTCGACGCCTGCCTGCCCCAGGTGCCCGCGACGCGCTTCCTCGCGCTGTCCGTCAGCGACGCGCCCGAGGACGTCGTGGCCACCGTGCGCGGCGGGGCTCGTGGCTACGTGACCAAGACGATCGACGGTCCCGAGCTGCGCGAGGCCGTGCGGCGGATCGCCGACGGTGACGCCGTCTTCTCCCCGCGCCTGGCCGGGTTCGTGCTGGACGCCTTCTCCGGCGGCCCGGCCGAGAAGGATGACGAGATCGACCGACTCAGCCCACGCGAGCAGGAGGTCATGCGCCTCATCGCCCGGGGCTACACCTACCGGGAGGTCGCCAGCGAGCTCGTCCTGTCGATCAAGACGGTGGAGACGCATGTGTCCGCGGTGCTGCGCAAGCTGCAGTTGTCGGACCGCCGCGAGCTGGCTAAGTGGGCTGCCGGGCGGCGCATCGTCTAGCGGCTCAACCCGGTCGGCCAGTCGGCCAACGTCGCCACGAACGCGTCCCGCAGCGCTTTCGCGTGCTCATGAACAGTCGACGGATCCCAGCCGTCTGGCCCGACGGGCCCGAGCACGGCCACCTGCACCGTCCCCGGCGCGACGAAGCGCGCCCCCGGCGGGAGCAGCTCGCCGGTGTTGCGGATGACGACGGGGACGATCGGCACCTGCGCCTGGATGGCCATGTGGAACGCGCCGACCTTGAACGGGCCGGGCATCGGCGAGTCGGAGCGGTGGCCCTCGGCCGCGATGCCGAGCGACTTGCCGTGCCGCAGCGCATCGACCACGGGCTCCAGTGCGTGGATGGCGTCGGAGGTGCTCGCGCGGTCAACGAAGGCGAATTCCCCGAGCCATCCCAATGCGGCCGCGACGGGGTTCGTCCGCAGCTCCCGCTTGACCACCCCGGTCATGTCGCGGCGGACGAGGCGCGCGAGCACGATGAGGTCTAGCTCGCTCTGGTGGTTGATGAGGAAGATCGCCGGGCGCCGATGCCAGAGGTTCTCCTCGCCGTGAACGTCCAGCCCAATGTCGGCTGCGGCGAGGAAGGCCGGCAACGCGACGGACATCGTGGTGTTCATCCCGGTCGCACGGCTTCGGCCCAGCAGGCCGGCACCGGCCCCGACGAGCAATCCCGCCCCCAGGGCGGCGTAGGCGCCGGAGGTGCGGATCACCATGGATGCCGTGACCGCCGGCCGCGCGAAGGGCCGCGTGAGATCGTCCATCGCTACCCCTGCCCGATTCCCCGCGACAGTGGGCTCGCCACGTCGCCCGTCATCTCGCGGACGGCGGCCCGGCGCACGATCTCGATGCAGGCGACGGCCTCGCGCAGCGTC
>JAUXRN010000067.1 GCA_030681835.1 Actinomycetota bacterium
CACGCTGAAGGGCTTCAAGTCCTTCGCGTCGTCCACCACCCTGCGGTTCGAGCCCGGCATCACCTGTGTCGTCGGCCCGAACGGCTCGGGCAAGTCCAACGTCGTGGACGCCCTGGCCTGGGTGATGGGCGAGCAGGGCGCCAAGAGCCTGCGCGGCGGCAAGATGGAGGACGTCATCTTCGCCGGCACCACCGGCCGTGCCCCGCTGGGCCGCGCCGAGGTGGCGCTGACCATCGACAACTCCGACGGTGCCCTGCCGATCGAGTACACCGAGGTCACCATCTCCCGGGCCCTGTTCCGCAACGGTGGATCGGAGTACGCGATCAACGGCCAGCAGTGCCGGCTGCTCGACGTGCAGGAGTTGCTCAGTGACTCCGGCATCGGCCGCGAGATGCATGTCATCGTCGGGCAGGGCCAGCTCGACACGATCCTCCAGGCGACACCGGAGGACCGTCGCGGCTTCATCGAGGAGGCGGCTGGGGTCCTGAAGCATCGCAAGCGCAAGGAGAAGGCCCTCCGCAAGCTCGACGCGATGCAGGCGAACCTGACCCGCCTGCAGGACCTGACCACCGAGCTTCGCCGCCAGCTCAAGCCGCTCGGCCGCCAGGCCGAGGTGGCCCGACGCGCGGTGGTCATCCAGTCCGAGGTGCGCGACGCCCGGCTCCGGCTCATGGCCGACGACCTGCTGCGGCTGCGCTCCGCCTTCGCGGCCGAGGTCGCCGACGAGACCGCCCTGAGGGATCGGCAGGCGGAGGTCGACGACCAGCTCGGCGTTCTCAAGCAGCAGGAGGCAGCGGCCGAGGAGCAGGCGCTCCACGATGCGCCACGGCTCACCGTCGCGCAGGAGACCTGGTTCGCTCTCAGCGGGCTGCGGGAGCGCTTCCACGGGCTCGTGCAGTTGTCCGCTGAGCGAGTGCGGCACCTGCAGCCCGAGCCGGTCGAGGAGGAGTCGGGGCGCGATCCCGAGCAGATCGAGGCCGAGGCCCGGGCGCTGCGAACCGAGGAGTTCGAGCTGGGCCGGCAGGTCGAGTCAGCGCGCGCTGACCTGTCCACGGCCGAGGCTGGCCGGCACCAGGCCGAGGACGCCGCGGCCGCGGAGGAGCGCCGGATTGCCGAGATCGAGCGGGCCGCCGCCGACCGCCGGGAGGGGCTGGCCCGGCTGGCCGGCCAGGTCAATTCGGCCCGTTCCCGGCTCGACACCCGGGGCGCCGAGATCGAGCGACTGACCGCGCAGGTGGCCGAGGCCCGGCAGCGCGGCGAGGGCGCCCAGCGCGAGTTCCAGCGCATCGAGGTCGACGTCGCCGGGCTCGATGCCGGCGAGCACAGCCTGGACGCCGAGCACGAGCGGGCCGAGGCCGAGCTTGCGGCGGCCGACGCGGCCGTCGAGGCCCTGCGTGGGCGCGAGGCCGCCGCCGAGCGGGAGCGGGCCGGCCTGGTCGCCCGGGCGGAGGCCCTCGCGATCGGCCTGAACCGCAAGGACGCCGGTGCCCGGCTCGTGGCGGCCGCGGACGAGGTCACCGGCGTGCTCGGCTCCCTGGCCAGCCTGCTGCACGTCGATGCGGGTGCCCAGACGGCCGTTGCCGCGGCCCTCGGGGACGTCGCGGATGCGGTCGTCGTGACGGGCGTCGCGGCCGCGCAGCGCGCCGTCGTCCTGCTGAAGGACGAGGATGCGGGCCGCGCCGCGATCGTCATCGCGGACTCCGAGCGGCCTCGGGCCGAGCGGCCATCCGTGCGGGAGGCGGGCCGCCCCCTGCTCGACCTGGTCCAGTGCGACGAGTCGCTACGACCGGTCGTGGCGCACCTGCTGGAGCGATGGGCGCTCGTCGAGGACCTGGCCACGGCCTTCGAGCTCCAGGCCCACCATCCGGGCCTGTCGTTCGTCACGCCCGCGGGCGACGTCATCGCTGCGGGCGTCGTGCACGGAGGGTCGGCCAGCGTGCCCAGCCTGCTCGAGGTCCAGGCGGCATACGACGAGACCCAAGGCCGGGTCGTCGAACTGGCGCACGAGATCGAGCGACTCCGCTTCGACCTCGCTGCAGCCAGTGCTCGGCAGGCCGCGGCCGCGCAACGCGTGGAGGCCGCGCTCGCGCGGCTTCATGAATCCGACGCACGCCTGGCGGCCGTGGCCGAGCAGTTGGGCCAGCTCGGCCAGGCCGCCCGCGCTGCCTCGGCAGAGGCCGAGCGCATGTCCGCCGCCCGAGACGCGGCGCAGGCCGCACTGGCCGAGGACCAGGCCCAGCTCGATTCGCTCCAGGCCCGGCTCGACGCCGCGTCGGCCGATCCGGTGGAGCAGCCCGACGCGGATGACCGCGAGGGGCTGGCCACGGCGGCTGCGGCGGCGCGCCGGGTGGAGGTCGATGCCCGGCTGACGCTGCGCACGGCCGAGGAGCGGCTCGGCGCCGTCGCGGCACGGGCCCAGCAGCTCGAGCGGGCGGCTGCCAGCGAGCGTCAGGCGCGGGCCGCAGCCGTGGAGCGCCGCGAGCGGCGGGCGCGTGAGCTGGTCGTCGCGCAGGCGGTGCTCGACGGCGCCCGGGTCGCGCTTGCCCGCATCGAGGTGTCCGTCGCGGCCGCCGGCCGCGAGCGGGCGGCCGTCGAGAAGGCCACCCGGGAGCGGGATGCGCAGTTGCAGCGCCTGCGTGCGTCGCTGCGCGAGCTGGGGGCCGAGTCGGACCGGTTGAAGGATTCGGTGCACCGAGACGAGGTGGCGCGGGCCGAGCAGCGCATGCGCATCGAGCAGGTCGAGGACAAGGTCCTGGAGGACTTCGGCATCGAGCCGGGCGTGCTGATGTCCGAGTACGGGCCGGACCAGCCGGTTCCCCCGACCCCCCCGTCCCCGGGCGACGAGCCCGCCGTCGAGGAGCCGCAGCCGTACCCCTTCGTGCGCGTCGAGCAGGAGAAGCGGCTGAAGTCGGCCGAGCGCGACCTGGCCCTGCTGGGCCGGGTCAACCCGCTCGCCCTGGAGGAGTACTCGGCGATGGAGGAGCGGCACCGGTTCCTGACCGAGCAGCTCGACGACCTCAGGCGCACCCGGGAGGACCTCCTGGCCATCGTCAAGGAGGTCGACGCGCGCGTCGTCCAGGTCTTCACCGAGGCCTACGAGGCGGTCGAGCGGGAGTTCGAAGGGGTCTTCGCCAGGCTCTTCCCCGGTGGCGAGGGGCGCTTGGTCCTCACCGATCCAGGGGACATGCTCAACACCGGCGTCGACGTCGAGGCGCGTCCGCCGGGCAAGAAGATCAAGCGGCTGTCCCTGCTGTCGGGCGGAGAGCGCTCGCTGACGGCGGTGGCGTTCCTCGTCGCCCTGTTCAAGGCCCGGCCCAGCCCGTTCTACGTCCTCGACGAGGTCGAGGCCGCCCTGGACGAAGTCAACCTCGGCCGGCTCATCGACATCATCGAGGAGCTGCGCGACTCATCCCAGCTCATCGTCATCACGCACCAGAAGCGCACGATGGAGATCGCCGACGCGCTCTACGGCGTCTCGATGCGGGGCGACGGCGTGACCCAGGTGATCGGCCAGCGGCTGCGCGAGAGCGAGCAGGTCAGCGCGTAGCGACCGCGCGGGCAAAGCCGGTGACGATGAGTGCCTGCGCCGCGATGTACGTGGCCATGACGGCCGCGCTCAGGCCAGGCGAGGACTCCAGCGGGCCGAACGCTGTCACCGCGATCAGGGAGTCGGAGACGACGAAGAGGGCGGCGCCCCAGAACACCCGCCACCCCAGTGGCCGCGGCACCCGAAGGACGAGGTCCAGCGCGGCTGCCGCCATCGCCAGCAGCACCGCGCTGTAGACCAGCACCGGTATGCGCATCGTGCCCGCTCCTGGCCACACCAGCAGGTTCATGCCGATCCAGTAGGCGATGAACGGGACCAGGGCGATCTTCCAGGCGCGAACGAGGCCTGGCCCGGGGACTCGGGTGAACGCCAGGATGTAGCAGGCCTGCATGGCCAGGAAGCAGACCAGCCCCAGGGCGAAGGACAGGTCGCCGTCGGCCATGAGGGCGAGGTCCCCGAGCCACGCGAAGCCTAGCCCGGCGAGCAACCAGGCCAGTGGGCTGCGCACGGCCTGCCGCCGGGCCGTCGCCACCAGCCAGGCCGCCAGGAGCGGCACGAGGAGCGGTTTCGTGGCCACCACGACCGTGTCGACAGACGCGGCCTCGCCGATGACGTCGAGGGCGCCGACGACCACATAGAGGACGAGCAGGACCGACGGAAGCATCCCGCCATCCAAGTGCATGGCCCGCGATCCGCGTGCACCGAGCGTCAGGGCGAGCGTGGGAGGATGCCGGCCATGGATTCCGCGCTGGTGTATATCGGGCTCGCTGTCGTCATCGTCCTGCTGGTCGTCGGCGCCTTGGCCCTGGTGGGTCGGCGCCGCCGATCGGCGCCTCCCGCGGCACCACGCCCGGGCCTGGACTACGCCCCAGGCGTCGGAGACGACGACTCGGTGCCGCGCGATACCCCTCGGCGCACAGTCGACATCCTCGACGTGGGCGATGCGTTCGGCGAGCCTGTGTCGGCGGTGGAGGAGGGGCTCGTCGAACCGTTGACACCGGAGGATCTCGAAGGCCTGCTCGAGGTCGAGGTGCCCGAGCCTGCTGCCGGCCGGCTGCATCGACTGCGCGCCCGGCTGGCCCGCTCCCAGAGCACGATGGGCCGTGGGCTGCTCGCGCTGCTCTGTCGCGCGAGCATCGACGAGGCCACGTGGGACCAGGTCGAGGAGACCCTCCTGACTGCTGACCTGGGCGTCGGCCCGACGACGGAGCTGCTGGAGCGCCTGCGCACCCGGGTGCGGGTCGAGGGCTCCAGCGACCCGACGGCCGTGCGGGCGATGCTCCGCGAGGAGTTGCTGGCACTGGTCGACCCGGGCATGGACCGCGACGTGCGCGCGCATCGCATGGATGGCCGTCCTGGAGTCGTGCTCGTCGTCGGCGTCAACGGCACGGGCAAGACCACGACGACCGGCAAGCTGGCCCGGCTCGCGGTGGCCCAGCAGCAGGCCGTCGTGCTCGCGGCCGCCGACACCTTCCGTGCTGCCGCCGCGGATCAGTTGCAGACATGGGGTGACCGCGTGGGCGCCGCAGTCGTGCGCGGACCCGAGGGCGGGGACCCGGCTGCGGTCGCGTTCGACGCCGTATCGACTGGCATCGCGGCCGACGTGGACACGGTGATCATCGACACGGCGGGCCGGCTGCACACCAAGACCGGCCTCATGGACGAGCTCGGCAAGGTCAAGCGGGTGGTGGAGAAGAAGTCGCCGATAGACGAGGTGCTGCTCGTGCTGGATGCCACCACCGGGCAGAACGGGCTGGTCCAGGCGCGGGTGTTCGCCGAGGTCGTCGACGTCACCGGGATCGTGCTGACCAAGCTGGATGGGACGGCCAAGGGCGGGATCGTGATCGCGGTACAGCGGGAGCTGGGCGTGCCGGTCAAGCTGGTCGGGCTGGGCGAGGGCCCGGACGACCTTGCGCCGTTCGACGCTGCGGAGTTCGTCGACGCCCTGCTCGAGGAGTGAGCGCAGCGAGCCCCGGAGGGCAGGGCGGGGGAAGCGCCCTGCTCGAGGAGTGAGCGCAGCCAGCCCCCGTCGACCTTGAGGTTGGCGGTGATTCCGGGCCGGATTATGGGCGCCAACCTCAAGGGCGGCGTAACGCGCTGGTAACCGGGGAGCGGGTCGCGTGACCCAGTGTTAACGCGCTGGGGCTGCGCGTCACCCATTCGAAACAGTCGTACCCCCCGACGGAAACCTCCGACCGCGAGTGTCTGCCTCGCGAGGTGAAGAACCACCGATGGAGGGAGAACTCGCATGGAATCCGCTTTGAATACGGGTGACACAGCCTGGCTGCTCACATCAGCCGCGCTGGTGCTGCTCATGATCCCCGGGCTCGCCTTCTTCTACGGAGGCATGGTCCGGGCCAAGTCCGTCCTCAACATGCTCATGATGGTGATGGGCGCCCTGTTCGTCGTGGGCATCCTGTGGGTCCTCTACGGCTACTCGATGTCGTTCGGCGACTCGTACGGCCAGGCCGGACTGCTCGGCAACATCACGCAGTACCTCGGACTCGAGGGCCTCATGGCCGACAACCCTGAGGTGACCTACCCGGCGATGGCCTTCGTGGCCTTCCAGGCGATGTTCGCCTGCCTGACGGTCGGCCTCGTGGCCGGTGCCGTGGCCGACCGCATGAAGTACGTCGCCTGGCTCGTCTTCGCAGGCGTCTGGGCGACGCTCGTGTACTTCCCGGTGGCGCACTGGGTGTTCAACCTTGCCGGCGACAACGGAGGCTGGATCTTCAAGTACGGCGTGATCGACTTCGCCGGCGGCACCGCGGTGCACATCAACGCCGGCATCGCCGGCCTGATGCTGGCGATCATCATCGGCAAGCGGGTCGGCTGGCCCAGGACCCCGATGAAGCCGCACAACCTCACCCTCGTGATGATCGGTGCTGCATTGCTGTGGTTCGGCTGGTTCGGCTTCAATGCCGGCTCGGCGACCGCGGCCAACAACACTGCCGCTGTCGCGTTCCTCAACACCTTCGCTGCCACGTGCGCCGCTGCAATCGGCTGGCTGGCGACGGAGAAGCTCCGTGACGGTCATGCGACGTCGCTGGGCGCAGCGTCCGGCGTAGTCGCCGGCCTCGTGGCCATCACCCCGGCCTGTGCCGCGGTGAGCCCCATGGGCGCACTGGCCATCGGCCTCATTGCCGGCGTGCTCTGCGCATTGGCCGTGGGCCTGAAGTACAAGTTCAAGTACGACGACTCGCTCGACGTCGTCGGCGTGCACCTTGTCGGCGGCCTCGTGGGCACCCTGCTCATCGGGCTGTTCGCCACGGCGGCGTCGCCCACGGGCATCGACGGCCTGCTCTACGGGGGCGGTCTGGACCAACTGTGGAAGCAGGCGGTCGGCGCGGGTGCCGTGCTGGGGTACTCGCTGGTGGTCACGGCAATCATCGCTTTCGTGATCAAGGTCGTCATCGGCCTGAGGGTCAGCAAGGATGACGAGGTTGCCGGCATCGACCTGGCCGTACACGCGGAGACCGGGTACGAAATGGGCGACTCGGGCGGCGGCGGTACATTCGCCGGCGTCGGTCACGCTGCTCGCAACGCGACGGAGGAGAACTGATGAAGCTCATCACCGCAATCATCAAGCCCTTCAAGCTTGAGGACGTCAAGAACGCAGTCGAGGGCCGCGGAGTGCACGGGCTCACGGTCTCCGAGGCGTCCGGTTACGGTCGCCAGAAGGGCCACACCGAGGTCTACCGGGGAGCGGAGTACACCGTCGACCTGGTGCCCAAGGTGCGCCTGGAGATCGTCGTGGACGACGCGGTCGTCGATGACGTCGTCGACGCCATCGTGTCCGCCGCCCAGACCGGCAAGATCGGCGACGGCAAGGTCTGGGTAAGCCCTGTGGAAGCGGTCATCCGCGTCCGTACGGGCGAGCGCGGTTCCGACGCGCTGTAGCCCATCGAAGTGGACGGTCTCGTCGCGGGGGAATTTGCCTCCGCCCGCAACGAACTGGTGCGTCGCCCCGGGCTCGCAGGCCCGGGGCGACGCGCTGCCTTGACCGCTCTCACCGACCAGTGGCTCGGCGGCTTGTTCACGGCAGCGACGGCCACCGCGAAGGACGCGTTCTGCCTCGTCGCGATCGGGGGATACGGCCGAGGAGAGCTCACCGCCGGGAGCGACCTCGACCTGCTGCTGCTGCACAAGTCCGGTGCCGCAGAGGCGGGCCGGGTGGCCGAGGCGCTCTGGTACCCCATCTGGGACGCGGGACAGCGGCTGGATCACAGCGTCCGCACCGTCAGCGAGGCGCGCCGACTGGCCAGTGAGGACCTGAAGGTCGTGCTCGGCATGCTGGATCTGCGGGCCGTCGCGGGCGACCCGGCGCTGGCCGAGCAGCTGCAGTCCGTGGTCCTGGGCGACTGGCGGGCCATGGCCGAGCGTCGGCTGCCCGAGCTGCGCGACATGGTCCTGGCCCGGCGCCAGCGGTTCGGGGAAGCCTCCCAGCTGGTCGAGCCGGACCTGAAGGAGTCGTACGGCGGCCTCAGGGACGCGACCATCCTGCGCGGCGTGGCCGCGTCCTGGGTCACCGACGTCCCCCACAACGGGCACGGGGATGCCGTGGACTTCCTGCTCGACGTGCGCGACTCCCTGCACCGCCTGACCGGCAGCAGCAGCGACCGGCTCCTGATGCAGGAGCAGGACGCGATCGCCGAGGATCTCGTCGGCGTGCGCGATGCCGATGCCCTCCTGCGGGCCGTCTATGACAGCGCCCGCAGGATCGCGTACGCCAGTGACGTCACCTGGCACCACGTGGACCGACTGACCCGCCAGCGGCAGCGAACGACCTTCCGGCCAATCAAGCGGCGCACAGCGGTACGGCTGCCGCTCGCCGAGGGCGTGGTCATGCAGGAAGGCGAGGTCGTTCTGGCCCTCGAGGCCAAGCCGGCCCGTGACGAGGGGCTCGTGCTTCGAGCGGCCGCAGCGGCTGCCCAGGCCGGGCTGCAACTGTCTCCGCACACGGTTGAGCGGCTGGCTACCGAAGGGGTGGAGCCGGCCGTGCCCTGGTCCCGAGAGGTCCGCGAGTCGTTCGTGTCCCTGCTTGGTTCCGGGCCGGCGCTAGTCGGCGTATGGGAGGCGCTGGACCAGAGCGGT
>JAUXRN010000069.1 GCA_030681835.1 Actinomycetota bacterium
TCCATTCCCATGATCTTGGCGCTGCGGAACAGCCGCTCGATGTGCTCGGTGAGACGGAACACACCGGGGCCCTGATCGGTCTCGTAGGCTCGGATGCCCTCGAACACGCCCATCCCGTAGTGGAGGGTGTGGGTGAGCACGTGGATGCGGGCGTCGTCCCACGGGACGAGCTCGCCGTTCATCCAGATCTTCTCGGTGGGGGTGATGGGCATCGTGGGCGTTCCTTAGAGGCGGGCGGCGACCAGGTCGCCGATCTCGGTGGTGGAGCCACCAGCGGTGGTGGCTTCGGCGCAGGCCTTGCGGATGCGGTCGGCCGCATCGCCTTCGCCGAGGTGGTCGAGCATGAGGGCCGCCGACAGGATCGCCGCGATCGGGTTGGCCTTGTTCTGGCCGGCGATGTCGGGCGCCGAGCCGTGCACCGGCTCGAACATCGACGGGCCGGTGCGGGCGGGGTTCAGGTTGGCGCTCGAGGCGAACCCGATCCCCCCGGCTACCGCGCCGCCGAGGTCGGTGAGGATGTCGCCGAAGAGGTTGTCGGTGACGACGACGTCGAACCGCTCGGGCTGGGTGAGGAAGTACATGGCAGCGGCATCGACGTGGCAGTAGTCCGTCTGGACGCCTGGGTACTCGCGAGCCACCAGGTCGAAGGCGTCCTGCCAGGTCCGTCCGGCGTGCACGAGGACGTTTGTCTTGTGCACGAGGGTGACCTTGTTGCGCCGGCGGGTGGCCCGGTGAAATGCGTCACGGATGATGCGCTCGGCCCCGTAGGCGGTGTTGATGCTCACCTCGGTCGACACCTCATGGGGCGTCCCCCGGCGCAGGGTGCCGCCCGCCCCGACGTACGGGCCCTCGGTGCCCTCGCGGCAGACGACGAAGTCGATGTCCTCGGGCCGCTTGCCGGCAAGCGGTCCGGTCACGCCGGGGTACAACCGGACCGGCCTGAGGTTGACGTGATGGTCCATGACGAAGCGCAGCGGCAGCAGGACTCCGCGCTCGAGGATGCCCGGGGGGACACTGGGATCGCCGATGGCGCCAAGCAGGATCGCGTCGTACGCGCGTAGCTCCTCGATGACCGAGTCGGGCAGCAACTCCCCCGTCGCGTTGTAGCGGCGCGCGCCGAGGTCGTACTCGGTCGATCGCACCGCCAGCCCCGCAGCGGGGGCGATCGCGTCGAGCACCTTCATGGCCTCCGCGACGACCTCGGTGCCGATGCCGTCGCCGGGGATCAGGGCCAGGGACAGGGTGCGGGAGGGCTCATTCGTGGGCATGGGCGGAAGCGTAGTTGCGCGGCGGTGGCGTCATGCAATGGCAGGGGCCACCATGGGGAAGGCAACAAAACGACGGACCGGGAGGCAGCCATGGAGCAGTCACGAAGGAAGTGGAGCGATCTCACCCCTGCCCAGCAGAGGGGCATCGTCGTGATCGGAACCGTGCAGGTGGCACTCGCCGCTGCGGCATGGATTGACCTTGCCCGCCGGCCAGCGGCTCTCGTACGCGGTCCCAAGCCGGCCTGGGCGCTGGTCATCGCCGTGAACTTCGTCGGACCGGTCAGCTACTTCGCATTCGGCCGACGGCGAGGAGTGAGCTGAGCCGCCGTTCAAAGGCCAGTCGTGGGGCGATTCCGCTAGGAAGTGCCCCCACGACTGGCCACTGAACGAGCCTTCAGCCGACGAGCAACGAGGCCAGGCTGCGGTTGACGAACTCCACGTCCTGGTCGGTCGTGAACTGGGCGTCCAGCAGCACCCACTTGTCCTGGGCCGGGTAGTTGCGGATCGACAGGTAGTAGGACAGGTCGCTGCCCTTGCACGACCAGTATGAGTTGCCCACGTACGAGTAGCCGTCGGCCTCGGAAACGGTGCCGGCCTCGGAGTCGCCGCAGGTGTTGATCACCGCGCCGAAGTCCTCGCTGGCCACGACCTCGTCCATGGTCGCCTGGATCTCGGCGTCATCGGCTAGCGCCCCGTCGAAGACCCAGTACTCGATGCCCGGTGCCTGGCCAGTGTTGAACTCGGCCTGGTCGGTCGAAGCGGTGATCCGCCCGAAACCATCCCCCGCCGCGGTGTTGACGTCGGTCCAGGCATCCGGGATCTCCGCCGAGATGCTGCCCGTGTCGTCCGTGACGTTGGTGAAGCCGCCCGTCTCCGTCTGGCCTGAGGGGTCGTCTTCCGTCTGGCCGGCCGAGTTGTTCGAGATGGTGGAGATTGCCGCGAGCGGCTTCTGCGGGTTGTTGACCTCGCCCTCGAGGACCTCCCCCGTCGACGGGCGGAACACCTGGATCTTGATGGCCGCGTCGGTGCCCTTGGTGCGGAGCACGTCGCAGTAACCGGCCTTCGTGGCGCCGTACTGGCCGATGTCTTGCGACTTCACGACATCGCGACCCTCCATCTGCAGGATGACGTCGCCGGGCGCCACTCCCGCGTTGCTCGCCGGGCTGCCCGAGCGAACGCCGGAGACCCACACGCCGGCCAGGTCCTGCTCCTCGTCGTAGAAGGCCTGACCGTTGATGCCGATCGAGTCCTGGTCCTCCCCCGTGCGGAGGATCTCGACGACGGACTGGGCCACCCCGACCGGGATCGCGAAGAACTGGGTGGTGTTGGTGGGGTCCGCAATCATGTAGTTGACGCCGATGACGGAGCCGTCGGCGAACAGGAGCGGGCCGCCGGAGTTGCCCGGCTGGATCTGGGCGGTGTGCTGCAGCGCGTAGTCCAGGCTGGCCCACGACGTGTCGCCGTCGCCGTTGTTCTTCGCAAGCGAACCGTCGACGAGGGTGTACTGGGGGGCGCCGAGCGGGAAGCCGGCGGCCCAGACCTCGGTGCCGAGGTCCGGAGTCGCAGTCGTCCATGAGAGGAAGGGGTACCCGTCGCCGTTGAGGTCGACGACCGCGAGGTCGTTGCACTCGGAGACGCCGAGGATCTTGGCGTTGATGGGATCATCGCTGCCACCGACGTAGACCTCGATCGAGCCGGCGCCCTCGACCACGTGCGCGTTGGTCACAGCTATGCCGGTCGGGTCGATGATGAAGCCGCTGCCGGCGCCCGAGGACTGCGTGGCCTGGCCGGTCATCATGTCGACGTACTCGCCGTCCGCGTCGATCTGGATGACGGCCTTCTGGGCGTCCTTGTACGACGTGACGGCGCCCTCGGACGTGGCGGCCGTGGCGGCCGAAGCCTCCGGGGCAGCGGAAGATTCCGCGTCCGACCCTGACGAGCACCCACTCACGACCACCAGGGCCAACGCGCTCAGCAACACGATCCGTGACTTGCCCATGACGCCTCCTCGCGAACGGTGGCCGCCAGCCTAGTCGGCGAAGCCGCCCCGCGGGCGGCCTCAGGTCGTTCCGGTGCGTCACACCTGCTACCCTCGGCGCATCATGACGTCAGCGCTGCTCCTCCTTCGCTGCCGCGACGAGGCCTAGACCACCGGCCCCCTCGTCGCGGGTCTCGTCGTTCGCCGGCACTCGGCCAACCCCCAGAGACGCTCACGAGGAGTGAACATGACCGCCCCCTTTGACCGCACGGTGCCCTACGCCGCCCGCAACGCCCAGCAGCCGTCTGCCATGCCTTTCGGTCGCTACGCCGCCTTCCCTCCCATCGACCTGCCCGACCGGACCTGGCCGACCACGCTCATCACGCAGGCTCCCCGCTGGTGCGCGGTGGACCTGCGGGACGGCAACCAGGCGCTCATTGATCCCATGACGCCGCAGCGCAAGCTGCGGATGTTCAACCTGCTCGTCCAGATGGGCTACAAGGAGATCGAGGTCGGCTTCCCGTCCGCCTCGCAGACGGACTTCGACTTCGTCCGGATGCTCATCGAGGACGACCTGGTCCCCGATGACGTGGTGATCCAGGTCCTGACGCAGTCCCGCGAGCACCTCATCGAGCGGACCTTCGACTCGATCAAGGGCTCAAAGCAGGCGATCGTCCACCTGTACAACTCCACCTCGACGCTGCAGCGCCGGGTGGTCTTCGGTCTGGACCGCGCCGGGATCGTGGACATCGCCGTCCACGGTGCCCAGCTGTGTGCGAAGTACGCGGACCAGATCGCGGCCGAGACCGACGTGTTCTTCGAGTACTCGCCCGAGTCCTACACCGGCACCGAGCTGGACTTCGCCCTCGAGGTCGTCGATGCCGTCAACGACGTCTGGCAGCCGACCCCCGACCGCAAGGTCATCGTCAACCTGCCGGCGACCATCGAGATGGCGACGCCCAATGTCTACGCGGACTCGATCGAGTGGATGTCGCGCAACCTGGCGCGCCGGGACTCGATCGTCCTGAGCCTGCATCCGCACAACGATCGCGGCACGGCAGTGGCGGCGGCGGAGCTGGGCTACATGGCCGGCGCCGACCGCATCGAGGGCTGCCTGTTCGGCAACGGTGAGCGCACCGGCAACGTGTGCCTCGTCACGTTGGGCATGAACCTGTTCAGCCAAGGCATCGACCCGCAGATCGACTTCCGCGACATCGACGAGATCCGCCGCACGGTCGAGTACTGCAACCAGATCCCCGTGCACGAGCGGCACCCATACGGCGGCGACCTCGTCTACACGGCCTTCTCCGGCTCGCATCAGGACGCCATCAACAAGGGGTTGAAGGCGATGGAGTCCGACGCCGCCGCCGCGGGAGTGCCGGTCGAGGACTTCCCCTGGGGGGTGCCGTACCTGCCAATCGACCCGCAGGACGTGGGGCGCACGTACGAGGCGGTGATCCGGGTCAATTCGCAGTCGGGCAAGGGCGGCGTGGCGTACATCATGCGCACGGAGCACAAGCTCGACCTGCCCCGTCGGCTCCAGATCGAGTTCTCGCAGGTCATCCAGCAGGTGACCGACTCGGACGGCGGCGAGGTGGGGCCCGGGGAGATGTGGGCAGCGTTCTCCAGCGAGTACCTGCCCGATCCCAGCGCTCCCTGGGGCCGACTTGCCCTCGTCGGCGTCCGCCAGGACTCCGCGATCGACGGCGACACGAGCATCGACGTTGTGCTCCGCGACCGGGGCCAGGAGTTCCAGCTCGGCGGCCACGGCAACGGCCCGATCGCGGCGTTCTGCGATGCCCTCGGGACCCACGGCATCGACGTCCGGGTGCTGGACTACGCCGAGCACGCCATGTCCGCGGGTGGGGATGCCAAGGCGGCCAGCTACGTCGAGTGCGCCGTCGCCGGTCGCGTGCTCTGGGGCGTGGGCATCGACCCGTCCATCACGACGTCGAGCCTGAAGGCGATCATCAGCGCGGTGAACCGCGCCGTCCGCGAGGAGTGAGCGCAGCGAGCCCCGCACCCCCTAGTCGTTGACCACGTCGGACGCTTGCTCGAACTGGCTGCGGTAGAGGCCGAAGTAGAAGCCCCCGGCGGCCATGAGCTCGTCGTGGGTCCCCTGCTCCACGATCCGTCCCCGGTCCATCACCACGATCGTGTCCGCGTTGCGGATGGTGGACAGCCGGTGGGCGATGACGAAGCTCGTGCGACCGCGCCGCAGGGCCGCCATCGCCTTCTGGATGAGGACCTCCGTGCGCGTGTCGACCGAACTGGTGGCCTCGTCGAGGATCAGGATCGCCGGATCCGCGAGGAAGGCCCGCGCAATGGTGAGCAACTGGCGCTCCCCGGCGCTGATGTTGGCGGCGTCTTCCGAGAGCACCGTGTCGTAGCCGTGCGGCAGCGTGCGGACGAAGTGATCGACCCGCGCTGCGCGTGCCGCGGAGAGCACGTCCTCCTCGGTCGCGTCGACTGCGCCGTAGGCGATGTTGTCGCGGATGGTGCCCTCGAAGAGCCACGTGTCCTGGAGAACCATGCCGAAGCATCGACGCACCTCGTCGCGGTGCACCAGCATCGTCGGCACCCCGTCAATCAGGATGCGGCCCGAGTCGACGTCGTAGAAGCGCATGAGCAGGTTGACCAACGTGGTCTTGCCGGCACCCGTCGGCCCGACGATCGCGACGATCTCACCCGGCTCTGCTGCCAGGTCCAGGTCCTCAATGAGCGGGCGATCCGGCAGGTAGCGAAAGGACACCTGCTCGAAAGCGACCCGGCCCGTCGGCACGGGCAAGGCCCGCTCGGCGAGCGCATCGGACGACTCCTCCTCGGCATCGAGCACATCGAACACCCGCTCAGCCGACGCGAGCCCCGACTGCAGGACGTTGACGACGCTCGCGATCTGCGTGATGGGCATCGTGAACTGCCGCGAGTACTGGATGAAGGCCTGCACGTCGCCCAGCGACATCGTCCCGCTGGCCACGCGGAGGCCCCCGATCACGGCTATCGCCACGTAGTTCAGGTTCGCGATCACCGCCATCGCAGGCTGGATGACCCCGGAGATGTACTGCGCCTTGAAGCTGCTCTCGTACATACCCTCGTTGGCCACATCGAACTCGTCGATGGCCTCGGCGCGATGCCCGTACACCTTGACGAGCTCGTGCCCGGAGTACATCTCCTCCACGTGCCCGTTGAGGCGCCCGGTCCAGCTCCACTGCTGGACGAAATGCGGCTGGGACCGCTTCGCGATGGCCATCGTCACGACGAACGTCAGCGGCACGGTCAGGAGGGAGATCAGGGCGAGGATCGGCGAGATCCAGACCATCATCGCCAGGACGCCCACCACGGTCAGCACCGCGGTGATGAGCTGCGTCATCGTCTGCTGCAGCGTCATCGCGATGTTGTCGATGTCGTTCGTCACCCGGCTGAGCAGGTCGCCGCGCGGCGTGGAATCGAAGTAGCGAAGCGGGAGGCGCCCGAGCTTGTGGTCAACCTCCTCGCGCAAGCGGAACAGCGTGCGCTGGGTGACCCCCGCCATGATGTAGTTCTGGGCCCACGCCAGGATCGAGCTGAGCACGTACACGACCGTGGCCATCGCGAGGATCTGCGCCAGCGCCGTGAAGTCGATGCCAGTGGTGAGCGTCATCGAGGCCACCATGTCGGCCTGGTTGGTACTGCCGGCCTCGCGCAACGCCTCGACCGCCTGGTCCTGGCTCACCCCGGGCGGCAGCTGCCCACCGACCACGCCGGCGAAGATCACGTTCGTCGCATCACCGAGCAGCTTCGGCCCCAGGACGGCGAGGAAGACGCTCGCGACGGCGAGCACCACCACGAGGGCTACCAGCCACCGCTCGGGGTTCAGCCTCGCCGAGAAGCGCCGCATCGATGCGCGGAAGTCCCGAGGCTTGGTCAGGGAGGGGGTGACCCCGAACCCCGGGCCGCCCATGGGACCGCCCGGGCGCCGGGCCGGCCCGGTCGCGGTGTGGCTCATCCGGCTTCCTCGAGGGACATCTGGGACAGGACGATCTCCCGGTACGCCTCGCAGCCCTCGATGAGGTCCTCATGCCGGCCCAGGCCGACGACCCGTCCCCGGTCCAGGACGACGATCTGGTCGGCGTCCATGATGGTCCGGACACGCTGGGCGACGATCGCCACGGTGCGGTCCTGGGTCCGCGCCGCGAGCGCGGCCCGGAGCCTGGCATCAGTGCTGTAGTCCAGAGCCGAGAAGCTGTCGTCGAAGAGGTAGACCTGTGGATCGCGAACGATGCTGCGGGCTATCGCCATCCGCTGGCGCTGCCCGCCGGACAGGTTGGCGCCACCCTGCTCGATGGCACTGTCGAGTCCCTCGGACAGGTCCGCGACGAAGTCCCACGCCTGGGCAACGCGAAGCGCCTCCTCCACCTGCTCGTCGGTCGCGTCCGGACGTCCGAAGCGGACGTTGCTGGCCACCGTCCCGGTGAACAGGAACGCCTTCTGCGGGACCAGCCCGAACAGGCTCCACAGGTGCTCGAGCGGAACGTCGCGAATGTCGATGCCATCCACCAGCACGTGGCCACCCGTGACGTCCATCAACCGCGGCAGAAGGTTCACCAGGGTGGTCTTGCCGGAGCCGGTGCCGCCCACGATCGCTGTCGTCGTGCCAGGCTCAAGGGTGAACGAAACCCCCTGGAGCACCGCATCCTCGGCCCCCGGGTAGCGGAACTCCACGTCGCGCAACTCAATGCGGCCACGCTGCGGCAGGCGACCCGTACCTGACGGCTCGTCGATCTCGGGCGACGTGTCCAGCACCTGCCTGATCCGCTCACCCGATGCCGCCGCGCGCGGGATCATCATGAGCATCATCACGGCCATCATCACCGAGCCGAGGATCTGCATGATGTAGGCCTGGAAGGCGATCAGGTCGCCGATCGGCATGCTCCCGTCGGCGATGAGTTGCCCACCGAACCAGATGGTCGCGACGGTAGACAGGTACATGATCAGCATGAGCGCGGGCATCATCAAGGCAAAGAGCCGGGTCACGCTCAGCGCGGTCGACGTGAGATCGGCGTTCGACTCCGCGAACCGCTCCTCCTCGCGCACCGTCCGTACGAAGGCGCGGATCACCCTGATGCCCGTGAGGTTCTCGCGGAGCACGCCGTTGACCCCGTCCATCTTGACCTGCATGGAACGGAAGAGCGGCACGGCCTTGAGGATCATGAGGCCGACCACGCCCGCCATGACAGGGATCGTGACGAGCAGCAACGCCGACAGTTGCACGTTCAAGCGGATGGCCATGATGACCCCGCCGATCGCGGTGATGGGTGCCAGAACCATCATGGTCAGGCCAACCATGACCAGCATCTGGATTTGCTGGACATCATTGGTATTGCGGGTGATCAGCGACGGGACGCCGAACTCGTACACCTGGCTGAGGGAGAACTCCTCCACGCGCCGGAACAGGTCACGCCGGATGTCCCGGCCCAGTCGCATGGCAGTCCGCGCGCTGAAGTACACGGTCACGATCGCGGCCACGCCGAGCAGGGCGGAGACGACCAGCATGATCCCGCCCACGCGCATGATGTAGCCGGTGTCCCCCGTCACGACCCCGTCGTTGATGATGTCGGCATTGAGGTTGGGCAGGTAGAGATTCCCGAAGGCCTGCACCAGCAGCAGGATCGCGATGAGCACCAGGACGCGCCGATGCGGGCGCAGGTAGGTGCGCAGCAATCCGGCCATGGTTGACCCTAGCCCGGCGTATGTGCCGCGTCGGGCGCGGCGCCCGCGCCCGCGTTCGCCCTGCGCGATACTCGTGCCCGTGCCGTTCCTCCACCATCCGGCCGGGCTGCTCCCGCCACACCCCGCCGCGACGATGACCGACCCGCGCAGGCGTCTCGGCATGGCCGCCCTCCTCATTGCGGCGGCCTTCATGGCGGCGGACATCACCATCACCAACGTCGCCCTGCCGACAATCGCGCAGGACCTCGACGCGTCCATGGCATCGCTGCAGTGGGTCGTGGACTCGTACAACATCACCGTGGCCGGGCTGCTCCTGCTCGGTGCGGGACTGGGCGAGCGCTACGGACGCAAAGGCACCTTCCTCTGCGGGATCGCGCTGTTCCTCATGGGATCGGTCCTGGCCGGGATCGCGGATTCGGTCGGGTCACTCGTGGTCGCCAGGACGGTGATGGGCGTTGGCGGGGCGATCGCACTGGCGCCGGCGATCTCCCTGATCACGATGATGTACGTGCCTGACCAGCGGGCCAAGGCCGTGGCCGGGTGGTCGGCGGCGGGATCGATGGGGCTTGCCCTGTCCCCCGTCGCGGCCGGCCTGATCCTCACCGCCGCGAGTTGGCACTGGGTCTTCATCATCAATGTCCCCGCCATGGCCGCGATCCTCATCCTGGGTGCCATGGCGCTGCCCCCTGGACGCAACCCCGACGCGACGCGACTGGACGTCGTCGGCGCCATCCTGTCCGTGCTGGGCCTGGGGCTCTTCCTCGGCGCGGTGATCGAGGGGCCGTCCCGCGGGTGGACCAGCCCCGTGATCCTCGTCACGGGCCTGACCGGGGCGCTCGCCATCATGGCGTTCGTTGTCTGGGAGCTGCATCGGCAGCACCCGATGTTCGAGGTGCGCGTGCTGGCCAGACGCGGTGTTCTCGGCGCCTCGTTGGCACTGTTCGCGAGCTTCCTGGCCTTCGCGGGGATCATCTTCCTGATCGCGCAGGAACTGCAGGTGGTCAAGGGCACCACTCCTATCCAGCTGGGCCTGTGCCTCGTGCCGTTCGCGCTCGGGGTGTGGCTGGCCTCGCACGAGGCCGCGAGGATCAGTCGCACGATCGGCGCGGCGACGACGCTCAGCATCGGGATGGCTCTCGTGGTCGTCGCCTTCGCCCTGCTCGCTGCGACCTCGTCGTGGGAGTCCGTCGCGGCCATCGTCGCGGCATCCTTCGTGTGCGCGCTGGGCTGCGGCCTCCTGTTTCCGATCGGGTCAGTCATCATCCTCAACGACCTGCCGGCCGAGCTCACGGGCACCGCTTCGGGTACGAGCATGCTGGCCCGCATGGCCGGCGCCAGTGTCGGCGTCGCGGTGCTCGGGACGGTCCTGGCCTCGGCCCTCGGCAGCGGCTACGCGCACGCCGACCCCGATGCGTTCGCCAGCGGCCTGCGCGTGGCGTACTGGGCGGGGGCCGCCATCGTCCTTGCGCTCGGCATCGGCCAGGCGATGGCGCTGCGCCGATGGACCGGTCCTGCAGCGTGACTACTCCTCCGGGGCTGCCATGGTGGGTGCCCTGCTCCGTTGCGCCCAGGCTACGGACCCGACTACCGCGATGGCGGCAGCGAGGGTCACCCACGT
Organism: Actinomycetota bacterium; assembly: GCA_030681835.1. Classification (GTDB taxonomy): domain Bacteria; phylum Actinomycetota; class Actinomycetes; order S36-B12; family S36-B12; genus UBA10649. The sequence goes on from JAUXRN010000069.1 coordinate 10,574, forward strand.
GACGGTCTCCCCCAGGAGCCACGCAGACCACAGCAGGGTGAGGATCGCCTGGAGCTGCTGGACCTGCCCTCCGTACGCAGCCCCGGCGAGGGCGAGCCCGCGATACCACGCGAAGAAGCCCAGGTACATCGACGACAGCCCCAGCAGCACCAGGGCGCGCCACTCGACGGCTGTCGTCTGGTAGTTCGCCGAGGTGGCGAACCAGAGCAGGGCGGAGGCAGGAACCGTCACGGGGAGGGCGAGCACGACCACCCACGAGATCACCTGCCAACCCGGCATCACCTTCGTGATCGCGGCCCCCTCCACGTAGCACCACGACGAGCTGATCACGGCGCCGACGACCAGCAGGTCGGCGATCAGGTCACCGCCCTGCGCGCCGCCACGCGAAAGGGCGAATCCGACCAAGGCAACGGTTCCTGCGCTGGCGGCGATCCAGAACTGGCGAGGCACCCGCTCATGCGTGCGCAGCACGGCGAACAAGGCGGTGGTGAGCGGCATGAAGGCAGCGATGACGGCCGCATGCGCGGAGGTCGTCCGTTCGAGTGCCAACGCCAGCAGGATGGGCCATCCGAACACTGCCCCCAGCATGGTGAACAGCAGCGGTCGGACCTGCGCCCGGCCCGGCCACGGCACGCGGCGGATGGCGAGCAACGTGACCGCGAGGCTGCCGGCGATGACGGCACGGCCCATGGCCGTGAGGTAAGGATCGAAGCCGCCTATCGCGACCTTCGTCAGCGGGAGCGAGAACGAGAACAGCAGGACCCCGACGAACGCCCACCGGAGGCCGCTGCGGTGGGCCGCGTCCATCGGGATGCCTCAGGCCAGGTCGACGGACTTGCCTGAGTGCGCGCCGATCTCCTTGACGATGGTGTCCAGCCGCTCGCCGGGGATGGCGGAGTCGACCGTCAGCACGATGAGTGCGTGGCCGGACTCGTCGCGGCTGACCTGCATCCCGCCGATGTTGACCCCGGCCTCGCCGAGGA
>JAUXRN010000075.1 GCA_030681835.1 Actinomycetota bacterium
GCTCCGCCCTGGTGTGCTGCATCGCCCGCCTCGTCGAGGACGGCGCATCGCTGGACGAGGCCATCGCCGGCCCGCGCGCCCACGTTGCCGCGGACGGCGTCGTGCACCTCGAGCCCGGCTTCCCCCAGGCCGCCATCGACCAGATCACGAGCACCTCCGCGAGCAGGTCCTGGCCCGCACCGCAGTGCTGGCCGCAGCAGACCGTCTTCTTCGGCGGCGTCCATGCGGTGAGCCGCGCGGCCGACGGTTCCGTCCGGGCCGTCGGCGACACCCGGCGCGGCGGGGCTGCCGCCGTGCTGCTCCCGGACGGATCCATCCACGTGGCGTGAGGCGCTGGCGAGCCGCCATCGACCTAGCGGGACGCGTAGCGTGGGCAGCACTCCGACGTAAGGGGACGCGATGAGGCCCAGGCACGCATCCGCAGGCAGGTCCGGCACGAGGCGGCTGGCGCGGTCGGCCGGCGTCGCCGTCGTCGGGGCCGCACTGGCCCTGACCCTCGCCCCCGCTCCTGCCCAGGCCATCCTGCCGGGCGAGCCGGCCATCCTCTCCCGGGTCCGCACCCCGGGCTACCCGACCGATGTGGAGATCGGGCCCAAGGGCCGGTTCGCCTACATCAGCAACGACGACAGCGGGAAGCTCGACATCATCGACCTCAACACGAACGCGCTTGCCGCGTCGATCAAGGTCGGCCCCGACCAGGGCGGCGTCGCCATCGGCCGTGACGGGCTCAAGGCCTACGTGAGCATGAACGCCGCCAACCAGGTTGCCGTCGTGAGTGTCGCGGGGCGCCGGGTGGTCAAGCGGATCGACGTCGGCCGCAGGCCCGTCGACCTCGCCGTGAGCCCGAAGGGCAAGGAGCTCTATGTCACGTCCGCCGGCGACGACTCCGTCTTCGTCATCGACCTCGCCACGGAGAAGGTCGTGGCCGAGATCCTCGTCGGCCTGTCGCCGATGGACCTCGTGTTCAGCCCCGACGGCAAGCGCGCCTACGTCGCGAACACCGAATCCAATTCCGTGTCGGTCGTCAACACGAAGACGCGCAAGGAGGTCGGCAAGGTCAAGACCGGCGCCTTCACCGACAACGTCGCGATCAGCCCGGACGGCAAGCGGCTGTATGCCACCAGCGACGATGACGACGCCGTCTTCGTCATCGACACCACCACCCTGAAGGTCGTCACGACGCTCACGTTCCGGGACGGGCCCGAGGACGTGGCCGTCAGCCCGGACGGCAAGTCGCTGTACGTCGGCACGAACGGCGTGGGCGTCGTGGACACCGCTACCAACAAGCTGCTCTACACCATCTCCGTGCAGGACCGCTCGATGTACTACCTGGCCGTCACACCGGACGGCACCCGCGTCCTGGCGACCGCCGGGGAGGACTTCACCTACGTGGTGAGCACGTCGTAGCCTCAGTCCCCTGACGAACGGGGCGAGGGTGTGAGTGGATCCGGCGGGCGGGCATTGAGAACAGGGCTGCTGCTGGCGTGCGCAGCCGCCACGGTCCTCGTCGGGACTGGTGCGCCCGCCGGGGCGATGGCCCCGGCGGAGCCATCGCGCGTCGTGGCGCGGCTGATCACTCCGGGTGGGGGCTCGGACATGGTCATCGGCCCCCGAGGTCGCTACGCCTGGATGAGCGGGAGCAACGGGTCCAAGGTGTTCGCCCTCGACGTGCGCGCCGAGGAGGTCGGCTTCACCGTGAAGCTCGGGGACAGCCAGTCGGCCATCGCGATCTCCCCGGACGGCAGGCTGGTCTACACCAGCCTGTTCGACAGCACGCGCGTCGTCGTCATCAACGCCAGGACGGGCCGGGTGGTCGACCGGATCGCCGTCCACCGCGATGTCGTGAGCCTGGCCGTCAGCCCCGACGGTCGGGAGCTGTACGTCGGGTCCCGTGGCAGCGGGAGCGTGCAGGTCATCGACACCTCGACGCGCAAGGCGGTCGCCGACATCCCGGGCAGCCCGGTTCCGTGGCAGATCCTGTTCAGCCCGGACGGCGCCCGCGCTTACGTCCTCGAGACGTCCTCCGGCACCGTCTTCGCCATCGACACGTCGACGCGGCAGAGGACGGGGCAGGTCGAGGTCGGCAGCGATCCGTTCGCGATGGACATCAGTCCGCTCGGCGACCGGCTGTACGTCGCGGGCAACGAGTCGCAGTCGCTCCGCCTGCTGGACACGGCAAGCCTGCAGGTCCTCACCCGGCTGAAGCTTCCCTTCGAGGCCCGGGACATCGCGGTCGGCCCGGACGGGGACAGGGTCTACCTGGCGACCGATCACCGCGGCGGCAGCGTCGGCGTCGTCGACGCGACGGCCAGCACCGTCATCGGCGCCATCCCCGTGGGCGGCAACTCCCTGTGGAGTCTGGTCGTCACCGCGGATGGCCGGAGGGTCGTCACGAACGACTCGGGGCGGTTCACGTACATCGTCGACGTGTCCGGCTTCGCGGGCTAGCGCGGTCATGCCACGCACCGCCGCCCGTCACGCGCTGATCCGTGTCGTGCTCGCCGTCGTCGCCATCGCGTCGCTGGGAGTCGTAGCCGCCGCGTCGGCGCAAGCACGGGTCCCTCGGGACGACGCCCGCATCGTCGCCAGGATCGCGCCGCCCGGAGGCGCCGCGCACCTCGCCATGGGGCCCAAGGGCCGCTACCTGTGGACGGTGGCGTCGAAGGCCAACCTGCTCACCCCGATCGAGGTCGCCGACAATTCCGTCGCGACAGGGACGGCCATCCCGCCAGGGCTCCAGAGCGGTGTCGCCCTGGCGACCAACGGCCGGACGGCGTACCTCAGCTACTCCTCCAAGCGGATGGTCGCCGTCGTCGACCTCAGGAGCGGGCGGGTCAACGCGCGCATCGACGTCGGACGGCGCCCCGGAGGTATCGCGGTCAGCCCGGACGGCAGGCAGGTCTACGTGTCCTGCTGGGGCGACCAGTCGGTGTTCGTGATCAGCACGGCCTCGAATCGGGTCCTCGCCGAGATCCCCGTGCGCGGGCGGCCGGATGCGCTGGCCTTCGCGCCCGACGGCCGGCGGGCGTACGTGGCCAGCCTGTCCGAGGACCTTGTGTCGGTCATCGACACGAGGTCGCGGCGCGAGGTTGGCATGATCGCCAGCCCGAGCCCGAACGCGCTGGCGGTCAGCCCCGACGGCACCCGGCTGTTCGTGTCAAGCGTGGTTCCTGATGACCGGCTGTTCGCGATCGACACCACGAGCCTGGTAGCAGTGGCGTCACTGGGCCTGCCCGATCGACCGGAGAGCCTTGTTGTCAGCCCCGACAGCACCCGCGTGTACCTGGCCATGAAGGGCCTGGGTGTCGTCGATGCGCGCAGCCTGTCCTTCCTGGGCACCATCCCCCTGGACGGCAAGGCCATGACCCACGTGGCCGTCGGGCCTGACGGCACCCGCGCCTACGCGACGAACGCGGGCAGGTACGTGTATGTGGTCGACGTCGCCGGGTATGCGGGCCCGTAGTCGCCGACGGTCACATCTCCGAGTAGACCCGCGAGGGGTCGTAGCCGTAGCGCTCGGTCCGGGCGGCGCGACGCTGCTGCGCCTCGGCCTCCGACTCGCGGGCGAACCGCTCGTCCATGTGCGCCGACTCGACCTTCGCGACCGGGTTGCGCTCGAACAGCCACTTCTCCAGCGCCGGGCCTGACTCGAAGGAGTTGATCAGGCAGTAGCGAGGCTTGTCGTCGACGTGCCACACCGAATGCCACATGCGCTCGGAGTCGACGATGAGCTGGGCCCCGGCGGGCAGGGCGAGCCGGGTCTCCGTGCTCGGGTCGTCGATGTCCTCGCGCAGGATCATGTACGAGTCGGGGTTGTCGGTGAGCTGCATGAACGAGCGGATCACCCATCCCTCGCCGTCGGGGTTGCGGCGGTTGTTGTCGTCGAGGTGCGAGTTGTACAGCGCGTCCGCGTAGGAGTTCGGCTGGAGCTCGATGACGCGGCAGCGGCCCACGCGCGCGTCGACCTCCTTCACCCGCTGGACGAGCGTCGGCGCCTTGGCCGCTTGCGAGTCGATCCACACGCCGTCCTTGTCGTCCCGCGGCGGGTCGAAGTGCCAGAAGGCGTTGCACTCGATCTCGCCGGTGGCGCTGGCGATCGGGGCGAACCGGGTGTCGCCCGAGGACTTCCAGTCGACGTACTCCAGCGACATCCACTCCGACGGGTCGACGACACGTTCAAAGCGGTCGAGCACGACGTAGCCGGTCTCTTCGAGGATGGGCATGCGGTAGTGCGCCACGGGAACCTCCAGCGGTGATGGGCTTCCCGCCATTGTCGCGCCGCGGAAGCGGGGTCCCGCGCGCCGAAGGTCCCGGCGGGACCGGGACCTTGGTCCCTATCGGGGACGCGCGCTGCGGCGCACGAGGTAGGTGATGATGAGCGCCGCTCCCCAGGGACCCATGACCCAGATGGGCCAGTACGAGGGGAAGGAGCCGGGGTTGGTCAGCCAGGTGGCCCACCAGATGACGTTGACCAGGACGCTGACGCCGAGCCAGATGGCCCAGGCCTTGCGCATGTCCGGTCCCTCGGCTGCTGCAGCGTCGCCGGCAGCGCCGCTGCCCGGTACCGGCAGCGCAGCCCGCATGACGGGCATCGACGTGGGCAGGTCGGACGTCAGCGCATCGAGGTCGCCGAAGGTGCGGGCCTGCTGGGCGCGGCCGAGCCGGTCGGTGAACTCGGCGTCGCTCAGCCGCCCCGCGGCGAAGGCCTCCCGCAGCACCGCGATAACGCGGTCGCGGTCCTCGTCGCCGGCACGCATGCCGGGGCTGGCCGTCATGCGCCGAGCCTAGCCGCGACGGCACGCGCCAGCCGGTCGGCGGAGCCGGGCGCGTGGGACAGGAAGAGCGACGGCTCGGCGAGCTCGAGCTCGAGGAGCATCGGGGCACCCGTCGCGTCCGGGATCAGGTCGACCCGCGCGTACAGCAGGGCGGCCGGGCCCCCGGGGACCGCGGCCAGGGCGGTCGTAGCGACCGCCAGTTGCGCGGACGTCGCCTCGCGCGGGTCGATCTGCTCCTGGACGAACAGGCCGCCGACCTTCTCCCCCTCGACGTCGCGCTCGAGCAGCGGTCCCTTGCGGATGGCGTGCGAGAACTCCCCGCCGAGGAAGAGCAGCGCGGTCTCGCCCTCGCTGTCCACGGCGTCGAGGTAGGGCTGGACCATGACGGTGCGGCCGTCCGCGACGAGCCGACGGACGTGCTCGCGCGCGGCGCCGAGGTCGCCTTCCGTCGCGTAGCGCACGGTGTCCCGGGAGCCGGCAGAGACCGCAGGCTTGACGACGAAGTCACGGGACCCGGCCGGAGGAGCCCAGCCGTCAACGCCATCCCCGGGCTCGATGAAGGCCGTCGGCACGATCGGCACGCCGGCGTCGGCCAGCACGCGCAGGTAGCGCTTGTCGGTGTTCCACCGCACCACGGCAGGCGGATTGAGCATGCGGCTGACGGAATCGACGTGCTCGAGCCAGGCCAGGAAGGCATCGCGGACCTCGACGTAGTCCCACGTCTCGCGCAGGACGACGGCGTCGAACGACGACCAGTCGACGGCAGGGTCGTCCCACACCGCAGGCACGCCGGTGATGCCCAGCGCCGCGAGGGTCGGGATGGCCAGCCGGTCCTCGTCGTCGAGGTTCGGGAAGGCCCGGCAGGTGGCGAGCGCAACGGACGGCATGGGGCTCCTCTCCGAATCGTGCGGCAGACTGGCCGGCATGGCCGCGCGCAAGTATGCCCCGCCCCGGACGTGGGTGCGGGAGGGCGGATCGTGGCCGGCCGGGCCGATGGCCGACGACGCCCCGCCGTATGCCACGGTCACGGCCGTCGTCGTGGAGCGCTACCTCGCGGCCGCTCAGGGACGCAGCCTGCGGTCGGTGGCCCGCGCCGCCGGCATCGACCCCACCAGCCTGGGCCGGATGCTGGCCGGCGAGACGGTGCCGGACGTGCACACCGTCGCGGTGCTCGAGCAGGCGCTCGACGCCGAGCTGTGGCCGCGCTACCCGGATCGTTCAGAGAGACGCTGATTGCGCAAGCACGCGCTCGCGGGTCGACGGGGTTGGTCTCCATCCAGTGGAGGCACTACTCGAATCGCTGAGCAACAGGGGTGGCGCGTCGTTACGAGGCTCCACAGGGACCGCCGCGAGTGCTCTATGCACGCTCACGAGCGGCGTCCGCGACGCATCCGCTGCTCCGGGTGATCGCGGGCGTACTCGATCTGGGCCTGCAGAGCAGCGTTCGCCAGAAACCTGTGCTCCAGCTCCGAGATGACGACCGCAGGCTCGAGGACCAGTGTTCCATCGTCCTCCTCGTGAACGAGGTACTGCCTATCCGGTTGCCCGACGGTGATGCGTCCCCGCAGATCCGCAGTCACCAGCCTTGCTGTCATGGGTACCCCTTCGTCACGGACTCTGTCCGCGAGGAGCTTGCGGGCATGGCCACGACGTTACTCGCTGATCGTCACGGTGACCGTGCGCGTGCGTCCGTCGCCGTAGGAGATCGTCAGCACGGCCGTGCCCGGGGCGAGGACCTTGCCGCCTGGGTTGAAGGCCGCGCCGCCCTCCTCCTCGTAGGCCTGGGAGACCTCGATGAGCGAGGGGTCGTCGACCGTGACCTCGACGGCACCGAGCTCGTTGTCACTCACGAGGATGTCGAGGAAGTCGCCGACCTTGGCCTGCGCCTCGGCCTGGTCGGATTGGATGATGACGGGCGGCAGTGCCTGCGCGCTGGCCGTGGCCTCGGCGGACGAGGGTGACTCGGTCGGGCTCGATGACGACGAGCAGCCGGCGAGCAGGGCCAGGCCGAGGGCGGCCGAGGCGGCGATGGCCGCGGTGCGTCGGGCGGTGATCATGGGGTCTCCCTCGTTCGTCGGCCCGGGCACGTCCCGTACCGCATGGTCTGACGCATCACGGGGTGGCTGGGTTGCCGAGGTCGCCCGTCGCGTACCCGACCATCGCCGCCCGGCGCTCGCGCAGCAGCCCTGCCACCGCGGGGCGCGGAGTGAACGCCTCGGCATCGTCGGCGCGCATCGGCGGGGCGGCTCGGCCCGCGGCCAGCAGGCCCGCGCCCGCCACCGACGCGTCCGGCGCCTCCGCCGGCACCAGGGCAAGCCCGGTCGCATCGGCCAGCAGTTGCCGGAAGGCCGGGTCGTGGGTGCCGCCGCCGACCAGCGGCACGAGGTCCGGCAGCGTTGGACCCGCCTCCTGGACGGCGTCGACCGCCAGCGCGACCGCCTGGGCGACCCCCTCCAGCACGCTGCGCAGTAGGGCGGCCCGGTCGGTGGACAGGCCCTGCCGATGCCAGGCCCCGCGCAGGCCTGCCTGCATGAACGGCGTGCGCTCGCCCGCGAGGAACGGCACGAACACCGGATCGTCGGCGTGGACCCCGTCACGCAAGGCAGCGGAGGCCTCGCCGATCGAGGCCCCCAGCCACTCGAGGACCGTGGCGAGGACGAGCCCCGCGCTCTGCACCGCGCCCAGCCGGTACCAGCCGGAGCCGGGCGGGCCCGCCGTCGCGAGGGTGTGGGTCCGCAGCGTGGGGTCGCCAATGGCGGTGGGCAGCACGCGGACGACCTGCGCCCCGGTGCCCACGGCGACGAAGCCACCGTCCGCCCCCAGGCCGAGGCCGGCCAACGCGCAGGCCGTGTCGGCGCCTCCGGCGACCACGGGCCAGTCGCGGCCGGCCAGCCGGACGGTGCCGCAGGGCTCGCCGGACCCGACGATCGTCGGAAGCACCGCGGGGTCGAGGCCCAGCCAGTCGAGCACCGTCGCGGACCACGTGCCGCTGGCAACGTCGGCCATGAGGGTGCCGCTCGCATCGCTCGGGTCGGTGGCGACGGCCCCGCCGAGCATCGCCCGCAGCCAGTCCTTGGGCTGCAGGACGTAGCGCGCCCGTCCCATCACCTCCGGCTCGTGACGGGCCAGCCAGGCCAGGGTCGTCGCCGCGAGTCCGGGGACCGCGGGGGACCCTAGCCGCGCAAGGGCCTGGGGCCCGAGGGCGTCGGACATCTCGCGAGCCTGCTCGGCGGCGCGGGTGTCGGCCCACAGGATCGCCGGCCGCAGCGGGACGAGGTCCTCGTCCACCACGACGACGCCGTGCATCTGCCCGCAGATCCCGACCGCGGTCGGCCGCTGCACGAGCCCCGACAGCGCGCTCTCGGCCACCGCACGGGTGGCGGCCAGCCAATCGCGGGGGTCCGCCTCGGCCCAGCCCGGCCGCGGCGACCGCGCCCGGTAGGGATGGCTGGCCCGGGACGCCACGCGGCCGTCGGCGTCCACGATCGCCGCCTTGACCGAGCCCGTGCCCAGGTCGATTCCCAGGGTGGTCACCGCACCTCCTGCACGCCTGAGAGTATCGACCGCATGACCGGGTGCGTCGTCGTCGTCGGGAGCCTCAACGTCGACCTCGTCGTCACCGTCGACCGGATGCCCGACCCGGGCGAGACGGTGCTCGGCACGTCGGTGCAGCAGCACGCCGGCGGCAAGGGCCTCAACCAGGCCGTGGCCGCGGCCAGGCTCGGTGCCGACGTGCACATGGTCGGCGCGCTGGGCACGGATGCCTCCGGTGAGTGGCTGCGCAGCGTCGTCGTCGGCGAGGGCATCGACGACTCGGCCCTGCTCGCGGTCGACGGCCCGTCGGGCACGGCGCTGATCGAGGTGGACGGCGCCGGTGCCAACCGCATCGTCGTCGTGCCCGGCAGCAACGGCCTGCTCACCGCGGACGACGTCGACCGGGCGTTCGCGGCGATCGACGGTGTCGGCGTCGTGCTGGCCCAGGGGGAGGTGCCACCCGCCGCGGTCGCTGCCGCCATGCGTGCCGGGCGCGCTGCGGGGGCCGTCACGATCCTCAATCCCGCGCCGCCGCACCAGTACCCGGAGGAGGTGTACGCCGACGTCGACTACATCGTGCCCAACGAGCACGAGGCCGCGCACCTCACCGGCGACCCCACCGGGACTCTGGCGGATGCCACGGGTGCGGCACGCGCGCTGGTGGACCTCGGGGTCGGCTGCGCCATCATCACCCGAGGCGCCCGCGGCGCGATCTGGGCCAACTCGTCGACGACGGGCACGAGCGGGGCCATCCCCGTCAAGACCATCGACACGGTGGCGGCGGGCGACGCCTACTGCGGGGCGTTCGCGTCGGCGCTCGCGCAGGGACTCGGCATGGGCGAGGCCATGCGCTGGGCCAGCGGCGCGGGTGCGCTGGCCACCACCATCAGGGGCGCGGTGCCGTCGCTGCCGCGGCTGGAGGACCTGGAGAACCTGCTGGAGCCGCAGCCGCGCTAGCGGTCCGGCGAGCCCTGAGTCAGCGGGGGCTGGGCAGTGGGGTCGTGATGCTCACGCCGTTGCGCGTCACGGTGACCCCGTTGGCGTCGATCGTCACGGGCACCGACTCGCCGTCGAGCCGGGGCACGAGCACGGTGACCAGCACCTGGCTGTCGCCACGCGCACTGAGCGGCACGGCGCGGGACAGGACCGCGCTGGGCAGCTTCTCGCCCCAGGCCCCGGTGTGCCAGGCGATCGACGAGCCGTTGCGTGCCGTCTGCACGTTCCAGCCGCCCGGGCCGGACTTGTAGACGTCGAGCCGCTTGTCTCCGGCGAGAAGGGTGACGACGTCGTTGACGTTCTGCGCGCCCACGCCCGGCGTGAGCTGCCAGCGCTCGGTGAGCACCCGCGTCGCCGCCGCACGCTGAGCAGCCGCTCCCTTGATCTTGGTCGCGGTCACGTAGTCGACGACGATGAAGGCGTCGATCGACCGCACGTAGGCGGTGCACCGGATCACGCCGACGCTGCCCCAGGTGCGGTCGTCGAGGCAGGTCAGGTCGTTTCCGCCGAGCGTCCAGTCCGACATCGAGTTGAGCTTGCGGACGCCCGCCTTCGTGTTGCGGGCCACGTTGCTCACCGTGACGGAGGAGTGCGCCGCGCGCGACCGGATGAAGCTGCGCAGCGCGCTGCCGTTCTCGTAGCGGTACGGGCCGGGGTCGCCGAACCAGCTGACCCCGCGGGAGTAGTAGGTGAGCGAGGCGCCGTCGTCATGCGCATGCGCCGTCGCGGGGCGGGCCGACGAGAAGCGCAGCGAGTAGAAGGTGTCGGGGCCGCCGGGCTGCGGGTTCCAGCCGGCCCGGCCGAAGACGTACCCGCCGCTAAAGGCGGTGTAGACGGGCGTGGGCGGCGTGCCGCTCTGGCCTGCCGTGCGGATCCACTCGGCCCGCCAGTCGCCGAGGCCGAATGTGCCGCGCAGCGACTGCACGATCGTGTCGCCCAGTGACTCGAGCTTGAAGTCGGGACGGACCGCCTGCGCGACGAACTGGTACAGCAGCCCGCGCAGCGTCGGGATCGGCTCGGCCGGGATCCCGCAGGTCGCGGCTGCCGCCTCCACGTTCTTGAGCAGCTTCTCGATGTACCTGGCGTAGCCGGGCGAGCCCTCGACGTCGGAGCCGTCCTCCTGGATCACGCCGCGCGCGACGGCCACGGTGTTGGTCCACGCCCGGTCGCGCTGCGGCACGTTGCCGGTCCAGCAGTACGCGGCGAGGGCACCGACCTGGCGCAGCAGGTCGGTGTTGTTCGTGCCGATGCCGATCGTCCGGTTGGCCCAGAACGAGTTGACCATGCGCGCGGCATCGTCGAGCGCGGCGTTGATGAGCACGGGCTCGTTCAGGGTCTGCGCGGCGCAGACCAGGGTCTGCGTGCGCAGGCCGCCGTAGATCGAGGCGTTGACCCAGTAGGAGCGGCTGCGCTTGTTGTCGTCGATCCAGTAGTACAGGAGCTGGCGGAAGCGCTCGACGAGGACGGGGTTCTGCTTGTGCACGCCGCGGTAGAGCAGCGGCAGGGCCCAGTCCAGGGAGTTGATGTGCCGGTCGCCGGACGTGTCCGTGCCGGACTGCGGCCGCCAGTTGGGCCTGGCGCTCAGGTAATAGGTGCCGCCGTTGCCCATGTCGACCTTGCCGGCCATGAGCTCCTGGGCCTTGCGCTTCTCCACGCGCGGCTTCTGCGACGGGAAGAGGGTCTCGCACCACGAGCCGAGCGCCGCGGGCATCACCAGCGGCGGCGGGGCTGCCGGATCAGGTGCCGGAGGAGCGGGCGGGGCCGGCACGGGGACGGTCGGGTCGGGGGTGGCGCTCGGCGTCGGGCTCGGCGTGGGTGCCGGGTCCTCGGCCGATGCCGGCGCGCTGGCGAGCAGGAGGGCGAGCGACGTCACGCCGGCGACCACGACGGTCAGGCCGGCGGTCCGCGTGCGGGCTCGCCTCGTTCGCAACATCCGTCACATCATGACCCGAGACCGCGGCTGCGCCCAAATCTGGCCACGCCGGCGGGCATGCGACGGCACCCGAGCAGGCATAGACACAAACATATCTGTACGGATATATTTGGGTCCATGGACGCCGCTCTCCTGATCCGTGAAGCACGCGGCCGCGCCTCGATGACGCAGGTGCAACTCGCGCATGCCGCGGGGACCTCCCAATCGACCCTTGCCGCTTATGAGTCGGGCGCCAAGTCCCCATCGGTGCGGACCCTGGACAAGATCGTCAGGGCGGCCGGGTCATCAATCCGCGTGGAACTCCTCGACGCGCCCGCCGCGAGGGGCGCACTGCTCACGTTCGTCCGAGCCCATCAAGCCGAGATCCGTGATGCCGCGCGGCGGCGCGGCATCAGGAACGTGCGGGTATTCGGCTCCGCCGCTCGGGGCCAGGAGACCAGGGGCTCGGACGTGGACTTCCTCGTTGACTTCGACGCCGAGCGCCGCGGCCTGGCCCCTCTAGCAGGGTTCATCGAGGAAGCGCGATCGATCCTCGGCCGCGACGTCGACGCCACCACGCCAGGCCTACTTCGAGATGCTGTCCGCACCAATGCTCTTGCTGAGGCGGTGCCCCTGTGAGCCGCGGTCCGGAGGAGCGCCTGAACGACATCGTCGGCGTCCGGGTTGCGTTCGACGCAATCCTCCACAATCTCTTCGTCATCGGAGAGGCATCGAAAGCCCTCCCGAAGGAGCTGGTCACGCTTGAGCCGGACATCCCGTGGGCAGACATAGCCGGAATGCGGGACGTCCTCGGCCACCAGTATCACCGAGTCGTGCCCAGCATCATCCATGCGACCGTGCGCGAGAGCCTGGGGCCGCTTGAGGGGGCCGTCGGTCGCCTGCTGTCTCAGCTACGAAATGGCGCTCGGTAGCCCCTCGACCCGTGAGCGGGCGGCACGCTGGGACGGGGACGACTGCCCCAGCGCCAGTCCCAGTCCCCCCAGCACGGCCGCGACCGCGGGCCGGGTCAGGGCCTGGGGGTACGCCGGCAGCCCGAGCATCTGCCGGTGCGCGTCGGGCAGGGTCGATGCCGCCCCGGCGAAGAGCGCCCGGTAGGCCGGCACGCCCATGGCCGGGACAGGGACGTTGCGGACGAAGTCGACCGTGCGGGCGGAGGCCTCGTCGCCGCGAAGGACCGTCGCGTAGCCGTCGATCTGCTCCTGCAGCTCGGCGACACTGCGCGGCGCGTCCTGCACGCCGACCAGTTCCCCCGCCTTGGCCCACTCGCGCACGTAGGCGTCGGGGCCGCCCGGGATCGGGCCGCCCCAGACCCGGTGCGTGGCCAGGAAGGAATCGGTGAAGGCCACGTGCACCCAGCGCAGCAGGTCGGGATCGGTCGCCGCGTACGGGGCCTTGGCAACCGCTCCCCCGTCGACGATGGCGTCGTACGTGCCGACGACCTTGCGGTGCATGCCGCGCACGCGCGCGCACTCGCGGTCGGCCATCGCGCGGTCGCCGAACGTGACGACCGTGAGCCACTGCGTTGTGCCGGCAAGCCGGCCGAGCGCGTCCTGCTCGTAGCGGGAGTGCTGCTGCACGCCGGCCAGGGCGGCGGGGTGCAGTGCCTGCATGAGCAGGGCGCGGATCCCGCCGACGATGGTCGGCAGCGCGCCGTGCACCGCCCATGCGGCCGACCCCGGCCCGAAGTAGCCCGCGTCGGTGCCGTGCTCGAGCTGGCGCACCCAGTCAGGAGCGCCGGTCGGGTCACCGGACACCATGCGCCGGAAGCCGGACGCCACGCGCTCGCGGGCGCCGTCGACGAGGCCGGTGATCATGCGTCAACTGTGCATGCTCGGGCCCCAATTCGCATCCCGGGCCCGTGCGGACATGCGGACGGCCCGCGCTCGGGAGGAGTCACGAGTGCGGGCCGTCAGCGGCCTGGGCGGCGGGGGCTGCCCAGGTGTCAGTGTCGTTTCAGGACGACGAGGAGCCGAGCGTCACGGGGACGTCCAGCGCCTGGCCACCGCGCTCCACGGTCACGGTGACCGAGTCGCCCGGGGCATTGGACCGGATGGCCACGATCAGGCCGGTGGCGTCCTCGACGGGGGTGCCGTCGATGGCGGTGATCGTGTCCCCGGCCTGGATGCCGGCGGCCTCCGCGCCGCTGCCCGAGGTGACTTCCTCGACCCGGGCGCCGGATCCCCCGAACGTCATGTCGAGGGAGACGCCGATCACCGGGGTGGTCGACGAGCCCGTCGCGATGATCTCGTCGACGACGCGCTTGACCGTGTCGATCGGGATCGAGAAGCCGAGGCCGATCGAGCCGGACTGGCCGCTCTCGGTGCCCAGCGTCGCGATCGCGGAGTTCACGCCGACGACCTCGCCGTTGCCGTTCAGCAGCGGGCCGCCGGAGTTGCCCGGGTTGATGGCCGCGTCGGTCTGGATGGCATTGATGAAGGCGGTCTCGGTGCTGCCGTCACCGGCCGTCACCGGACGGTCGAGGGCGCTGACGATGCCGGTGGTGACGGTGCCGGCCAGCCCGAGGGGGGAGCCGACCGCGATGACCGCGTCGCCGACCGAGAGCGCCTCGGACGAGCCGAGCGGGACGGTGGGCAGGTCGGTGCCGGCCACCTTGACCACAGCCAGGTCGTATCCGGCATTGGTGCCGACGAGGGTGCCGTCGAGCTTCGTTCCGTCGGAGAAGGCGACGACGATCGTGCCGCCGCTGGCCGCCGGCCCGGCGACGTGGTTGTTCGTGACGATGTAGCCGTCGGAGGAGATGACGAAGCCGGAACCGGTGCCGGAGCCTGCCGCGGCCTCGACGTTGAGCTGGACGACGGCGGGCTGGACCCGCGCGGCGATGTCGGCGATCGAGCCCGGCTGCAGGCTCGGCGCGCCGGCGACGGTGGTCGTGGTCACGGTGGACGTCGGCAGGGTCTCGCGGGCGACGACGTAGCCCACGGCGCCCCCGATGACCCCGGACATCAGCGCCAGGACGCCAGCGCCGGCCACGATGCCGATGATGGGCCCCGCGCCCAGCCCGGTCCTGCGCGGCGGCGTCGGCGGCCGGTCGGCCGCGGCGTCCAGAGGGGGAAGGGCGTAGGGCCGCGCCTCGGCGTACACGTACGGGCCGGCGGGCGGCTGCGGTGCCGGGCCGCTCGGCGGCGGTCCTGGCGGGGTCGGGATGCTCACGGGGTTCCTCCTCCTCGGTGACCCCGGTCGGGGCCCACGTCGATTGTCAGGGGGTTCGACACTCGCGCGAGCCGCCGCGTTCCCGTCTGACAGGCATCGACGGGAGTTCTGACACTCCCCTTACAAATCCCCGAAACCCAGCACCGCGACAATGGCCGCATGCGCATGACGGACGACCCTCGGGAGGCCGCCGACGCCCTACTCGCGGGCCGCCTCGTGGCGCTGCCCACGGAGACCGTCTACGGCCTCGGTGCCCGCGCCGACTCCCCGCATGCCCTGGCCCGCGTGTACGCGGCGAAGGGGCGCCCGGCCGACCACCCCCTCATCGTCCATGTGCGCGATGCCTCCGCGCTCGCGGCATGGGCCACCGACGTGCCCGCGTACGCCGCCGCGCTGGCCGGTGCCTTCTGGCCGGGGCCGCTCACCCTGGTCGTGCGCCGGAGCGCTCGCGCGCTCGACGCCGTCACCGGCGGGCAGGACACCGTCGCGATCCGGGTACCGGCCCATCCCGCGGCCCGCGCGGTGCTCGATGCCCTCGTCGAGTCCACGGGCGACGCGGCTTTCGGGGTGGCCGCGCCGAGCGCCAACCGGTTCGGCCGGGTGAGCCCGACGACCAGCGCGCACGTCGTGTCCGAGCTGGCCGACGTGCTCGGCGACGGCGACCTCGTGCTCGAGGGCGGCGCCAGCGAGGTCGGCGTGGAGTCGACGATCGTCGACTGCACGGGCGCGTTGCCTGCCGTCCTGCGACCGGGCCGGGTCAGCGTGGCGGACATCGAGCGGGCCACCGGCCTGGCGATGGGCGAGCCATCGGGCGCGCGCGCCCCCGGGACGCTCGCCTCCCACTACGCGCCGCAGGCATCGGTCCGCATCGTCGACGCCGCGGCGCTCGCGCTGGCACCGGCCGCGGACGCCATGGTCGGCGTGCTCGCGCTGGCCGACGTGCCCACCCCAAGCGGGCACGTGCGGCTCAGCGCCCCCGGGACGACGGACGACTACGCCCGCGTCCTGTACGCCTCGCTCCGCGAGGCGGACGCGCTGGGCCTGGCGGAAGTCCTGGCCGTCCCCCCGCCCGCGGATGGGATCGGTGCGGCCGTCGCGGACCGGCTGGCCCGTGCCGCGGCCGGAGGCTAGGGCCTCAGGCGTCCAGCCAGGCGATCGCCTCGTCGCGGGAGTAGAACGCCTGGGCGTGGAAGCCCCGGTTCTGCTCGGCCGTCTTCCAGACCTCGTACGCCAGGCGGACCTGCATGTCGCTCGGCCACACCATGGCGTGGCGCAGCTCGGCGGCGACGCCCGCGGCCTGGAGCTGCTCCATCATCGCCAGCATGTCGGTGCCCCTCGGCACGGCCGTGGCGTCGGTGAAGTCGGAGAGGATGCTCCAGACCCCGTCGCGCTCGGCGAGGTCGCGCATCTGCTTGGCGCACCGCCGCATGTCCGACGCGGTCACGTCGCCGGCGTGCGTGCACTCGATGATGCGATGCACGGGCATGAGGCTCGAGACAGTGCTGGTCACGTGTCGCTCCTGTCGGTCGTGCTACTTGGGCGGCATCCGCAGGGCTCCGTCGATGCGGATGACCTCGCCGTTGAGGTAGGGGTTCTCGACGATGTGCTCGACGAGGTGCGCGAACTCGGCGGGCGTGCCCAGGCGGCGCGGGAACACGGGCTGCTTGGCCAGGCCTTCCTTCAGCTCAGGCGGGGCGAAGTCGTAGATGGGGGTGTCGACGAGCCCGGGCGCGACGGTGACCACGCGGATGCCGACCGGGCCCAGGTCGCGCGCCATCGGCAGCGTCATGCCGACGATGCCGCCCTTGCTCGCGCTGTAGGCGACCTGCCCGACCTGGCCGTCGAAGGCGGCGA
The DNA here is from genome assembly GCA_030681835.1 of Actinomycetota bacterium. Lineage (GTDB taxonomy): Bacteria > Actinomycetota > Actinomycetes > S36-B12 > S36-B12 > UBA10649. Next base: position 16,264 of record JAUXRN010000075.1, read on the forward strand.
TCGAGGCCGTCATGATGATGACGCCGCGCTCCCCGTCCTCGCGCGGCTCGTTCACGCTCATCGCCGCGGCGCACTGGCTGGCAGCGTCGAACATGCCGACGAGGTTCACGCCGATGAGCTTGGCGAACGGCATGAGGGTGGCTGCCGCCCCGTCGCGGGAGACGGTGCGCTCGGCCCACGGGATCCCGGCGCAGCCCACCAGGACGTCGATGCGCCCGAACGTGGCCTTGGCCGCGTCGATCGCCGCGGTGATCTGGGCGGAGTCGGTGATGTCGCCAGACGTGGCGAGCACGGTGCCGCCCAGCTCGTCGGCCAGCGCAGAAGCCTTGTCGGCGGAGACGTCGAAGATGACGACGCCCTTGGCGCCGGAGGCGACGCACCGGCGGACCACGGCAGCACCCAGGCCGGACGCGCCACCGGTGACGAACACGACGGAGTCAGTGATCTTCATGGGGCCATCCTGCCGGGTGCCCCGGGGCTATGCGTAGCCGAGTTCGTCGAGGCGCTCGTCGGTGATGCCGAAGTGGTGGGCGACCTCGTGGACGACGGTCACCCGCACCTGCTCGACCACCTCCTCTTCCGTCCGGCACATGCGCAGGATCGGCATCCGGTAGATGGTGATGGTGTCCGGCAGCGCGCCGGCGTACGTGTTCCCGCGCTCGGTCAGCGGGACCCCGTAGTACAGGCCGAGCAGGTTGCGGCCACGCGGCGGCACGTCCTCCACGAGCACGACGACGTTCTGCATGAGCCGGCCGAGCCCCTCGGGGATCTGGTCGAGGGCCTCCCCGACCAGGTCCTCGAACTGCTCCCGCGCCACCTGGATCATCCGTCCATCGTCACCCACACGGGCCGGTTGCGGCGAGCCGGGGTGCCTCCCTTATGCTTGGCCGGTCGCCAACGGCTCACCGGTCGACGGGGACGAACCGGTCCCCATCGTCTAGTGGCCTAGGACTCCGCCCTTTCACGGCGGCAGCACGGGTTCGAATCCCGTTGGGGATACGCCTCACCACGAGGCCCCGTAGCGCAGTTGGTTAGCGCGCCGCCCTGTCACGGCGGAGGTCGCGGGTTCGAGTCCCGTCGGGGTCGCCCATCACGAAGCCGCAAGGCTTCGTCATGCCCGCCGGCCGGCCAGGCTCCCCCACCGCAGCGCGGCATCCCGGTCGTAGCCCCGCCCGGACGTCACGCCGAGGATCCACCTGACGGGACCGGGCACCTGGCTCCGCAGGGCGGCCGCTCCCGCCGGGTCCGCGGAGTCCGCCATCCACATGAGCGACGTGCTCGCGTCCTTCATGGACATGCCCTTGCGGTAGTAGTTCTTCTCCAGGTACTTCCAGTCGGCGTCGTCGAGCGTCGCGACCACGACGGGCACGGAGTCACGCTCCTCGTGCTCGAGGTGCGGCAGCGTCACTCCCGCCATCTCCGCCACCGCGGCGCGCAGCGCCTCCCTGTTGGCGTCCGACCCGTCGGCGTCGTAGGCGGCCGCCGCCGCGACCGTGCGGTCGGACGCGACCACCATCGCGTCGTGCTCCGCGCCGTTCACGGCCGCCAGCTCGGCCGCGTCCGGCCGCTTCGCCACGACCCTCGGCCACATGCCCTCGTCCTCGCCCACGTGGTGGTGGTGCACCGTCCGCACCAGCCACGGGACGAACGCGCAGACGGCCGCCCGGCGCTCGGCCGGCAGCGGCCCGGCCAGCACCGCGTCGAGCCGGGCGAGGTCCCGCCGCAGGGCGTTGTGGATGACGGTGTTCATCGCCATGTGATCGGTGCCAGTGGCCATCGCGTGCCTCCCAGGACGGTCGAATCGCCGCCGTCCGGTGAGCGCCCCCGCCCCGGATCCGCGGCGAAATCCCCTGCTATCGTCTGTCGCCGGAAGATACGCGCCTGCCGCCCTCAGCGGAAGGCCCTTCCGGGCTCCACACGGCCAGGTAGCTCAGTTGGTACGAGCGTCCGACTGAAAATCGGAAGGTCGGCGGTTCGACCCCGCCCCTGGCCACCACTCGAACCCCTGAAAGCCTTGCCAATGCTTATTCTTAGGTGAGGAACAAGGTCGGAGTTAGTGCGACTTGACTGTGCTAAACCTGTGCGAATTGTCGTTTGGCAATCCAAGACTGTGCTAATGCTGTGCTGAGGACCTGTCGTCGAATGCACCTGCTCGGAGTCACCTCCGACCGACCAAGTCAGCCAGATACCCGCTGAGCCGCGGCTCGACCTTCTCCACGATCCAGGGATTAGGCCTGATCTGCACCGACCAACCGTGACCCCGGCCGCAACCGCCAGCATTCAGTGAATGCTGGCGACCAGCCCTTGAGACGCCCGGGTTCGGGATGCGTGCCTCCGCTGTGTTCTGCACCTCGTCTCGTTGCCGCCTACGGCTGGAGCAGGCTGCGCCGTTCTTCACTGAGACGAGCGATGCTTAGTGCGGCGTGATTCATGGCATCGACCGCGCTGCGGTACTGCTCCCCGATCTCGGCCAGAGCCTTCGCATGGTCCGTGCCCTTAACCGGCACAGGAATCAGAACCTCCGCCAGTTCAGTAGTGCGAATCCGGTTGTGCGATGAAGACGTCCCAGAAGTGAGGCTGCCAATCTGCCTTTGCACAACTTCCGATTGGAGTAGGAAAGCCAAGCTGTAGAGCGTTAGGGGTGACCCAGCCTTCATCCTCATGATCTCGAACTCACTCGAACAGGTCATTGGCCTGCCTAGATCCGGAACGACGCAGATCCGGGGAATACGAGGGTTGATCTTCGACAGGAGTAGATCTCCGGCCGTCACCCGAGGACCTGGCGTCTTCGGCCTGTAGGCGAGAGCGGCATGCACATCCAGAAACCCCTCCCCCAGCACATGCTTGACCGAGATACAGGCTGGCTCGACTTCGCTGGCGCTGTGCTTCGAGGGTCGACTGCCGACGAAATCCACCAGGAGATCAAGCTTGGTCATGTCGACACTGGCATCGGCACCTTGCGACCCAATGATTGCCACCCGCTCCGCGCTGAAGTGTCTCGGCGTCCATGCACCTCGCCAGATTTCACGGTTCGGCACCACGACAGCAGAGGGTCGCTCAAGCAGCACGGTGGCCGCCCTCACTCCCGCTTCCATGTCCTGCGCCTCGATGGCGTCCAGCAGCGCCGGCAACTCGTTCACACCAACAGGCTTCTTGACCAACACCCCCTTGCGGGAGGAGACATCGAAGCCGAGCTCCTCGACGACACCCATGACCGCTGGCTCGTCGCCTCGCGCCTTGCCCTTCTGCAGATACAGAACGACCGTCTTGGTCCGAGTACCAGCCTGCGCGAAAGTGGTCGCGGGTAGCTCGACCAGGGCGCGCAGCCTCACCTCGTCTTGCAGGTGGCGCCGCAACTTCGCAGCCATGCCCCGCGCCGACACGACGCCGTCTGGGAGGACGATCAGCATGCGCCCCCCTTCCCTCAGGAACTCGAGGTTTCGCTCCAGGAAGAGCAGCTCAGAATCGATCACACCACGATCCACCGTGGACGAGAGGAATGGTGCTGTGTTCCTTCCCTGCCTGACCTCCTCCGCCATGATTCGCGCCCCGAACGGCGGGTTGGTCAGAATCACATCCACCTTGCCGATCCAGTCGTCGAGAGGCGTGCCTTCCAGCGCCGAGTCGCCTTGCGAGACCTGATGGCCTCCAGCCTCGAACATCTGCATGTTGATCGTGCACAGGCGAACCATCCGATCGACTTTGTCCTGGGCAACGAGTTGCACTTGCTCCCGCGCCAGCCAGCCCACCTGAGGTGCCAGGTCGTAGACAGTCGTCAGGAATGAACCCACTCCGCAAGTCGGATCCATGAAGACCCAGTCCCTGTCCGCGACCTGGGTCAGCTCGTCAGTGCGGCCAAGGTCTTCGAGAACCAATCGCACCATGAACTGAGTGACCTCTGGCGGTGTCAGGTACTGCGCATCCTCGATGTTCCCTCTGAAGTTGTCCCGAACGAAGTGACCGAATGCCTCGTTCAGCAGATCAAACGGATGACCCGCCTGACGCACGGCGAACGCATCGTCGACTGCCTGCCGGACGACGGCGACAAGTTGGCGGGCCAGTTGCTCGTCACCCGCACGCAGCACGAGGCTCGGCGATGGACCGAAGATCGAACGACCTTCTCGATCGCGGTACTCCGGAAGTTCGGCGGTCTTCCGGAAGGCCACTCCTAGCCGTTCCAGAAGATCTGCGTCCTCAGCGTCCGGGAATTCGATGGGGTTCCCGGCCTTCTCGGCGACGTAGGTTGCGAACATCTTGGCGATCTCATCGAGCTTCGCATTGGAGTCGTCCAGACGCCCGCTTCGATGAAAGACCTCCCGGAGTTCACCCAGGCCGGAGTACACGCGGCCGTAAGCTTCAGCTAGCTGCCGATCCTCTGCCTGCATGGCAACCGCTCCTCCGATGACAATCTCTATTGGCAATAATGATGGCCACTCTAGCGGAGTGGTCTGACAGCGCTGACGACCCAGAATCGACACATGGGGGTAACCGAGGACGTAGCCGCAAGAATCCGCAACGCTCGACTGCGTCGAGGCCTGTCGCAGGCGTCGGTAGCCAAGCTGGCAGGACTCTCCCGAACGCACTACGGCCAATTGGAGCGCGGCCAGTCATCGCCGACCGTCGTGACTCTCGAGGCGGTCGCCAACGCACTCGGCGAATCACTGCCTGAGCTCCTTGGGGAGCGTGCATCATGACGAGCGCACCCGAAGAACGCCTCGCGGAGGCCTTGCGACTCCTGGATCACCACCGTGAGGCATTTCATGCAGTGGTGGATGTCGCCTCGGAGACGGGGCACCCGGTTCCAATGGACACACGTGGTTGGTCCCAGATCATCGTGAGTGTCCTGACCGGCGTCCACGGGCTGGATCGCAAGAAAGGCGCCGATCTTGACGACGGTTCGGACGTCAAGGGCGCCAACACGTGGCACGCCATAGACACCCCACGGTTCAACGGAGTGGTCAAGGCTGGCACCCAGGCCGACGCATCCGACAGCATCGCCAGCCTCGACGCCATGCCCTACCTGTACTTCGTTCTCTGGGACACGTCGCCTCGTGGCCGCGATCGATGCCGAATCTGGGTCGTGCGTCCTGACACTGATCCCGTGTTCCGGGCCATGGCTGATGACTGGTACGAGCAGCGGGCCATCGGCACCATCAAGTCGAACAACTTCCAGCTGCACCCTCCTCGGGGCAAGGACTCTGACGAGATTCGGAACAGTTGCGGCAACTTGTTGTACCCGCTCTTCTTTGCCGCCGAGGTGGGTTCCAGCGACGAGTACGAGATCACAACCTACGATCCCGCTGTCCTAGTAAGCGGCATTTGTCGTCCATCTCGCTAGAGCGCCCGGGCGACTGCTATGTGTGCCCATCGTCCAGCTTGCACGACAACGGCCTCCCCAATTAGCAGTGAACGGACCAGTTCAGGGCTGACCCCGGTACTGCTGCTGGAGGCGGCCGCTCGTTGCTGTTCGGACGCCAAATCCGTCCACGCTCTGGGTCCTTCAGGGTGCGGATTGTGGGTCGACGATGGGTAACTCCACGTCAACTGTCAAGATGCCGCGATCCACGTAGCCGCCCCACTCCATCGCACTCATTCCGGATTCCACATACGCTTCACCAACAACTTGCACGGTGCCGTCGGGGAGCGTGGTCGCCCCGGTGATCTCATAGCCACCGATGTCGCCGTTGTCGTCGAAGAACGCCTCGACGGCGGCCGTCACCTGTTCCTGGGTCACTCGGACGCGGACGGCGAAGGGTATCGCCATTAGGTCGGAGTCCGCGCCCGACTCTTCCTCGCCACCTTCAACGTTCATGTCGTCTCCTCCTACTTCACCTTGTCATCGAATTGAGCCCGGTCCACGCCGTTTGTGGCCGCGAGGCTTTCAAGTATTCAGCTATCTCCTGCCAGATTCCGGGCAGACGATCACCTGTTCGTCTTGCTTCCAAAGCGCCTCCGCAGGTACTCGCCGCGTTGCCTAACTGGGATTCTGCCTATGAATGTGGCATCGGAGTGGGACTGACAAGGTCGTCGAGTTGTACGAGCCACTGTGTTCCGAGTGCCGCTGCGGCTCGCTGCTCGAGTTCGGACACCTGCGAAGTGCGCTGCCAGTCCCAGGCTTGGTTGAGGTCATCGCGGCTGGGTTGCCGAGGCGTTCGGGGCCGCTTCAACCCGGCCCGGTCACACAGGAGCGCCAGCGATAGGTCACCGAAAACCCATGTGCCGCGGAGACCACCAAAGCCGTAGGGCGAGGAATAGTAGACCCCGCCGTCGAGAAAGGCGTGGCACTCCGAGATCGAGGAGTACATGCTGACACCGGAACTGTTGTTGACCGCCTGCAGGTTCGCCAAAGCCATGAACACCCGCTGGAGGATGGCTTCGTCGGCGTTCGCTTTGAACGCGTACACGTGTGAGGCCCCACGGGAGCGCGAGAAGGCATGTGACCACAGCAACACGGGGCGATCCTCCCTGAGGAATCCCTCGGCAGTGAGATCCCGGGCAAGGATGCCCTCACCACGGAAGGCGCAAGCTTGATCGAGCGTGACGCCTCTCTGGGCGTAGCCGGTCGCGGACAGGTAGCTGAATCCCGCTTCGACCCACGGCTCGACCTGCTGGGGATTCGCGAAGCCCTTCGACAGAATGCCGGCATCCTTTGCGGCAAAGCCCGCGTCACGCCACGAGAGCCAGACCGGCAGGGCCCAACCGAAGTGGTCGAACCACTCCTCGACGGCGTAGTCACCGAAGCCGGCGTCGAATGCAGCAAGGATCTGGTCCGCGGTAAGCATCGTCTGCAGAAGACGGCTACTCACCGTCACCTTGCCGCCACGGTTCGCCCAGTCGACGGCGAGCCGGGCGAACTCGTCCAACGAGTAGTGCTCGATCCAGGCGAGGTGGTCCCGGTTGAGGTGGTTCACCCCTAGTTCGCGCAATTGCATGGCGGCAACGGGCTCAATCAACGAGTCGTACATGGTCGCGTCCCACCTCATGCGGTCGCCCGGCGGGGGCATGCCCGCGGCTAGCCATTCCTTCGCCCTATCGATGCTCATTCCGCTTCCACGGCAGTGATTGGCGCTGTTCAAGGTGAAGCCGATGTCCCGCCACGCCGATGCCTCTTCAGGGGCGTAGTCCATGCGGCCCCACTGGAACGCTTCGTCCTCGTCGAAACCGGCCGCCGCCCACGCGGCGAGTTCCTGCGGTGTCTGTTTGGACGTGTAGGTGCTGCCCACGGTCGTTGCCCCTTCCCCCGGGTCCCACTATGTACCGGTCGTCTGGCGGTCTCCTGCTGATTCGCCCGGAGGGAGCCGATGCCCACACAGCACAGCCCGCCCTGTCGCACTGAATCTGTAAGCTCCAGGGACGAGGGAGGCACGGTGACAAGGCGGATTCGCGTGGTGGGGGCCGCGGTTCTCCACGACGGACTCATACTCTGCGCTCAACGTGGCCCACAAGGGAACCTGGCTGGCCTTTGGGAGTTCCCAGGAGGAAAGATCGAGCCAGGGGAATCACCCGCAGTTGCGCTTGAGCGCGAGATACGCGAGGAACTGGACTGCTCGGTCGAGGTTGGGCGCGAGATCACAACGACGACCCACGAGTACGACTTCGGTGTCGTCACTCTGACGACGTTCTACTGTCGCCTCGTGGCCGGTACGCCGACGCTAACCGAGCACGTAGCCCTCAAGTGGCTGCGACCAGACGAGCTCGACACCATCACTTGGGCGCCTGCCGACCTCCCGGCGGTGGCCATGATCCAGGCGGATCACGCCTGATGGAAAGCGATCTCATCTGGGCCGATCGCTTCAACCGCGACATCCAGTACGGCTATGTGGGAAGCCAGGCAGCGGGGCCAGGGCACTACAACCCAAGGCTGGTGCTCAACCAGGACGGGCGAACCGTCGAACACGCACTCGTCGAGGAACTCGAGCTAGGCGGCGACTTCACGTTCTCGGTTGCCTTCATCTCCGCCGGAGCCATAGCGCAGCTGAAGCAGCACCTGCTTGAACACAGGGGCAATGGGAGAATCGTCACGTCAGACTTCCTCCGCTTCAACAATCCGCGGGCCTTCGCAGAGCTACTGAACCTCAAGAAGCACCTGGGCATCGACGTCAGACGCCACGCAGCCGAGGGGTTCCATCCCAAGGGCTACATATTCCAACGGCCCCGGAGTGTTACTGCCATGATCGGCAGCTCGAACCTCACGAACCGGGCTCTATCACAGAACCACGAATGGAATCTCAAAGTCTCGGCGGCCGCGGGCAGTGACCTTGCCGCACAGCTGATGAGGCTTCTCGACGATCAGATCGCCGCGTCCGAGCCACTGACTCAAGAGTGGATCGACGAATACGCGGCCACGTACGTCGCGCCCCCGAGTCGCGAAATAGGAAGGACCACGCTTCCTGGAGAGCCTTCGCTCGGTTCCCCAATCGAGCCCAACAGCATGCAGCAAGATGCTCTTCTCGCTCTGGATCTCGCCAGGGCACAGGGAAACAAACGCGCGATCGTCATCTCGGCCACCGGAACAGGGAAGACGATGCTCTCCGCGCTGGACGTGCGTTCAGTAGACCCGAAACGCATGCTCTTTGTCGTCCACCGAGAGCAGATTCTTGCTCGCACGATTCGGGAGTATCAGCGGGTACTGCAAGGTCCTCCCACGAACTATGGCCTGCTCACCGGAACAAGCAAGCAACTGGACCGACGCTACGTCTTTGCCACCATCCAGACGCTGTCGCAAGAGGCCACTCTCACTTCCTTGCCATACGACGCCTTCGACTACGTCATCATCGACGAGGCGCATCGAGCTGGGGCTGCTTCGTATCAGCGAGTGATCGAGAGGCTCCGGCCTAGCTTTCTGCTTGGTATGACCGCAACGCCGGAACGAACTGACGGGTTCAACGTCTTTGAACTCTTCGACTACAACGTCCCGTACGAGATTCGACTCAGCAAGGCGCTCGAAGCAGAGATGCTGTCGCCTTTCCACTACTACGGAATCTCCGACGTGGTCTACGAAGGCGCCGGTACGACCACAGATGACACACCTCTTCACCTGTTGATTTCCCCCGAACGAGTGGAACATCTCATTCGAGCACTGGAGCTTTACGGTCAGGCAGGGGTGGCTCCACGAGGCCTGATCTTCTGTAGCCGCCGGGAGGAAAGCCACAGACTCGCCGAAGAGCTGAACCAACGCTCCCTGCGGGGCCGGCCTCTGCGAACAGTCGCACTTACCGGCGAGGATTCCATCGAAACCCGCGAACGCCGGGTCGCCCAACTGGAGGCTGGAGAGCTCGACTACATCCTCACTGTCGACGTATTCAACGAAGGCGTCGATATCCCGAGCCTGAACCAAGTCGTCATGCTTCGGCAGACGCAGTCCGCAATCGTGTTCGTTCAGCAGTTGGGTCGAGGTTTGCGCCTCGCCGAGGGGAAGGAGTACCTGGCGGTCATTGACTTCATCGGCAACTACACCAACAACTTCCTCATTCCGATCGCACTGTTTGGCGATGACTCCCTTAACCGCGAGTCGCTTCGAGAGCGCTTGAATGAGGCAGTTGAAGGGGGCGCTCTCCCGGGCCTGTCAAGCGTCAGCTTCGACGAGATCGCTCGTGACCGAATCCTGGAGTCGATCAAGCAGACGCAGCTCGACAGCATGGCGAACCTGAAGAACGCCCTCCTAGCGATGAGAAACCGAGTGGGCGGTGTGCCCAAACTCTGGGACTTCTACCGCTTCCGCTCAGTGGATCCGGTGCTACTGGCCACGAAGAAGGAGCATTACCCCGCGCTAGCGCAATCCCTGCTTCGAGTCGATTCCATGCTTAGCTCGAGTGAATCGCGGGCTCTGGATCTCCTCTCACACGAGGTTCTCGCAAGCAAGCGCATGCACGAGTTCGTCCTCCTTGAGCTGCTCCTCGCGACTGGGGCCGTCACTTTGTCCGATATCCGCGATGCATTCGCCTTGGCTGACATTCCAAGCGATCCCTCACACATCACAAGCGCCGTCGACACGCTCACGTTGACGGGTTACGCGCAGGCAGATGTCACCCGGTATCAGACCGGCATCGCGGAACGCCATGACGACACGGTGCGACTTACTGAGGAGTTTCGAGTCGCGTACGCCGAATCATCCGCCCTGAGTGACGCTGTTGCTGATCTCGTGAAGACCGGCAAGGAGCTCACTCGCGACCGCTATGAGGCGGGTCTTCCGTTCACGTCGGGTATGCAGTACTCCCGACGAGATGCCGCCCGCATCGTCGGATGGCCTCGCGCCTTTGCCTCGACCATCTATGGCTATAAGACCGACGAGGCCACCGGCGTTTGTGCGATCTTTGTGACGCTTCACAAGTCCAGCGAAATCGACGCGAGCACAGCGTATGAAGACCAGTTGCTGGACCCGTCAACGATGCGGTGGTTCTCCAGAAGTAGGCGGACTCTGGAGAGTAGGGAGGTGAGGCTGGTCGTGGACGGCTTGGTTCACGTGCACGTATTCGTCAAGAAGGACGACGCAGAGGGCAGCGACCACTACTACCTGGGGCCAGCCACGGCAACCGAAGCCGAGGAAACGACCATGCCGGACGGCGACGGAAGGCCCCTGTCGGTGGTGACCATGCTGCTCAAATTCGACCAACCGATCAAACAGGGCCTATTCGACTACTTCCATCCGCTCCACGTTGGCTGAAGGGTCAGGTACCGAAGCCGGCTTCCGGGCCGAAAGACGCGAGGCGGCCTTCCGGATCCGTGTGCCACTCCCGTGCGTCGGACTCGGGGGCTAACGTGACCAGCAGCACTTAGCCTGCGCGGGGGTTCCATGTCGACACTGCACGTAACAGACGCTCGAGCCGTCGAGAAAGCCCTCGACGAATTTGACCAAATAGGCCGCGACGAGTTCCTTCGCCGATATCGGTTTGGCAGGGCCCGCGCCTACTTCATTGTTCGCAACGGCAAGAAGTACGACTCCAAGGCCGTACTCGGTGCTGCGCATATGTTCCAGTTCGGCCGAGCCCTGCCACACGAGGAGTTCAGCGGAGGCGACGCCGGCGCAGCCCGCGAGCTTCGCCAACTCGGATTCACCGTGGTCGGGCCCGAAAGCACTCCGGTCCAAGCCGAGGTGAGGCCACAGACATTCATCCTTACCTGGAACTCGCTCAAGTGGGACTGGAACACGGGTGGCCGCCCGAACGCCATCGAGGCGACCGCGCTAGGTGAGCGGGTGCCGGACCGCTGGGCCACGGGAGTCCGCAGCGGAGGTATCCGGCCAGGTGACCGCGCGTTCCTATTGCAGCAGGGACCCCTTCGCGGCCTAGTCGCATCGGGCTGGTTCACCTCTGAGGTCTTCCAGGAACCGCACTGGGACGGAGCCCCGAGCAAGTTCGCCAACTACGCGAGCGTGTCTTGGGACAGAGTCTTGTCAGACAACGCGATGCTCGATATCGACGACATCAAGGATCAAGTCCCCGGGTTGAATTGGGACCGTATCCAAGGCTCGGGGGTTCAGCTGCCGGCAGACGGGGCGCTCCAACTCGAGGCGCTGTGGACGGGCGATGAGCCGTTCACCAGCCCTGAGGAGGAGGGCGCCGAAACTCTCACTGAGGGGTCCCTCGCCAGGGTCACTGTGAATCGCTACGAGCGAAACCCGGCCGCGCGAGCTGCATGCCTCGCACACTACGGATCAGTGTGCGCCGTATGCGACATGTCATTCGGCGACCGTTACGGAAGCATCGGCGAGGGCTTCATACACGTGCATCACCTAAGGGAGATTTCGACGATCGGCCAGGAGTACACGATCGATCCCATCGTGGACCTGCGCCCGGTGTGCCCAAACTGCCACGCAATGCTGCACAAGCAGACACCGGCCTTCACTCCCGAGGAGCTCAGACGCTTACTCCTCGCAGAGGATCACGAGTTATGAGGGAGCGTCTCGGACCCTGTGGACAACGGCTCTTTTCTGCCCGCACTTCTGTCCTTTCTTTGTGGTTCTCAGTGCGTCTTGGTGAGTCTGGGTGCGCGAAAACTTCTCAATACCAACAACTACCAGAGTCCGATTCTCGAGGGGGAGGGTCTGAGAATTGGAAGGGGCTGCGTTTCGCCCACCCCTGGCCACCGCTCTCCCCTCACGAGGCCTCTCTGAGGCCGGGCCCTACGCATCGCCGGTCGCCTCCCCCGTGCGGCTATACCGGCACCCGGGTCAATCGGCTAGACGCTGCCGGCAGGTTCGGTCGGTGTCGGCTGCTAACGCTGCGGGAAGTACTTGCGGTGCTTGCCGAACGACTCGAGATACGCAGTGGCTCCGTTCGCGGCTACGAACTCGGTGACCCCCTCGTGGTCAGCCGCACCGGGCGTCCAGTCGTAGGTGTAGCCCAGTCGCGTCCACGGGAATCCGTAGCAGCGCTCGGTATTCCAGTTCACTGCGCACGACACCGCGGCCTTCGGATGGAACGCTGACGGCAGCCGCCAGGCGTAGTTCGCCTGCGTCCACAGGAATGACGCGAGGTCGGTGGATCCGACCGTGCTCGGGACCGGATCCGCCGCAGATCCGGACGCAACCTGCTCTGGGCAGGAGCGCACAGTCACCCGCGGGTCGGTGCATGGTCTGAACATGTCCGACGGCTTGACCCAGAAGCGAATGATGTAGTCGTAGTCAGCGTCCGGGGGGAGCCCGACGATCTGCCTGAGCTGGAGATCGAGTGCCGCATCGTCCATGCGCCGGCACTTGTACGCCGCGCATGCCTGCGCCAGGTCGCGCGGGACCGATACCCATCGATCGCCCGGCAACTGGAACTTCTGACCAGGATCCACTCCGGTGAACGGCGCGCCGCGCAACTGCCCCACCAGGAGGTATTGCTCGCCGTCGATCACCTTCCACTGGGTGCGGCCATCGCTTGGTGACAGCACGAGCAGGTTGGTCACGACCTCGTCCGGCCTGGCAACGGCCGAGTCGATGATCGCATCGCGGTAGGCGCTCCAGATCGACGCGGGGAACGTCGGTGTCGGCGGCGTGGCCGCACCGGCATTGCCGGCGATCGCCGTGGCAGCCAGCAGGGATGCCCCGATGCTGAGCCCGATCCGCGCCGCACGCATGAGCGGACCCTAGCGATGCGAGAGTCCGAACAGGTCGAGAACCGCCACGATCGCACGTGGCTGACGAAACGCACGGATTCGGCTCACCTGATCCACTCGCGTGCTCGGATCTGCAAGTGGATAGAGATCACTCAGGCGCTGCCCAACAGCTCCGGCCCCGCAGTCGGCGAGACCGACAGCAGCGTGAGGTTGAGATCCCGGATCTTGGCGAGCAGGCCGTGCAGTTCCGCCTGGTCGACGACGGCGCCTGTCAGAGACGTCGTGCCGTCCGCCTCGTGGGTGATCTCGAAGCCGTCGAACCACGCTTCGCGCCTTGCGGGAAGGCGGCTCGCGACGCGCACCACGTAGGTGACGGACCCGTTGTCGGGGATACGGGTCATGAGGTCAGCACCGCCGGGCGCGGAGCGCCGACCCGTGGGCGCCTGCGCATCCCGCGGCGGATGATGACCTCCGCGACGGCCAGGTTGATGAGCCAGGCCGAGCCCAGCGAGACGTCGTGGGCGACCACGCCGGTGCCGAGGATCGCCGCTCCGAAGCCGAGGGTGAACATCTGGGTGGCCGCGGCAAGCGCGATCGCGTAGGCGCGGATCATCCAGGCTCGGTGGGCAGCCACATCGCCGCGGCGGACTGTGGCCACCCCGAGCACGAGGCAGGCGGCCATGAGGGAGCTGAACGCGATCCGCAGCATGAAGGCGATCTCGCCGCTGCCGGGCTGCCGGGCGTAGCGAATGGTCATCCACAAGGCGGAGATCGCCACCGCCAGACCGAGGGCGACGGTGATCCGACCGGCCATACGGTGCCACCCCGGGTAGCGACGGCGCAGGCCGCCGGAGAGCTGCAGGGCACCGAGCACGGCGAACCCGATCGCTCCCACCACATGGGCGGCGATGGGCAGCGGCGAGCTGGTCATCCGGGGGTCGGCCGGGAGGGTGGCAGGGCCGCCGGCAAGCTCCACGAGGCGGAGCGTGCCCGCGATAGCGGGGAAGGCGACGAAGGCAACGAGGACCAGCTGCACCCACCCGACCGCACGAGGCGGCCGGGTGGGGCGGGCTGCTGGGGAGCTCATCGGGCAACCGGCGCATCGAGCACGTTGGCCATGACGGCGACGGGTGCGGCAGCATCCGAGGCGCGGGTGAACAGCGAGTAGCCCAGGCCGATCATCGCGATGCCCGTCGGGATGGCGAGCAGGCGATCGTTGAAGTCGGGGAGCATCGCCAGCAGGACGGTGGCGATGGTGCCGGCGGACAGCACGACCGCCGCCCAGCGGGCCAGGACGTTCGCCCGGAACAAGGCGATGCCGAAGACGAGCCCGCCGAGCATGTAGGCCAGGCCGCCGACGGTGCTGAGCGTGGAGAGCGCCCCGATGTCGGCGGTGGAGGTCCCGCCGCCGAGGCCGGCCAGGACGCTGTCGACGTACCCGGGGGCGAACCCGGCGACGGTCGGGAGGATGGTCACGCTGATGACCGTGATGGTCAGGATGGAAAGGAATCCCGCGGCGAAGACCGAGCCGCCGATGAGTCCCAGGACCCCTGACTGCCGGACCTGCCGCAGGTACATGCCGGTGATGCCGATGAGTCCGAGCAGGGCCATGGCGACCTTGGCGTACTCGCGGACGAAGTACTCGGTGGTGGTGGCGAAGGCCGCGTCGAGCGTGGGGTGCCCGATCTGGACGGCGACGAAGAGTGCCCCCGAGGCGATGGCGGCGATGCCGGCGGTCCGGGTCAGTGCGGTGGGCGTGATGGACATGTGCGCTCCTGGTGTCAGGTCCGGGCGGGCTTGCCTCGGTACCTGGACGGTAGGAACGAACAGGGTGACGGCGCGTCACCCAATGATGTGACCGACGGGGTGATTCCCCGCGGCTCGCCTGCCCTAGATGAGCCCCCGCTCGCGGGCGCGGGCGACGGCGGCGCGCCGGCTGGTGACGTCCAGCTTGGTGAAGATCCGCTTGGTGTGGGTCCGCATGGTGTTGTGGGAGATGAACAGCTCGCGCGCGATCTGCGGGCCGGTCAGCTCGGTGTCGAGCATCCGCAGCACGGCCCGCTCCCGCTCGCTGAGCGCATCCGCGCCCGCAGGTCCCGGGTGCTTGCGTGCGGCCCGCGGCCGGGCCGCCCGGGCACGGACCCGGTCGGCCTTCTCAGCCTCTGGTCCCGGCAGCGCGGCCTCGGCCAGCAGGGGCTCGAGCACGCCCCAGTCCGAGGCGAACAGGTCCGCGAACGCCTGCGGCTCGGGCAAGCGCACCAAGGCGTCCGCGAGCACGCCCGCGGCTCCCGTGGCGTCACCCATGCGGTCGCGGATCAGCGCCTCGCAGACGGCGATCTCGAGGAGGCTCCCGAGTCGTCCGGCTTCAGCGGCGTGCTCCCTGAGCGCCTGGAGCCGCTCGGCCTGCTCTGCGAGGATTCCGGCTCCGCCTGATGGCGCGAGGGCGAGCTGCAGCCGGACGCGCGTGAGGTCCTCGTACTCGCGGAGGTACTCGGACCTGCCGCCACGGGCGCCGGCCCCTGCCTCCGCCCACCGCACGGCCTCGGCGATGTTTCCGCGCCGAAGGTCGATGCGGGCCCTGATCGCGGGAATCGGGCGGACCTCGGGCAGGAAGAGCGGCCGGTACATCGCCTCGGCCTGCTCGAGGCAGGCCACCGCGGCGTCGTAGTCGCCCTCAGCGGCGCGCAGGTCAGCCAATGCCACGTACCAGCGGAAGCCTCCCTCGCCGATGCCCTCGGGGTCGCTCAGCCGTGCAGCGTCATCGAGGTGGCGCCGGGCCGACTCGGGATCCCCCGCGCCGGTCGCGAGCTGGCTCGCCGCCACGTGCAGGTAGGCCGCCGCCCGGTCGGCCTGCGCGCCATGCTGCTCGGCACGCGCGAGCGCGGCTGCGTTCAGGCGTGCTGCCTCGCTCGGGCAGCCGGAGACGACCCACATGTCCGCCAGCGCCACCGTGCTGATCAGCTCGTCGACGATGTTCCCGCCTGCGTGGAGGCTGGCCAGCGCCTGGGCGAAGACGGTCCGCGCCTCGACGATGTCGCCGACCGACCAGGCCGCGAGCCCGAGGAAGCCCGCTGCCGAGCCGCGGGCGAAGTGGTCATCGGGACCGGCGAGGTCGAGGGCGCGAGCGGCCTGCTCGCGCATCGTGGCCACGTCGCCCCTGGCCTGCGCGATCGCCGCGCGGTACGTGGCGATCGTCGCCGGGAGGGTCCGCAGCGCGTCGGTCTGCGCCCATTGCGAACGGGCGTCCTCGCCTGCGCGGGACAGGGCCACCTCGGCCTCGGCGAACCGGCGGTCGGCGGAATCGAGGTCCCCGGCGACCAGGCTCATGTGGCCGGAGTAGACCGCCAGTACGGGACGGGCGGTGATCTCCTCCGCCGGCAGAGCGGCCAGCCAGTCCGCGAGCAGAGACTCGCGCCGCTCCCGGAGGATGGCGGGGATCGCCAGCTCCACCAGGAAGGCGGCGCGCGGGACGTCGCCCGCGGCGAACGCGTGCGCGATGGCCTCGTCGAGCAGCCCCTTCGCCTCGAGCCACGCGCTCGCGCGGCGGTGCAGGTCCGCTGCCAGGCCCGGGTGGTCGCTGAGGAGGGTGGCGCGGAGGACGTCGGCGAACAGATGGTGGTAGCGGTACCACTCGCGGCGGTCATCCAGCGGGACGAGGAAGAGGTTGCTGCGCTCGAGGGAGGCGAGGCGGTCCTTGCCGTTCGACTGCCCGGTGACGGCGTCGCACAAGGGTCCGCTGAAGGTGTCCAGCAGGCTGGTGCGCAGGAGGAACTCCCGCACGTCGTCAGGCTGGCGCGCGAGCACCTCGTCGACCAGGTAGTCGACGACGTACCGGTCATCCCCGGCGAAGCTGGCGATGAAGGAGTGGGCATCCTCGCGTCCTTGGACGGAGAGCGCGGCGAGCTGGAGTGCCGCGATCCAGCCTTCCGTGCGCGCTTCCAGGGACGCGACGTCGGACGGCGCCAGGGCCAGCCCCATCGAGTCGTTGAGGTAGCTGACGGCCTCGTCGAGGGTGAACCGCAGGTCGGTCACGCGGATCTCCATCAGCTGGCCCCGTGCCCGCATCTGCGCAAGCGGCAGCCCCGGATCCGCCCGGGTCGCCAGGATGAGATGCGCGTTGCCGGGCAGGTGCTCGACGAAGAACTCGACGCTGGAGCGGACGTCCGACGCCTCGACCAGGTGGAGGTCGTCGAGGACGATCGTCAGGGGCGTGGCGAGGCGGTCGATGTCGTTGAGCAGGGACGTGACGACCGATTCGGTGGACGAGGCGGGAAGTGCGAGGAGCGCCAAGGCCTGGCTGCCGACGCCGTGCGCTGCCGCGTCGACCGCCGATGCCAGGTACGTCCAGAAGGCCACGGGATCGTTGTCGCGCGACGTCAGAGACACCCACGCGACGGCGTGCGACTGCAGGCGGGCCGACTCGGCCCACTGGCTGACGAGGGTGGTCTTGCCGAAGCCGGCCGGAGCGGAGACAAGGGTCACGGGGACGCTGGCGCTCCGGCTCAGCTGGTCCAGCAACCGCTGGCGCGCGATCGCCTCGGGCCGGAGCGAAGGGATGCGGAGCTTGGTCTCCAGCAGTGTCATGGCCATCATGCTCCCGCGCTGTCGCCGGCCTTCACCCGGAAGCAGCCACCATAGTTGCTCATCGGGCGGGCCTGGCCGTTCCACCGTGGCAGTAGCCTGCGAGGGCGGTGCGCAGACTGACGGAGAGTCCATGAGCAGGCGAGCGATCCGCGAGGCCATCGCCGTCGGCGGAGCGTGCGTGGTCATGCTGGCGGGAGTCATCTCAGGCGCTGCACCCGCCCAGGCGCGCGAGCTCGAGGCCGTCGACGTCACCAGCGCCACCACCCGCAACCTGTGGGTGGCGCCGCTGTGGAGGCAGTACGGAGCCGGGGTCTTCCGGCAGGAGGACTACCAGGCCTCCCCCGAGGGTCGCTTCGTGTACACCATGGAAGTCGGCGAGATGTGGGACAACGGGAGGCGATGCGTCCTCACCCGCAATGGCACGGTGATCATCGACGGGAAGTGCAAGGACAGCATCCCGTGGGGCGGCCTGGAGCTGCCCGGATCCGGCAAGTACTCCTTGGCATTCAACGGCCGCCGGGTCGCATCGTGGACGTTCACGATGCCGACGGACGTCCCGACGCCGCTGGCGCCGGCCGCGTGCGCGATCACCTCGTTCAAGCCCGGCCTCGTCAGCGAACTCGGGCCGACCTTCCAGGTCACCACGAACGGGCTGTGCAGCGGCGGCTACTGGTACTACCAGGCCGACTACCCCGGCGGCGGGCAGGCGTACCGGCGCTTCCGGCTGCCCGCCGACGGCGTCTTCCTCGTCCGGGTCCTCATCTCCAATACTGATGCCGTGACCCTGACCGTCGCTTTCCTGCCCCGCGACTACCAGGTGCTGACCGCCTCGTCGCTGGCGACGCCCGCGGGGGCGACGCCGGCGTGGCGTGCGGTGCCCCAGCAGATCGGCTCCTGATGGATGCCGGTCGCCAGTCGCCGACTGCGCGCGTGCGGCTATGCACGCTGGACGACGTCGATGCGGTGGCGTCGATGGTGGCGGCTGCCTTCGCCACGGACCCGGCTTGGGCGTTCATGATCGGGCCGGGCAGGCCTGGTGCGATGGAGGCGTTCGCCCGCGCCCTGCTCGTGCCGCGGATCGGCCGGGGGACGGCGTGGGTCACCGACGACTGCGCGGCCGTCGCGATGTGGGACCGCGTCGCCGTTGGGGGCACGGTCGACGACGGCCATGCCGCGCTCTGGGCCGCATTCCGGGCCGAGGTCGGCGAGGAGACATGGGCACGGCTCCAGGCGTACGAGGCAGCGCTCAAGTCGGTCGCCCCCGTGCGGCCGTACTGGTACCTCGGGGTGCTGGCCACCCACCCCGGCCAGCAGGGCCGCGGCCTGGCGAGCGCGGTGCTCGTCCCGGGCCTGGCGGCGGCCGAGGCCGAGGGCTGGGACTGCTGGCTGGAGACGTCGACTCCGGCCAACAAGTCCTTCTACGCCGGTCGCGGCTTCACCGACGCCGTACCGGTCGACGTGCCCGGCGGTCCCCCGACCTGGTGGCTGCGGCGTCCCGCCTGAGCGAAGCGGCCGGGAGGCGTCGGCGGGCAGGCTATTACGCCCCAGGAGCAGCCGTTCTTGCAGAGCGCCCCGTAGTTGCCGATGCCGAACCACATCGGTGGCGTCCCCAGAAGTGATTCCAGCAGCGGAATCCACGCGATCGCATTGAGGATGCCCTGCAGTCGCTCATCGCGCGGCGGGCTCTCCAAGGTGGCCCCGGATGCTCGGACGGTTTGGTCGAGCGTAGGCACCGCGGAGACCATGCTCGTGGCCTGTCGGCCGTGGTTCACATGGCGAGAATGCTGCGGAACCCGAGCCACAGCCCAGCGGCCACGACCGTGACCGCCGCGATCACCGGGAGCAGGCGCAGCGCCGCGGCGATCGGCAACGGGACGGCCGCCCCGGCGGCGACTCGTCGCGACAGACCACCAGCCCGGACGAGCACGAGACCCGTCAGGCACAGCGTGAGGGCCATGCCCATGCCGTAGGCCACCACGAGGAGCAGCGCGAACCACGAGCGGCCGAGGGCGAACCCGGCGAGCAGCACGACGACCGCCGACGGGGACGGAACGAGGCCACCGGCGAGGCCGAGTGCGACGAACCGGCGGGTTGCGGGCCGCTGCACAACCGGTGCGTGCGACCGCGCGGCCACTCGCAGGGCGCCGGGCGCAGCGTCGTGCCCGTGATCGTGCTGACCGTGATCGTCGTGCCGGTGTTCGTCGTGCCCGTGGTCGTGGTGGTCATGGCCGGGATGACCCGGGGCGTGATCGTCGTGATCGTGATCGTGCGCGTGTGGGTGCGGATGTGAGTGCGCATGCCCGCCGCGGCGCGCCTGGCGGAGCAGGCTCACCCCGACGGCCACCGCGATGACGGCACTGGCCAGGCCCAGCCACGGGTACGCGGACTCGGCTGCGACGGCCGACGAGAGCGTGAGAGCCACGGCGAGGATGACGACGCCCGCGGTGTGCGAGACGGTGACGGACGCGCCGAGGGCGAAGGCGTCGCGACGTCGGCCCGTGGTGCCGACGAGCGCAGCCGCCATCATCGTCTTGCCGTGGCCGGGAGCCATGGCATGTAGGCCGCCCAGGAAGACGGCGATGAGGACCGCGAGCAGGGCGAAGCCGACGGTCACGTCCTGCCGGCCGATGAGGTCGGTGAACGCCCGGGCGGCGCCGTCCAGGCCGATGGGGGCCAGCGCAGATGCCGTGGCGCTCGCGGGGTCGGACACGGGCGGCTGAAGTGCTGCGGCGGGAGCACCCGCAGCGGCGACACCCGCGATGCCCCCTGCGCCACCCCAGCCGATCGCGACGGACGTGACGTCCATCGTGGAGCCGTCGACGGGGTAGGCGGTGAGGCGCTGGCTCGGCGAGGAGTCCGGGGCCCCCGACGTGACAGCGATGCCGTCGCCGACCGCGGTGATCTCATGCCAGCCCGCCCGCCCCTGAGCAACGTCGACGTTGGCCTCGAACGTCCGCGCGCCGGCCACGTCGGCGCTGAGCCCGCACTCCAGACGGGTTGTCGGCAGGCCGCCCTCGCCTTCGGGGAAGGTGATGGTCGCCGGGCCGGTGGACCACGCCACGGGCCCGAGGTCGGTCGTGGCGACGATCCGCGTCGCAGCGGCCGCGCAGCGCGCGGTGGCCCAGGCGTCTGCCTCGGCCGAGCTCACGGCGCCGTCGCCGTCGGCGTCCATTGCCGAGCGCTCCTGGAACGTCGGGATCTCGGCGAGGTCCAGCACGTGGTCGACGGCGACGCTGTCGGTGCTCACGGAGAATCCGACGTAGGTGTTGTGGGTGAAGTTTCCGAGCGGGTGGGCGCTCGCGACGGGCGAGAGCGCCGTCACCAGCCCGACGCCAATAGTCGCGGTCGCGATGAGCGCGGCCACGCGTGCGCGCGTCACGACGCGGTCCCGAGGCCGGCGAGCGCCGCGCGGGCACGCTCGGTGAGCAGGGGGTCGAGGGTCGGGCTGAGGTCCAGCCCGGTGCGCAGCAGCTCTGTCGCCCGAGCCTCGTCGCCGTTGGCCGCGTGGGCGAGCCCCGCATGCAGGAGGAGCCGCGGGTCCAGCGTGCCCAGGGCGAGCGCGCGGTCGGCCATCGTGGCCGCCTCGGCCGCCTGGCCGTCGGCGAGCAGTGCCCAGGCGAGCGCGTCGTATCCGTAGACGTCCTGGCGCACGCGCAGCTCGGCGCGCGCATCGCGCACCGCGGCGTCGGTGTCCACTCCCCGATCGGCTCGGGACAGGACGATCGCCCTGCTGGCGAGTTGCTGGACCGACTCCAGCCGGGCCACGACGTCGACCGTCCCGTACGCCACCTCGGCTCCGGCAGTGTCGCCGAGGGCCGTGCGGACGTCGCCGAGCGCGGTGAGCGTCTCGGGGAGCGGCACGATCCCGGTGGAAGCGGCCAGTGCCTCCTCGGCTCCGACGAGGTCGCCGGAGGCGGCGCGGGCGCGGCCCAGGCCGGCGAGCGCGGCGTGCCAACCGGGCGCGGCGGCGAGGGCCGACTCGTATGCGCCGAGCGCGATCGCGTAGCGGCCTTCGTCGAGGGCAAGCTTGCCGACGAGCAGGTCGTAGCCCGCGCGCGCGGTGCCCACGATCCCGGTCGTCGTGGCGATGGCGCGGGCGCGGGCCGCGATGGTGGCGGCGCCGACCGGGTCGCCGCCGAGGGCGGCCCAGCGCGCCTGTCGGAACAGCACCTGCGGGGAGGCGGGCGCGAGGCGGGCGAGGGCGGCGAGGAATCCCTCGGCATCGGCGTACTGGCCGGTCTCGAATGCTGCGTCGTAGGCGGCGCCCAGGGCACCGAGGTGGTCGTGGATCACGGCGAGGACGCGCTGCGCGTCCGTCGCGGCGCCCGCGAAGTCATGGGTGGTGACGCGCGCGGCGGCGCGCGCAGCGAGGAGGTCCAGGTCGCCGGGGGCGGACGCGACCGCCTGGTCCAGGCTGGCCAGGGCCCGCGCGTAGCTGTCGGCATCGCCGGTCACGGCGGCCCGCTGCAGTAGCAGCTGAGCCCGAAGGGCGAGCTGCCCCGGGGACGCCGCGAGGTCAGACGCGGCGACCACCCGATCGAGGGTGGCCTGCGCGGCGGCGTCGGCCAGGGGGATGCCTACCGGTCCGGTGGCCGCCTCGGGAGCGGTGTCGACGTCCTGCGCGTCGGACACGGGGAACTCGACGTAGGCGGTGGCCTCGGCATCGGACGAGGCCGCCCGGACGAGATAGGCGGTCGCGATGACCACGAGGGCGAACGCGATGACCGCGCTGGCCGGACCGATCCGGCGACGGCGCGGTGGGCGCACCGGCGCGGGGGCCGGGTCAGCAAGGGCGAGGGTGATGGGCACGACGAGCCTCTCGGGTCGGTGGGGTCGGGACTTCACCAGCGAGGTGGGACGCGGCACCGGCTAGGTGCGTGCCGCGTCCCACCGACTCGCGATGGCTACCGCGGCGCGCCCAGGTACGGGAACGTCGACCGGTAGTCCGTGTGCGCGGAGACGCAGTCGCCCTTGACCGCGCCCTGCGTCACCAGGTTCAGCTCGACGTCGATGACGTCGTCCGCGAGAGCCCGGCCGTTGAGCGGGCCGACTGCCTTGGTGCTCGTGTCGTAGGTGAGCACGTCCGGAAGCAGCAGGTCGGCGAGCTCGCCGGCGGCCTTGTCGGAGTAGCCGCCCAGCGCCTTCAGCGTGCTGACGACGTTGGCCCGGTACAGGGCCGGATCGCGGTTGGGCATGGTGACGTTGAAGGCGTTCTTGTCCTCGCCCTTGTTGAACACCGTGTTGATCGCGGGTCGGCCCATGCGATCCACCCGGCCGTCGGGGGTGACCGTCATGCCCCAGACCCCGATGTTCTTGCCGAGGTCGGCATCCGGGACCTCCAGCACGATGGAGTTGACGTTCAGCGGCGCGAAGAAGTCGGTCTTCTTGGCGTCGCAGAACGTGCGGCCGTTCCCGCTGCCGCCGACTGCGCCGAGGAAGGCGTCGAGGTCGAAGAAGAACGGATCGGAGCGCAGCCCGGCAAAGACCTTCGAGTCCCCACCGAAGCTCTTCGTCGCGCCCGTCTTGCCGGAAGCGACCTTCGTGCCCTTGGTGAGATTGCGGGCACCTGCGCCCATGTACTTCGTGACGGTGTAGGCCTGGCCCTTGCCGGTGCCGTTGCCCTTGCCGAAGCGCAGGACGTAGGCGAGATCACGCTTGGCGTCCCCAGTGTTGTCGACGGAGATGACGTACTGGACGTCGGTTCCGTAGTCGAGCGGTGCAATGGCGCCTGCGCCCGGGCCGGTGTTCAGCACGAGCACGGTGTTGCTGGCGTCCTTGCCCTGGAAGGCGTAGACGTCGGTGATGTCGGCGTCGGCCCGGCCGGACGGCGCCATGAGGCCGGGGGCATCGAGGTGGTCAGCGGCTCCTGCCAGGAGGGGTGGCCCGGCGAAGGCGAGGACGAGCGTGGCGATGCCCGCCCCTGCGACGGCGGTCTTCGTTTGCGTTCGCATGAGGACTCCTTTGGTCGAGTGATGGGTGGTCGATCACTCGGTGTTCGGAGCGGGAGTCGCCTCGGATGGGTCCGGGCCCAGGGAATCTTCAGGCGAGCGGCACGGAAGGTGCGGGCGTCGTGGCCGCGCGTACCCTTCCCCCCGTGGACACCGTCCGAGCCGGCGTGCGCCTCGCCACTGACGCCGACGTCGGAGCCGTGGCGACGATGGTTGCCGCTGCCTTCGCCACCGACCCCGCCTGGTCGTTCATCATCGGGCCCGGCAACCCCCGCGCGAGGGAAGCGTTCGCCCGCACCCTGCTCATGCCGCGCATCGGACGGGGCACAGCGTGGGTCACCGACGACTGCACGGCCGTCGCGATGTGGGACCGCTTCGCTGTCGGGGGCCCGGTCGACGCTGACCATGGCGCGCGATGGGCCGCATTCCGAGACGAGGTGGGCGAGCACGTCTGGGCCCGGCTCGAGGCGTACGAGGCCGGACTCAAGGCCGCCTCACCCGCCCGGCCGTACTGGTACCTCGGGGTGCTCGCCACCCACCCCGACCTGCACGGTCGTGGCCTGGCAAGTGCCGTGCTGCGTCCGGGACTGGACGCGGCCGATGCCGACGGGTGGGACTGCTGGCTCGAGACGTCGACCCCCGCCAACAAGGCGTTCTACGCCGGTCGCGGCTTCACCGATGCCGTGCCGGTCGACGTGCCCGGCGGGCCCCCGACGTGGTGGCTGCGGCGACCGGCGCGGCACTAGGGAGGGACGTCGACCAGATCGCGGCAACATATTCCCATCGGGGAATATGTCAGATAGGGTCGGCCCATGCAGGTCGAGACGCTGGTGGCGTTGGGCGAGCCGAATCGCCTGCGCATCGTCGAGCTGCTGAAACGAGGGCCATGCTCCGTGGGCGAGATCGCCGACCGGCTCTCGCTTCGCCAGCCGCAGGCGTCCAAGCACCTGCGGGTGCTGAGCGACGCCCGGCTGCTGAAGGTCGAGGCCGTCTCGCGACGACGGATCTACCGACTCAACGAGGAGCCCTTCAGCGACATGGCCGAGTGGCTCACGTCGTTCGAGGGCACGTGGCAGTCGCGCCTCGACGCCCTCGGCGCCTTCCTTGCAACCGACGGAGACAGATGATGCTGGGCAAGTTGATACCCGTGAAGAAGGACCTGCTCTTCGAGCGCACCTACGCGGCCCCGCGCTCACGGGTGTGGGAGGCCTGGACGCGGCCCGAACTGCTGAAGCAGTGGTGGGGCCCGGAGAAGACGTTCATCCCCGAGTGCGAGGTGGACCTGCGCATCGAGGAGGCGGGGACCACCATCCATCACGACAACGAGCTGACGCTGGCAGACGGGCCGGACGGCAGCACCGTGATGACGCTTCGCGTCACCATCACGGACATCGGGCCCGACGCCAGGCTCGCCGCCTTCGGCATGAAGTGGGGCTACAAGCAGCCGTTCGGCAAGCTCGCGGCCCTGCTGTCCGCGCAGGTGACGACCAACGGAGAATCCTGACCATGGCCACCAACCCCGACCGCGCGTCGTACTTCCCGGCGATCGAGAAGAAGCACGGGCAGCCAATGTCCTACTGGTTCGACCAGATGGACCAGATCTCCGACCGCAAGTACCCCGAGCAGATCGCCTTCCTGC
The DNA here is from genome assembly GCA_030681835.1 of Actinomycetota bacterium. Classification (GTDB taxonomy): domain Bacteria; phylum Actinomycetota; class Actinomycetes; order S36-B12; family S36-B12; genus UBA10649. The sequence continues at coordinate 41,476 of JAUXRN010000075.1, forward strand.
GCGAGAACCACGGGTTCAGCCAGGCCCACGCCAACGCGCTGGTCCTGTACTCCCGCGGCTCGACGAGCGCCCACCGCGTCCACACCGTCGACGAGTACCTGGCGCCGTTCGACGAGACCAAGCAGCAGACCGTGCGCGCGATCTTCACGGCCATCACGACGAAGTACCCGAGGATGGAACTCGTCATCGCCTGGAACCAGCCGATGCTCAAGCTCGACGGCCAGTACATCTTCGGGGTCTCGGTGCATACCAACCACATCCTCATCGCGCCGTGGGGTGACGGGGTCATCGACGAGTTCCGCCCACGCCTGGCCGGCTACAAGGTGAACAAGAAGACCATCCAGGTCCCGGTCGACTGGAAGCCCGACGCGAAGCTGCTGCGTGACATGGCGGCAGCCGGCATCGCCGCGGCGTCCGGGTGAGCGCCACAGGCGTCGATCCCACGCGGTTCGGTTCCGCAGACCCGGGGCCGTTCTTCCATGGCACGAAGGCCGAGCTGAGGGCCGGGGACCTGCTCGAGCCCGGCAAGGGCTCCAACTTCGGCGAGGGGAGGACGGCGAACTTCGTCTACCTGACCGCCACGTTGGATGCCGCCGTCTGGGGCGCGGAGCTCGCGGCGGGCGAGGCGCCCGGCCGCGTCTACCTGGTCGAGCCGACGGGCGGGTTCGAGGACGACCCGAACCTCACCGACAAGAAGTTCCCCGGCAACGTGACCCGCTCCTACCGCACTCGCGAGCCCTTGCGCGTGATCGGCGAGGTCGTCGGCTGGGCTGGCCATCCAGCCGAGGTTCTGCAGGGGATGCGGGACCATCTCGATGAACTGAAGCGGCAGGGCGTCGAGGCCATCAACGACTGACTGGACGCGCCTTCACCGGTCGAATGCTGGGAGAATCGGCTGCCATGAGCGCACCGACAAGTCCCGCCACCCCGACGATCTCCCGACGAGCCGGCTGGCGCATCGGGTACTCCGTGGCCATCATCGTCAACCTGCTCGTGTACTGCTTCATCAACGTGTGGCCGGGCTGGGAGTCGCTCGACTTCGTCACGCCGGCGGCCGCAGACGTCGTGCCGCTGGTCAACATCTCGATCGGCGTCGCGATCCTCGTCAACGTCGTCTACCTCGTCGCCGACGGCACGCGCATCAAGGCCCTGGGCGAGATGGTCAGCGCCGCCGTGACGCTGGTCGCGTCCGTCGTCGTGCTGAGCGTCTTCCCCTTCGACTTCAGCGCATACGCATTCCCGTGGGAGCTCGTGACACGCGTCGTCCTGGTGATCGCCGTGGTAGGCAGCGCGATCTCCGTGCTCGTGAACCTCTACCGACTGGTCCGCGGACCCGTGCGGAAGGCCGCTACGTCACCGACGCCGTGACCCTGGCCCGCCGGAAGCGCTTGTCCTCGTACAGCAGCGCGTCGGCACGGCCCAGCGCCGCCTCGAACGGCTCGTCAGTCGTCCACTCGACTACCCCGCACGACCATGGGCCCGGGGATTGCTCGCGAAGGCGGCTGACCAGCGTGCCCGTGGCCGAGGGCGCGGTCTGCGCCAGGATGACGAGGAACTCGTCCCCGCCCATCCGGACGGCCAGGTCGTCGGGCCTCAGGCCGTGGCGCAGCACGGAGCCGAAGTCCCGCAGCAGCCGGTCGCCCGCCTGATGCCCGTGCGAGTCGTTGATTGCCTTGAGCCCGTCGAGGTCGATCGAGATCAGGGTGCTGGGCAAGGTGGCCCGGCCCGGCCTCGGCCGGATCCGACGGTACTCGCTGAGGCCATGGCGGTTGAGCAGTCCGGTGAGGGAGTCGTGCGTCGCCGCGCGAGTCACCTCGCCCACCACCAGGCTCAGCCCGAACGCAACCCCGAACAGCATCACCGTCAGGATGAACCAGGGCTCTGCCTGGGAACCCATCACCCCGTTGAGGTGCATCACGGCAAGGTAACCGGCCGAGCCGAGGCCGGCCACGGCGTACGTGAACCAGCCGCGCCACCACATGCCGCAGTAGAGGACCGCGATGATCGAGACCGACGCCTCGGCGAGCATCCCGACTGGGGTCGCTTCCTGAGCCGAAGAATGCAAGATGACGGCCAGTTGGGTCAGCACGACGACCCTCAGGAACCACGTCGGCGTGCTGGCTCGCCAGATGAGCAGGATGACGATGATGGCGAGGTCGATGACGATGTATGACACCCGGTCCGGGTTCCCTATGGGAACTCCGACCACCTGGGCGATCGTGGTAGCGATGTCGAGGCTGCACCACAGCAGCATCGTCCACACCGGGCCGCCCATGCGCTGGAAGACGTGCTTCATGGTCCCTCCCGCCGCGGTTGTGCGGATCAGAGGCTAGAACTCCCAGTACTGGACCGTGATCCGCGTGATCGCGTCGCCGACCTTGATCCGGTAGTCGTACGTCCCGTCGCACCAGGTGCCGTTCTGGCACCACGGATCGAGGAACAGCTTCGCGGCGCCGTTCGAGGCCCGCGTGATCCACTCCGTGTTCCACTCGCCGTCCTGCATGAACTGCAGGTACACCATCGGCGTCTCGCCCTGGGGGACCGTCACGAGGATCCTCGGCACCTCGCCGCCCGGGTAGTCCGCCGCACGGAAGGTACGGTCGCCACCACGCACGTCGTCGCTCCAGACCCACGAGTAGTCCGCCCGCGCACCCTTCTTCTCCGTCGAGCCACTCATGCCCGTCGTCGCCACCGTGGCGGTCCCGGCCAGCATGACCAAGGCAGCCATCGCGGCGATCGTCGACGCCAGTGTCGCCATGGGATGGCGTCGGTAGGTGAGGCGGTACGTCCGCTCCGGCCGGCTCCACCGGCGCGTGCGCGTCGTGCCGTCGGGCAGGTAGTCGTTCACGCGCCGGAGCGGGTGATGGGTGTCGCGGCGCTCGTGCTGGCCTTCGTAGTCGTTCATCGGACCTCCTGACCGCGTGTCCTGGCCTGGTGCCGGTGTCTGCGTTCATCTCGACGCTAGGGGCCGATCCCGGCCGATCCCGCGTCGAGAAGCGGTTCAGCCGGGACCATCCCTGCGCGGGGCCTCGATCAGGGGCGCTTCCTGACCAGCGTGCCCAGCCCGAACTGGTCGAAGTGCTCGATCGTCACGGTCCCGGCATCGGGGCGGAAGTCGACGGCCGACCGTCCGAGCCCTCCCTCGCCTGGCATGCGGTAGGAGAAGCGGTTGCCGCCCCAGGCGGTCAACGGGAAGGCCATCGACCGAGGGCCGAGAAGGAGGACAAGCCGATTCCCGCGACGGACGACGCGGGCATCGCCCACGTACTCGTTGGCGTAGGTGCCGACGTATGCGGCGAGCGAGCGGACGGGCGTCGCTCCCGGGGGCGGCGTGCGGCCGGCGAGCATCGTCCGGTCGACGAGGATCGGCGCGAATGCCTGCGCGTACACCTCGAACCAGTCCCGCTGGAGGGCCCCGGTCTCGGCGATGTCGAAGAAGGAGGCGGCGACCGCCTCGGACTCCCCGCGCGGCAGCCCGTTGGACAGGACCACGATGCCGAGGTCGGCCGCAGGTGCCATGTCGACGATCGTCCCCGCGCCCGCGTAGAACGCTCCACTGTGGCTCCAGCGGACGTGCCCCGTCCCGTCGACTCCCGTGCCGATGCCGTAGCCGTACAGCCCCGGGCGCGCAGTCGGGTCGGTCGGAGGCGCGCTCACCGAATGCGGCTGCCGCATGACCTGGAGCACCGCGGGGTCGATCAGCTGGCGGCCATCGATGGTCCCGTCGCCCAACTGCAGCAGCATCCACCGGGCCATGTCGTGGGCCGTCGAACTCAATCCCCCGGCAGGTGCCTCAGGGTCGCCGTCGAGCGACTCCAGGTGCTGCCACACGCCATTCACCGGCCGGTGCGTGAGCGCCTTGTTCGGCGAGCGGTTGTAGTCGGCGAAACGGTACGACGACGACGTCATGCCTGCCGGCGTGAACAGGAGCCGGTCCGCGAGGTTCGCCCACGTGCTCTTCGCGGCCGCCGCGACCGCCTCGCCGCCGGCCGTCAGTCCGAAGTTCGTGTAGTCGTACCCTTCGCGGAACGGCGACAGCGGCACGTACCGCAACCGGTCGAGGATGTACTCCTGCTGGTAGCCGATGCTTTCCAGGTCGTCGCCCGCGTGGTCGGGCAGGCCGCTGCGATGGGCGTACATGTCGCCGATCGTCACGTTCCTCGTGACGTACGCGGAGTCGAGGGCGAAGCCCGGCAGGTACCGCCGGATGGGGTCATTCCATTGCACGAGGCCCTGCGACACGGCCCGCGAGATGACGGTCGCGCCGACCGGCTTGGAGACGCTCGCCATCTGGAAGACGGTGTCTGCGTCGACGGGGAGGCCGCTGCCGGCCACGCGCTCGCCGTACCCGGCGGCCAGGAGGACCTTGCCGTGGGAGACGACCGCCACGGCCATGCCGGGCACCCCGGCTCGCGCGCGGGCAGTGGCGATGAGGCCAGGCACCGCCGCGACGGCCCGGGCGACGTTGGCGTCGGTGATGTCGGTGGTGGTCCAGGTCGACGGGCCTGCGTCGGTGGTCTCTGCACGGGCGGCCTGGCCCCCCATCAGGCCAGCGACGATGACGAGCGCCGCCGCAACGGGCAGCAGGGGTGATCGCAGTCCCATGGCGGGCATCCTCCGGCTCGATGGCTGCCCGTCATTGTGGCACCGCGCGGGCAATGCCCTACTGGCCCGTTGCGGTGCGCCTCAGGACGAGGCTGGTTCCTCCCTCGGGGCGATCCGCAGCTTCACGTAGCGCACCTCGCCCCCGCTGGTGCTGTCGACGTCCACCAATGCCACCGGGTACATGCCAGCCCGGCTGAAGGAGACGACCGGCAGGTCCGCCAGCCCGTCCTCGTCAGCGGTGACCGTCGCGAGGTCGACGTACTTGCCGCGCAACTTGACGCGCACCTCGTACGTGGTGTCCGGCTCCAGTCCGCGAACCCGCAGCGACACCGGCTCCCCGGCCATTCCCTTGACGATCGGTGCCGCGGCGAGGGAATCGCCCACGGGCTTGCGCATCGTGCGCAGGGTCGCGTCGTCCGCCTCGTCCTCGCTGGCCAGCCAGAGCCCCGGGGCGACCGGCACGGGGTCCGGCCCGTACAGCACCTCGTCAAGCGTCGATGCGCCGCCGCCCGACGACGTGCCGCCAGTCCCCTCCGCACTCACGGTGATCGTGATCGTCGCGGTTGCCGAGCCACCGGCCGATCCGCTCGCCGTGACGGTGAAACGCGTCGCAGCCTGAGTCGCGGTGGGCGTACCGGTCACCACGCCGGTGCTCGCATTCAGCGACAGCCCGCCGGGCAGGGCGGGCGAGATGCGGAAGGTCCGCGTGCCTGAGAGCCCGGTCGAGGAGTACGAGCGCGTCGCGGTGATCGCGGTGCCGACGCTCGCAGCGACCGTCTGCGTCGACGGCGTGAGGGTCGCTGCCGACACCGTGATCGTCACCGTCGCCGTGGCCGAGCCGGCGTCCGCGCCGGTTGCGGTCAGCGTGTAGCGGGTGGCGGCCTGCACCGCGGACGGAGTTCCCGAGACCACGCCGGTGGTGATATCGAGGCCCAGCCCCGCGGGGAGGGCCGGCGAGACGGCATATGCCTTCGTGCCGACGATGCCCGTCGACGTGAAGGTACGGGTCGATGTGATCGCGGTGTTGACGGTGGCAGAGACCGTCTGCGTCGACGGCGACAGCGATGCGGCGGCAACCGTGATGGTCATGGTTGCCGTGGCGGTGCCCGACGGGGTGCCCGTGCCGGTGATGGTCACGGTGCCCGCCGCCTGGGATGCCGTCGGCGTGCCCGACACCACGCCCGTCGACGTGTCCACGCTCAGGCCCGCCGGCAGCGTCCCCGACGTGACGGCGTACGTCACCGGGGCGGTCAGCCCGGATGCGGTGAATGCCGTGGTCGACGTGATGGCGGTGTTGACGGTGGCGGAGACCGTCTGCGTCGACGGGGAGAGCGACGCCGCAGCCGTGACGGTGAACGAGATGGTCGCCGTGGCGGTCAGGGCCGTGCCCGCAGTGGAGTCCGTCGCGGTGATCGTCACCGACGCCGCCGACTGCACGGCGGTCGGGGTTCCCGACACCACGCCCGTCGACGTGTCCAGGCTCAGGCCGGTCGGCAGGGTTCCCGACGTGACGGCGTAGGTCACTGGAGCCGTCAGCCCCGTGGGCGTGAACGCGGTCGTGGCGGCGATCGCGGAGTTGACGGCCGATGACACCGTCTGCGTGGCCGGTGCGATGGACTCCGCGCGAACGGTGAACGTGATCGTCGCGGTGGCGTTTCCGGTGCCGGAGCCCGTGGCGGTGATGGTGACCGCGGCCGCGGACTGCGCAGCGGTCGGCGTGCCGGACACCACGCCGGTCGACGCGCTCAGCGAGAGGCCGGCCGGGAGGGTCCCCGAGGTGACGGCATACGTCGCCGTCCCGACGATGCCGCTCGTCGTGAAGGCCGTCGTCGCCGTCAGTGCCGCGTTCACCGCACCCGTCACCGTCTGCGTGGCCGGCGAGAGCGAGGCGGCCGCCACCGTGATGCTGACCGTGGCCGTCGCCGTCAGCGGAGTCACCGCCGTGGAGTCGGTCGCGGTGATGGTCACGGTCGCGGCCGGGTCCTGCACGGCCGTCGGCGTCCCGAAGACCACGCCGGTGGTGGTGTTCAGGCTCAGCCCGGTGGGCAGGGTGCCGGAGGTGACCGCGTACGTGACGGGGGCGGTCATGTCGACGGGGGTGTACGAAGTCGTCGGCGTGATAGCCGTGTTGAGGGTGCCGGACACGGCCTGGCTGGCGGGCGTGATGGCTGCAGCAGCGCTGGCCGGGGATGCGCCCGCGATGACCCCGCCGAGCATGGCGCCGGGCAGGACCACGAGCCCGGCGAGCACGCGGGCAAGCCGCCACGCCGCCCCTCGCCCCGCCTTGCGCTCGTTCGACACCGCAACCCCACTGCCCGAATCGCGCCCCCGGCCACTCCCACGTGCCCGGCCGGCGCCTACGACGTCAGTAGAACACGGCGGGCAGGTACCTGCCACGGGTGCCGCCCGCGCAAGGCACCCGCGACTCGCCCGTCATTCGGCCCGGGAGGTGGCCGTTCATCACTATCGTTCCGGCTAGGAGCCCAGCCCGTGGGCCTCCGTGAGCGGTCGGGAGAACTCGATGAGCGACCAGGTTGCGAAGCCAGACGCCAAGCGGCTCGGCGGCGGGGTGATCGCCTCGCTCGTGGGCCTGGGCGTCCTCGTCGTCTTCGTCCTGCAGAACCGCGAGGACGTCACGTTCACCTTCTTGTTCCTGGAGTTCACCTGGCCGATGTGGCTGTACACGATCGTCATCGCGATCGTCGGAGCCCTCATCTGGTTCGGCCTCGGCGTCATGCGGCGGCACCGCCGCCGCCAGGCCCGTCGCGACTAGCGCCTAGCCCGTCCGACCCAGCGGGGCGGCGACGGCGATGTTCGGCTGGTCGCCCGCCAGGTAGTAGCCCGTGACGTCGACCGTCAGGTCCGTTGCTCCTGCCGATGTGGTCAACACGATCGTGCCGTCCGAGGCGACCGGCACGATGGCCGTCCCCTGGCCGCGGCCGTTCATCGCTACCTTGACGACGGGCAGGTCGGTGCCCTTCGGCATGCGCACGCCGATCGTCGCGGGCGCCGTCGACCCGAGCGCGGTGACCGTCACCGCGACGGCGACGACTCCCTCCGCCGGGACGCTGCCCTGGCCTGTCACCATCGTGCGCACGCCGCCGCTGTCGCCGCGCCAACCCGAGGCCTGCAGCCGGCATGGGTCCTGGGGCGCCGGCGTGGCAGAAGGCGTCGGCAGCGGGTCCTCGCGCTGTCCGTCCCAGCCATCGCCCCAATCGCCCCAGTCTCCCCACCCTGGGTCGAAGCCGGTGACCACGCCCACGCCGGCGCGCGTGGCGAGGACCCGCGTCGGGGGGACTGCGACCATGTCGGCAGCCCGTCCGCCGGCAACCGCGTCGGCACTGCTGCGCCCCGAGGGGCAGAAGCCCGGCAGCACCGTGCCGTCCCACAAGGACGTGCGACCGCTGGCCCCGTCCCACGTCAGGGAGATGTGGATGTGGTTGCGATGGCACGACGTGTCGTTGCCCGACTTCGGATCCGAGAGGCAGTTGTCCAGCTCCGTCCAGCCGCGCTCTGGCGCGTAGGCAGCCCAGAAGCGGTTGTTCCACCCGATGTACATGATGCCCAGCCGGGTGGCGTTGCCGTGCGGCGTGCCGGCCTTGTCCGGCCCGACCAGCCAGGCCAGGAAGGCCTTCGCGTTGGCCTTGCCCTGCCGGCTGCGCACGCTGGTCATCCAGTCCAGGGCGCGGCCGTCCTTGTGCTCGCTGGTCCCGCCCACGCCGCAGCCTCGCGACGTGCCGATCGCCTGGCCCTGCCCGTACGTCCGCTTGATCAGCCGGACGAGGGACGCGGTGCCGGGCCACGGCGTGGGGTGGCACGTGCGCTGGGCCTCGTAGCTCGCCGGGGCGTCGTACTCCGCCGGAAGCGCGCGGGTGATGACCGGGGCCTTCGCCAACGGATACGCCGTGCTCGTCGCGCCGGGCTCCGCGACGGTCGTGGGGGATGCGGGGGCCGCGAGCGCCACGGCAAGGGCGAGCGCCCCGCTCGTCGCGAGGATGGGGCGAGCATGGCCGAGCCAGCGGAGCGTCATCGATAACCCTTCTCCTGCAGGTGAGGAGTTGGCGTTCCCTATGGGCGTATCGGCTCGTCGCTGCGCAGTGCTCCGGTTCGTCCGTCCCCCGAACCCTTCGACCCTACGTCTTCGGCGCCCGGAGGCCGGTGCGGGCGGTGTATAACGACCCGATGAGCACATTGGGCGTCGTCGTCACGGGAGCAGGCAACGGGATCGGTCGCGCGTTGGCGCGACGCATGGCCGCCGAGGGGGCGCGGGTCGTCGTCAACGACCTCGACCCGGTGGCCGCGGAGGCCGTGGCCGCCGACGTGGGCGGGTTCGCGATGCCCGGGGATGCTGCCAGCGAGGACGGCGTGACCGCCCTCATCGAAGGGGCGCGTGAGCACCTGGGCTCGATCGACGTGTACTTCGCCAACGCCGGCATCGACGTCGCGGGCGGGCTCGACGCCACGGCCGAGGACTGGCAGCGGTCGATGGACATCAATGTCATGGCGCACGTGCGGGCCGCGCGGCTGCTGGTGCCCACGTGGCTCGAGCAGGGCAAGGGCCGCTTCGTCGTCACCGCCTCCGCAGCGGGCCTGCTTACCATGCTGGGCAGCGCCCCGTACGCGGTGAGCAAGCATGCGGCGGTGGCGTTCGGCGAGTGGCTGTCCGCGACGTACGGGCACCGGGGCGTCATCGTGCAGCTCATCTGCCCGCAGGGCGTGCGCACGAGGATGCTCGACGAGGCGGGCCCGGTGGCGGAGATCCTCATCCGTGATGCGGCGCTGGAGCCGGAGGACGTGGCCGAGGCCGCGTGGCAGGCGATGCAGGACGACCGCTTCCTCATCCTCCCGCACCCCGAGGTGGCCGACTACTACGCCGTGCGCGCCACGGACACCGAGAAGTGGCTGCGCAGCATGCGCAAGCTGCAGGGCAAGCTGGACGCCCTCGAGGCGTCCCGCGCCGGCCGCGACTGACCCACGCGCCGACACCTGCCAGTGGCGTCAATCCGCGGCCCCGGGAGCGACGCCAGGTGCTGGTGTCGGCGGGGCTAGCGACGGACGACCCAGACCAGGGAGCCCTTCACCTTGGTGCAGACCAGCTTCTTGCCCTTGTAGGTGGCCTTGGCGCCGGCCTTCGTGCACGGTGCCCCCGGCTTGGCCACGGTGGTGGCCTTCCCGAGCGTCAGCACCGCGCTGCTGATCCGGGCCTGCTGGTCATCGGATCCCACGACGTAGGAGAACCAGACCCGCAGCTGGCCGTTGACCAGCTTCAGCACCGGGTCGAGGGCGCGGGCGCCCTTGGGCGCGTAGAGCGGCGCCGCCCGCTTCGTCCACGTCAGGCCATCCGGTGAGCTGAGGATCTCGAGCTGCTGCAACGAGCCCCCGCTTCCACGATTCGACGTGACCATGAGGTACGTGCCGTCCGGCATCGCGAGCGGCGCGGGGTCGACGAGGTCCGGCGTGTCGGCGACGAGTCCGTCACGCTTGGTCCACGTCAGCCCGTCTGGCGACGTCGCCATGTGGATGCCGTGCTGCGACGTGATCGTGTTGTAGAAGAGCAGGTACGAGCCGTCCGGCTTCGTGATCACGACGGGCACGCCGCACCCGACGTCGTCGAAGATCGGCCCGGGCTGCTGGGTCCAGTGCAGCAGGTCGCTCGAGGTCGCGTAGTAGAGCTGCTTCTTCTGCTTCGAGCACTGCACGGTCGGCGGCGCGCTGAAGCTCACCCCCGAGTAGTACATGCGGTAGCTGCCCGGGCCCATCCGCACGATCGAGTAGTCGAAGCCTGGCGGCAGTGCGACGTCGGTGGCCTTGGTCCAGGAGACGCCGTCCGTCGAGGTGTACGCCGAGGGCTGCAGCGACGTCGGGTAGAGGTAGTACGTGCCGCTCGCGTCGTCGTAGTAGACCTCGGGGGACACGCCCAGCGGCGATGCGGGCGTCGCCAGGGTGATGTCGAGGGTCGCGCCGGAGATCGTTGATGGCGTGGCCGACAGGATGGCGGCGCTGGCTGGCCCGACCAGGCCGACCAGCAGCGCCAGCGCGGCGATCCCGGCCATGCCCGTGCGCAGGCGAGTCTTCATGGCATCCCCCATCGTCGGCGTCACGGGTGCGGTCACGGTACCGCTGTCAGCGCAGCGAATCCGCGAGAGCGTGCATCCGGTCCGGGGCTGGACCGGCTAGGACCACGACCAGGGGGCACCGAAGAGGATCGTCAGGTTCACGGCCAGCCCCACGACGGGGAGCAGCACGATCAGCACCAGTGCGATCACCCGGCTCAGTCGTCCCGCCGAGGTCGTGCGCTTGGCGATGAGTCCCCAGGCCATCGCGCCGAGCGGGCCGAGGTAGCTGATCGCCGCCCAGACTCCCGTGGCCACCATTGCCCGATCGGCGCAGCCCTCGGATCCCGAGTCGCACGTCATCACGTTGGCCATCAGCACCCCGATGCCGACGACCGTCACCACGAACAGGACGACGACGCACACCACGATGAGAACGGTGTTGGGCAGGCCGCCCGGTCGGGCCTGCGACGCCTCATCGCTCATGTCCGCTCCCTTCGCGCCGCTTAGGTGAAGCCACAGTAGGGCCACGGGCTATCGTGCCGGGGGAATGGACGAGGATGGAGAGCCGATCGTGATCATCGCGCGCACCCGGCAGCGCCCGTCAGGCGTGGCCCTCGGCATCGTCGTGGCGGCGTTCTCGCTGCTGGTTGCGGCCGGGCCTGCGGCGGCGCACACCGACCTGGTGTCGAGCGATCCCGCCGACGGCGCGGTGCTGGCCACGGCTCCGCCCGCGGTGTCGTTCACGTTCAGTGAGTCGCTGCTGCCCGACACGGCCACGATCTCGGTGAACGACGCTGGCGGGAACGTCATCGCGAGCAGCCCGGTCGAGCCGGATGGTGCGACCGTGTCGGCACCATGGCCCGCTGAGGCGGCCGCCGGCACCTTCCAGGTCGCCTACCGCGTGGTCGCCGAGGACGGGCACCCGCTGACCGGGGCGATCACCATCGCCATCGACGCGGTGGCGTCCGCCCCAGCGTCCTCCGCGGCCTCGCCGTCACCCGCGGCATCGGCGACGCAGGGCCCGGTTGGCGAGCCCGCCGAGCCTGCCCGCGGCGTGGCGGGAGCGCTCGTCGTCACCGTGCTGATCGCCGTGGTCGTGCTCGCCATCGTCGCCGCGGCCGTGACCTGGCGGCGGCGTTCATCCTGACGGTTCCGTCAGCCCGTGGCGGACGGCGAGGCCGGCGCTGACGGGGTGGCGGGCGTGGACGGAACGGACGGCGTGAGCCCCTGATCCGGCTGCGTGGGCACCCTGGGCTGCATGCCCGGGAACCCCGGCTGCTGGGCACGGTCGTGGCCGTGGCCCGGTCCCCCACGCTGGCCTGGGCCTTGACCCGGCCCTTCACCCGGGCCCTGCTGCCCGGGGAACCCGGGGCGGCCCTGGCCGTCGCCGAACTGCGGACCGCCCTGGGACCGCTCGCCGCCGAGGACGAGCCGCTCGCCACGCGGCCCGTCGGAGGAATCGGCGGTGAGGTTGCCGATGGCGAAACCACCGATGCCGGCGACCACGATCAGGCCGGCGGCGACCACCCCGCCGACGACCTCCAGGATCGTGCGGGTGTGCGAGGCCGCCGGCGCAGCGGGAGCGACCGGTGCCGCGGTGACCGGATGCTGGTCGACGAGAGGTAGCGGCTCGGGCAAGGCCGAACCGATGGGGGTGGTGTCGTCCGTGGGCTCGCTCACGCTGGCGCCTTTCGCTGGTGACCGCCCAGGGGGGCGGGTCGGTGACGGTCCCACTGTGGCCCGGCTTCGTGAAGGAACCGTCCCGCCCGTGTTAGGGCTGTGTCAGGAGGCAGGCTCGTCCGGGCAGGTCCCCCAACGGCCCAGGCCCGCCGCGACGGCCCGCTCCTCGGCCGCCCTCAGCTCGGCCTGCCAGGCCCCCGGCCGGGGTCCGTACTGGAGCTCCTCGGCGTATCCCCCCTCGACCGCCTCGAGGTTGAACAGCGACAGTCCGCCCGCTCCCTCGATCCACACGTAGGCGAGCGTCCGGCCGTACCGGTCCTCGCGATCCTGCGCCTCGTCGAACTCCAGGGTCACCTGCTGGTCCGCCAGCCGGTCCTGCGCGAACTGCGATGACTCGGGGCCGAAGCAGGCGACCGGGCTGCCCGGCTTGACCGTCTCGGGAGTGTCGATGGCGATGAGCCGCACGGTGACGTCCTCGCCCGCGACGTCGACGTGGATGGTGTCGCCATCGACGACCTTCGTGACGCGCAGGCCGGCTATCGTCTCGCCCCGGGGGACGAGCCCGGACGTGGCCACGGGGGTGCTCGTCGAAGCCGCGGGCAGCGTCGCTTGCGACGAGGTGCCGCATGCCGCCAGGGCCACCGCGGCGCACGAGGCCGACCCCGCGAGGGCCACCCGGCGCCAGGTCACTCCCGCAACGTAGCCGACCGGCCCGACACCGGATCGCGGCCCGGGCCCACCTCGATCGCGCCCGGGTGCTTGACTTGCCGCGTGGCGAAGAAGGGCAAGGCCGAGGACTCCGTCGACCGCATCCCCAAAGGGCTGTACGAGAAGGAGCTGTACGCCCTGCAGGCCGAGCTGGTGAAGCTCCAGGAGTGGGTCCGCAACGAGGGCAGGCGCATGGTGGTGGTCTTCGAGGGCCGCGATGCCGCGGGCAAGGGCTCGGCGATCAAGCGGGTCACCCAGTACCTCAACCCCCGCGTCGCCGGCATCGTCGCCCTCCCCACTCCCACCGACCGGCAGAAGACCGAGTGGTACTTCCAGCGGTACGTGGCCGAGCTCCCGGCGGCCGGCGAGATCCGCTTGTTCGACCGGTCCTGGTACAACCGCGCGGGCGTCGAGCGGGTCATGGGCTTCTGCACACCCGATGAGTACCGGCGGTTCCTGCACCAGACGCCGATCTTCGAGCGGCTGCTGATCGAGGACGGCATCATCCTGCGCAAGTACTGGTTCAGCGTCAGCGACGAGGAGCAGGAGCACCGCTTCCGGTCCCGCCTGCGCGACCCCATGCGCCAGTGGAAGCTCTCCCCGATGGACATGGAGTCCATCACCCGTTGGGAGGACTACTCACGGGCGAAGGACGAGATGCTCGTCCACACCGACATCCCCGAATCGCCCTGGTACATCATCGAGGGCGACGACAAGCGGCGGGCGCGCCTGAACATGATCCACCACCTGCTGTCGAGCATCCCCTACTTCGGTGACGTGCGGCCGCCGCTCGACCTGCCCAAGCGCCCGGAGCCCACGGGGTACGAGCGCCCCCCGCGCGAGCTCAGCCACTACGTGCCCGACTATGCGGCCGAGCTACTCGAGCGCAAGGCCGAGGCCGGAAGCAAGGCCGACTAGGCCCAGGCCTCGCCGGTCACGTCGGTGAGGTGATGGATGGGGTCGTGCAGGACGTAGCGCGCGAAGCTCTCCACCGTGAACGGCTTGTCGTCGCTTCGACGTCCCGGACGTGCCCACTGGTCCTCATCGAGTGCGGCGAGGTCATCTGCGAAACCCGATGCGCGGGCGGCGAGCGCGGGCATGACCGCGTCGAGATACTGCGAGGCGTACTGCTCCTCGACCGCCGCGGCATCCTGGTCCCAGTTGGCGAAGAGCGGGTCGTCCTGCTCGAGCATGAGCGCTGTTCGGTAGCGGGCCAGCGCGAAGACGTCGCGCACATGGCATGCGTACTCCAGCGGCGACCAGGTGCCTGGATCGGGCCTCGCGGTGACATCGGCCACGCTTGCCATCGCCACCACCCATCGGTGGCCGAGTTCGGCTGCCAGTCCCGACAGATCGGCGCGCGCGGGCTCCCGCGAGTCGAAGCCGCAGTCAGGGCAGCGCTCGCCGAGCACCCACGTCCAGTCCTTCGTATCCGGTGAGATGTTCACGCCGCAACCGTACTTGTCGCGCCCTACGGTGAGGTGCGTGACCGGCAACATGGGCATCCACCGCCTGCTGCACTACGACAGGCGCGACCTGCGCGGTGACCTCCTCGCCGGCGTGACCGTCACGGCGTACCTCATCCCGCAGGTCATGGCCTACTCCACGCTCGCCGGCCTCGCCCCCCAGACGGGCCTGTGGATCATCGTGGTGTCGATGGTCGTCTACGCGGTCGTCGGCACGTCGCGCGTGCTGTCGGTCGGCCCGGAATCGACGACCGCACTCCTCACCGCCGCGGTGCTGGCGCCCCTTGCGGTGGGCGATGCCGCGCGATACGCGACCCTTGCCGCGATCCTCGCCCTGCTCGTCGGCGGCTACGCGCTCCTGGCGTGGGTGTTCCGCCTCGGCTTCATCGGCGACCTGCTGTCCAAGCCCGTCCTCACCGGGTACATGGCGGGCGTGGCCATCATCATGATCGCCAGCCAGCTCACGAAGGTCACGGGCGTGGAGACGGCCGGGGACAGCTTCCTCGCAATCGCGCGGTCGTTCGTCGGCAACATCGGCGGCGGCGTCTCGTGGATCACGCTGGCCATCGGGCTCGGTGTCGCGGCGCTCCTGCTGGTCTTCACCCCGCGCTTCCCGAGGGTGCCGGTCCCGCTCATCGTGATGCTGGGCGCCACGGTCGCCGTGGCGGTCTTCGGGCTGGCCGACAGGGGCGCACTCACGGTGGGCGACTTCGACGCGGGCCTGCCGACCGTGGGGTTCCCGTCGCTCACGTCCGCGGACCTGAGCCTGCTGCTCCTGCCCGCGCTCGGCATCTTCGTCGTGGGATACGCCGACAACATCCTCACCGCGCGTGTCTTCGCGGCCCGCCACGGAGACCGGGTGCACAACAACGGTGAGTTCCTCGCCATGGGTGCCGCCAACCTCGGCTCGGCCGCCGTGTCCGGGTTCCCGGTGAGCTCGAGCGCCAGCCGGACGGTCATCGCCGACTCCACCGGGGCGCGGACGCAGCTCTACTCGATCGTGTCCGCCGTGCTCGTCGTGGCGTCCGTGCTTGCCTTCAGCGGCCTCATCGCGATGTTCCCGCTTGCCGCCCTCGGCGGCCTCGTCGTCTATGCCGCCATCCGCCTGATCGACCTCAACGAGTTCCGCAGGCTGTGGCACTTCCGCCGTCGCGAGTTCCTGCTGGCGGTGTTTGCCCTGGTCGCCGTGCTGGCGTTCGACATCCTGTACGGCGTCATCGCGGCCGTCGCACTGTCGGTCATCGAGCTGCTCACCCGGGTGGCCCGCCCCCACGCGGCCGTCCTCGGCCAGCCCGACGGAGTGGCCGGCTGGCACGACATCGACGACTACCCGCTGGCCCGCCAGACGCCCGGGCTCGTGGTCTTCCGTTACGACTCCCCGCTGTTCTTCGCCAACGCGGAGAACTTCATCGAGGCGGCCCGAGCGGCCGCGGACACCGCCACCACCCCGCCACGCTGGCTGCTCATCAACATGGAGGGGGTCACCGAGGTCGACATCACCGGACTCGACGCCCTGGAGGAGGTGCGCGGCCACTGCGAACGGCACGGCATCGTGCTCGCCCTCGTACGGGTCAAGAGCGAGCTCCTCGAGGAGCTGCACCGGCACGGCGTGGCCGGCCGGATCGGGGGCGAACGCATCTACCCCACGCTCCCCACCGCGGTCGCCGCATTCATCCAGTGGGCGCAGGCGAACCCGGCAACGCCGCCGGACTAGTCGGCGGGCTTGGCCTCGGGTGGCTTGCCCTCGGCCGCCCTGCGCGCGGCCTTCTCCTCGCGCACCCGCTCCTCGATCGCCAGCGCCTCCTCCAGCGTGGGCGCGCTGCCGCCGCGGCGCGCCGGGATCCACCAGGCGCCGGCCGGCTTGTCGGGGTAGCGGTCGATCGTGGCGTCAAGCAACTCCGCCATCCGCGCATGCAATTGCTCGGTGACGACGTCGGGATCCACGCCACGCGGGATCGGCATGGGCTCGCCCACGGTGATGCAGATCGGCTTGCCGCGCGAGAAGTCCTTGACCCCGTAGGACAGCAGGCGCGCACCGCCGAAGATGATCATCGGGATGAGCGGCACGTCGGCCGCCCGCGCCATGCGCACCGCGCCGTTCTTGATCTCCTTGATCTCGAACGAACGGCTCATGGTCGCCTCGGGGAACACGCCGACGAGCTCGCCCGCCTTCAATGCGGCGACGGCGTCGCGGAAGGCCGCCGACCCGGCGTCGCGATCGACCGGGATGTGCTTCATGCCGCGCATGAGCGGTCCGGCCACCGGGTGCTTGAAGATCCCGTCCTTGGCCATGAACCGGACGAGCCGGTGGTGGGAGTAGTGCGCGGAAAGGCCGCCGAGGGCGAAGTCGAGGTAGCTCGTGTGATTGATGGCCAGGACTGCGCCGCCGCTGCGAGGGGTGTTCTCGATCCCGACCATGTCGAGCTTGAGGCCGAGCGCGGCGAAGAGGGTCCGCGCGGTGAGGATGATCGGGCGGTAGACCAGTTCAGCCACGCGGGTCTCCCGCGGGCGGCACGTCGAGGCGGCGGGCAGGCGACTGGCTCTGCAGCAGGGTATGCACCTCCGCGGCCCGGTACCGGCGGTGGCCGCCGAGGGTGCGGATGCTGGAGAGCTTGCCGGCCTTCGCCCAGCGGGTCACCGTCTTGGGGTCCACCCGGAACAGGGCGGCCACCTCGGCGGGGGTCAGCAGGTGCTCCGGCTCGGCGCTGTTCGTGGACATGCCCGCCTCCTTCACGATGCGGTCCCGTCGGGGCCGATGAGCGTCCCATTCATCCGATTCGTCACTCTGGCACCGGAGCCCTCCCGGAGGCAACTCGACGCGGCGATCGCCCCTAGGGTGGGCGTGCGACAGAGGAGACCCCATGCCCGAGCCGGAGACCGACCCCTGGCACGACTTCGACGGTCACGAGCAGGTGATCGTGGCCCAGCACGACGGGGTCCGGATGGTCGTCGCCCTGCACTCCACTGTCCTGGGCCCAGCCCTCGGCGGCACCCGGATGGCCACGTACTCCGATTCGGCGAACCCCGCGGCCGCCGCGTACGGCGATGCGCTGCGACTGTCGCGGGCGATGACCTACAAGAACGCCCTCGCCGGCCTGGGCCACGGCGGCGGCAAGGGGGTCATCCTCGCCGACCCGGCGGTCAAGCCGCGCGACCTGCTGCACGCGTATGCCCGACTCGTCGAAGGCCTGGGCGGGCGATACGTCACGGCGGGCGACGTCGGGATGACGGTCGCGGACATGGACGTCATCGGCGAGCAGTGCCGCTGGACGACCGGCCGCTCGCCCGAGCACGGCGGCGTGGGCGACTCGGGGATCCTCACCGCCTTCGGTGTCTTCGAGGGGATGCGCGCCAGCGCGGCCGCGGTGTGGGGCACGCCCGACCTCGCCGGCCGACGCGTCGGCGTCATTGGCGCGGGCAAGGTGGGTGGGCGGCTGATCGGGCACCTCGTGCAGGCCGGTGCCGTCGTGGCGGCGGTCGACCCCTCGGCTACCGCACGGGCAGCCGTGCTCGACGCGTCCCCTGAGGTCCGCTTCGTCGACGCGATCGATGACCTGCTCGCCGAGGACCTCGACATCGTCTCGCCCAACGCCCTGGGCGGCTTCCTCACCCGCGCCCGGGCGGCAGCGCTCCGTGCGGCACTCGTGTGCGGAGGCGCGAACAACCAGCTCGCCGAGCCTGCCGTGGGCGATCTGCTCGCGCAGCGCGGCGTCGTCTACGCCCCCGACTTCATGGTCAACTGCGGCGGCGTCATCCAGGTCGCCGAGGAACTGGTCGGGTGCGACCTCGACCGGGCGCGCGCGCAGACCGCCCGGGTGTTCGAGACGACGGCCAGGGTGCTCGCCCGGGCGGCCAGCGAGGGCGTGACGCCCGTCGCCGCGGCGGAGGCCGAGGCCGAGGACCGGATTCGGACGGCTCTGGCGGCGGCCGGGCGGCCGGTGCTCTAAAGTGGACCCGTTCGCGCCGGGATGGCGACGAACGTTCCGTTGCGAGCCGGGGCGCTGACCTCGGATGGAGGGGGTCGAGCCATGGGGCGCGGCCGTGCAAAGGCGAAGCAGACCAAGGTCGCCCGTGAATTGAAGTACGGGGGGCCGCAGACCGACTTCGATCGGCTGCAGGCCGAACTCGGATCCAACGGTGCC
The DNA here is from genome assembly GCA_030681835.1 of Actinomycetota bacterium. GTDB lineage: Bacteria > Actinomycetota > Actinomycetes > S36-B12 > S36-B12 > UBA10649. Next base: position 60,133 of record JAUXRN010000075.1, read on the forward strand.
AGCACCCCGACGCGCCTCGACGACACCGTCGACGTCGTCGAGGACCCCTACGCCGACGACCCCTACGCGAAGTACTACGACGACGAGGATGGCGTGGACTCCCAGGGGCCTAAGTAGTCCCCTGCCTCGACCCGCCTAGGCGGGGTGCTCCGCGACGAGGCTGACGGCCCCGCCGGATCCCCCCTTGGCCTCGGCGTCGCCGGCCTCCCCCTCCCGCCGCTCCCGCACCGTGCCGCACACCCACGCCGGCACCCCGCGCGCCCCGAGCAGGGCGACCGCGGCCTCGGCGTCGGCCGCAGCAACGACGGCGACCATGCCGATCCCCATGTTGAACGTCCGCTCGAGGTCGACCCGGTCCACGCGCCCGATTCCCCCGATCAGCCCGAACACCGGCTGGGGCCGCCAGGTCGACCTGTCCACGTCGACCGCGGCGCGGGCCGGCAGCACCCGGGCGAGGTTGGCAGCGAGCCCGCCCCCGGTGACGTGGCTGATCGCGTGCACGTCGACCGCCTCGGCCAGGGCCAGGCAGTCGCGCGCGTAGATGCGGGTCGGCTCGAGCAGTTCCTCCCCGACGGTCCGGCCGAGGAGGTCGACATGGGCACCCAGCCCCGGTCCGCCCTCGCCGAGCAGGACCAGGCGGGCGAGGGAGTACCCGTTGGAATGCAGTCCGGACGAGCCCATCGCGATGACTGCGTCGCCGATGCGGACCCGGTCCGGGCCCAGCAGCCGCTCCGCATCGACCACCCCGGTGCCCGCGCCGGCGACGTCGTACTCGTCGGGCGCCATGAGCCCCGGATGCTCGGCCGTCTCCCCGCCGAGCAGCGCGCAGCCGGCCTGCTGGCAGCCGTCCGCGATGCCGCGCACGATCGCCGCGATGCGCTCGGGGACCACGGATCCGACCGCGATGTAGTCGGTCAAGAACAGCGGCTCGGCGCCGCAGACGACGAGGTCGTCGATGACCATGGCGACGAGGTCGATGCCGATGGTGTCGTGCACGTCCATGGCCCGGGCCACGGCGATCTTGGTGCCGACCCCGTCGGTCGACGTGGCCAGCAACGGGCGGCGCATGCGGGCCAGGGCCGAGACGTCGAACAGGCCGGCGAACCCGCCTAGCTCGCCCACGACCTCGGGGCGCCGCGTGGCGGCGACCGATGCCTTCATGAGGGCGACGGCTCGCTCGCCCGCCTCCACATCGACGCCGGCGGCGGCGTACGAGGCCCCGGGCTCGCGCTGTCCGGGCTCGATCGGGTCGGTCACGGTCGGTCGAGCGCGTCCGCCGCCCCGCCGCCGCCGACCAGGGTGGGGACCCCGTCGATGTCGGCCGAGGCCCCGGCGACCGCGCGGCGCTCGATGCCCTCGAGCACGTGCTTGCCGAGGAGCTCGGGCTCTGGGAGCGCAACCGGGTAGACGCCGTCGAAGCAGGCCCGGCAGAGCTTCTCGCGGTCGACCGTCGTGGCCTCGATGAGCTGCTCGAGGTCGATGAAGCCGAGCGAATCGGCGCCGATGGAGGTGCAGACCTCCTCGACGGACAGGCCATTCGCGATCAGCTCGGCCCGGCTGGCGAAGTCGATTCCGTAGAAGCACGGCCACTTGACCGGCGGGCTGGAGATGCGCACATGCACCTCGCGGGCACCGGCCTCCCGGAGCATGCGCACGAGCGCCCGCTGCGTATTACCGCGCACGATCGAATCGTCGACGACGACGAGCCGCTGGCCGGCGATGACGTCGCGCAGCGGATTGAGCTTGAGCCGGATGCCGAGCTGGCGGATCGTCTGCGACGGCTGGATGAACGTCCGGCCCACGTAGGCGTTCTTGACCAGCCCCTCGGCGAACGGGATGCCGGACTCCTGGGCGTAGCCGATGGCCGCGTAGCGGCCCGACTCCGGCACCGGGATGACGAGGTCGGCATCGACGGCGTGCTCGCGGGCCAGCCGGCGGCCGGTCTCGACCCGGGCGGCCTGGACGCCGCGGCCCGAGATCGAGGTGTCCGGGCGGGCGAGGTAGACGAACTCGAACAGGCACCCCTTGGGGGCCGCCTCGGCGAACCGGTGCGAGCGCAGGCCGTTCTCGTCGACGACGATCAGCTCGCCCGGCTCCACCTCGCGCACGAAGGAGGCGCCCACGATGTCGAGGGCGGCGGTCTCGCTGGCGATGACCCAGCCGCGCTCGAGCCGGCCGAGCACGAGCGGGCGGATCCCCTGCGGGTCGCGGGCGCCGTACAGGGCGTCGTCGTCCATGAAGACCAGGGAGAAGGCGCCACGCAGGACCGGCAGCTCCATCAGCGCGGCCGCCTCGACGCTCAGCTCGGGGTGGGCGGCAAGGAGGGCGGCGATGGTGTCGGTGTCGCTGGTGGCCAGCATCCGGGTGTTGAGCGGGAGCTCGCCCGAGGCCTCGGCAAGCTCGACGACGCGGCGCTTGAGCTCGTGGGTGTTGGTGAGGTTGCCGTTGTGCCCGAGGGCGAGGTGGCCGGTCGCGGTGGCCCGGAAGGTCGGCTGGGCGTTCTCCCACACGCTCGACCCGGTCGTGGAGTAGCGGGTATGGCCGATGGCGACGTGGCCATGGAGGGACTCCAACGAGGCCTCGGTGAACACCTGGGAGACCAGGCCCATGTCCTTGTAGACGACGATGTGGGAGCCGTCGCTGACCGCGATGCCGGCCGACTCCTGGCCGCGGTGCTGGAGGGCGTAGAGCCCGAAGTAGGTGAGCTTGGCGACTTCCTCGCCGGGGGCCCAGACCCCGAAGACCCCGCAGGCGTCCTGAGGACCCTTCTCACCCGGGAGGAGCTCGTGCGACAGAAGACCGTCACCGCGTGGCACGGCTGGAGTCTATCCGTCGCCCCGGCTAGATCAGACCGCCGCCGCGCTCGTCGGCATTCGAGAACCGCTGGGCGATGTAGATCGGCAGGATGCTGACGACCACGAGGGCCGCGGCGACCACGTTGACGATCGGCGCCTGGTTGGGGCGGAAGAGGTTCTGGTAGATCCAGATGGGAAGCGTCTCGACCCCCGGCCCGGCCGTGAAGGTCGTGACGATGATCTCGTCGAACGAGAGCCCGAACGCCAGGATCGCCCCGGCGATCAGCGCCGATCGCATGAGCGGGAAGGTGATGTAGATGAACGTGCGCCAGCCCGTCGCGCCGAGGTCGGCCGACGCCTCCTCGACACTGCCGCCCATGCGGCGCAGCCGGGCGATCGCGTTGTTGAACACCACGACGATGCAGAAGGTCGCGTGGCCGATGATCAGCGTGTAGATGGTCAGGCCGCCGAGGAACGACGTGAAGACGTTGTTCAGGGCGATGCCCGTGACGATGCCCGGCAGCGCGATCGGCAGCACGACGAGCAGGGACACCGACTCGCGGCCGAAGAACTGGTAGCGGGACAGGGCGAACGACAGCAGAGTGCCGAGGATGAGGGCGACGACCGTCGCGGCGACGGCGACACCGACCGACGTGATGAGGGCATCGCGGACACCCTGGCTCTCGACGGCCTTGCCCCACCACTCGATGGTGAAGCCGCTCGGCGGCCAGGTCAGGCTCTTGTCGACGCTGAACGAGTTGATCAGGATCACGCCCAGGGGGACGTAGATGAAGGCGAAAGCCACCAGCGCGAACAGCGTGAGGACCACCTTGGTGCCGCGGGAGAGGGTCATGGCCGCCTACAGGTTGTCCAGCGCGCCCGAGCGACGGACGGCGAACAGGTAGAGCAGCACGATGACCACCGGGATGGTGGCCACGGCCGCGGCGAAGGGGAGGTTGGTGACATAGGTGGTCTGCACAATGTTGCCGAGCATCGTCACCTTGCCGCCGACGATCTGCGCGGTGATGTAGTCGCCCAGGCTGAGCGAGAACGTGAAGATCGAGCCCGCGACGATCGATGGGAAGACGAGCGGCATGACGACGCTGCGGAACGTCCGGCCGCCCTTGGCCCCGAGGTCCGCCGAGGCATCGAGCATGGAGTCGGGCAGCCGGGTCAGGCCGGCGTAGATCGGCAGGATCATGTACGGCAGCCACAGGTACGTCAGCGTGATGACGATGCCGATGTACCCGTACCCCGGTGAGTTCAGCCCGAGCGGGTCCAGGAACCAGGCGAGCACGCCCGTCTCGGGCTGGAGCATCGACCGCCAGGCGTAGACCTTGACCAGGTACGACGCCCACAGCGGCGTGAGGACGAGGGCCACGAGCAGCGGCCGCCAGCGGGGGTTGGCCACCCGCGCCATGAAGAAGGACAGCGGAAGCGCCAGAACGAGGCTGATCATCGTGACCAGCAGGGCGATGCTCAGGGTGCGCAGCATCGAGCTGAGGTAGGCCGGATTGGTGAAGACCTGCTGGAAGTTCTTGAGGGTGAACTCCCGGACCAGCTGGCCGGTGAAGTCGTCGACCGTCCAGAAGGCGGTCAGGAAGAGCGCCGCGAGAGAGCCCAGGTAGACCACGACCAGCCACGCCATCGGGGCGGTCAGCAGGCCGGCGAGCCGAAGGCTCGGATGCCGGTAGCCGAAGCCGCCCCGAGGCGGGCTGGTCGTGGTCGTCACTGGGTCAGGTGCCTATCCGTCAGGAGCTGCGCAGGGCAGCCCAGGCGGTTCCCCACTCGCTGTAGGGGACGCACTCGACATCCGTGCGGCCGTCAATGCAGGCGGCCGTCGGGGTGTTCCAGTAGTACACGTCCTCCCAGTAGGCGGTGTCGCCTGCGTGGTACTTCGTGCAGTGGTCCGCGTCAGCGGTGAGGTCGCAGGACTTCTCGTTGGACGGCGCCTCGCCGAACCACTCGGTCGCGGCCGCATTCACCTCGGGTGAGGCGATGTGGTCGAGCCAGAGGTACGCGCAGTTGATATTCGGCGTGTCCTTGGCGATCATCCACGTGTCCGACCAGCCGGTGGCGCCCTCCTTGGGCTTCACCGCCTCGACGTTGCCGCCCTCGGCCGACGCCAGGTTCGCGATGACCTGCCACGTGGTGCCGACCGCGGTGGTGCCGGACACGAAGGCCTGGAGGGCCTTGGTGTAGTCCGACCAGTACTCGCCGACGAGGGCCTTCTGCTGCTCGAGAAGCGCGATGGCCGCGTCGAACTGCGTCCGGTCCAGTGAGTACGGATCGGTGATGCCCAGCTCAGGCTGGGTGGCCATGAGGTACACGGCCGCGTCAGCGATGAAGATGGGCGAGTCGTACGCCGTGACGGCGCCCGCGTACGGGGAGTCCGCCTCGAAGGTCGCCGCCCACGAGTCCAGCGGCTCGGTCACCTTGTCGGTGTTCCACATGAGCAGGTTGGCACCACGGCCGTGCGGCACGCCGAACGGCACCCCGCCGACGCTGTTGTGCGTCTGCAGCTTCAGGTCCTCGTAGATGTCCGCGTAGCTCGGCACCAGGTCGGGGTTGAGGGGCTGCAGGTTGTCGCCGTAGATCAGCCGCAGCGTGGCGTCGCCGGATGCCGACACGACATCCCAGCCACCGCCCTGCATGAGCTTGACGGCCTCGTCGGAGGTGCCGAAGGTCTTCAGGTTGACCTGGCAGCCGGTCTCCTCCTCGAAGCTGGTGACCCAGTCGACGGCCGGGTCGGTCGACCCGTCCTCGACGTAGCCGGGCCACGCGAGGATGTTGACCTGTCCCTCACCCGCTCCGACCGGTCCGGCGTAGGCCGGGCCGCCGGGGACCTCGACCGCGGGTGCGGACGACTCCTCGGCGGGCATTGAGGACTCCGGTGCCGCCGAAGACTCGGCCGCGGGGGCCGAGGATTCCGCCGGGGCCGAGCTCTCGGACGACGTGGAACTGCTGCACGCGGCAGCGAGCAACGCGGCAGCCGAGCTGACCGCGAGCACCTTAAGCAGACGCTTTGCTTGCACCTGCACCCTCCTTGTTCATTGCGAAGCCGGCGGCGGATTCCCCCGGCAGGTGGAACGGCGTGCTACTCCGTCACGAGGTACTCGTGACGGCTGTCCCACGCCAACTGCACGTCCTGGCCGCGGAGCCCGTTGAGGTCCGCGGACAGCTCTGAGTTCTGCTGCACTGCCATGAGCGAGCCGCCCACGGCGAGGTCCACCACGAAGCGCGTCGACATGCCGACGTACACGACCTCGCGCACCCGGCCACGCACGGCATGCCGCCCGTCGCCCACGGGGTCGTCGACCCCGAGCACCTGGATCTTCTCGGGCCGCACGGACCAGGTCCCGCCACGGCCGAGCACGGCCCGGGCCGCATCGCCCTCCAGCAGGTTGGACGTGCCCACGAACCCGGCGACGAACGGCGTGGCCGGATGCTCGTACACGTCGGTGGGTGACCCGAGCTGGGCGATGCGTCCCTCGCTGAAGACCGCGATGCGGTCGGACATCGTGAGCGCCTCGTCCTGGTCATGGGTGACGAAGACGAAGGTGATGCCGACGTCACGCTGGATCTCCTTCAGCTCCACCTGCATCTGCTCGCGGAGCTTGAGGTCGAGCGCGCCGAGCGGCTCGTCGAGCAGGAGGACCTTGGGCCGGTTGACCAGGGCACGGGCAAGCGCCACGCGCTGCCGCTGGCCACCGGACAGCTGGGAGGGGGCACGGTCCCCATACCCGCCGAGCCGCACGGACTCGAGGGCCTCGGTGGCCCGGGCCACCCGTTCGGCCGACGGCACCTTCTTCACCTTCAGCCCGTACTCGATGTTCTTCTGGACGCTCATGTGCGGGAAGAGGGCGTAGTCCTGGAAGACGGTGTTGACGTCGCGTGCATACGGCGGGGTGTTCGTGACATCGACGCCGGCGAGCTCGATCGTGCCGCCGTCGGGCCGCTCGAAGCCGGCGATCATCCGCAGGACGGTGGTCTTGCCCGAGCCCGACGGGCCAAGGAGGGTGAGGAACTCCCCGTCGAGCACATCGAGGTCGACTCCGTTGACGGCCACCACGTCGCCGAAGGACCGCGACAGGTTCCGAAGACGGATGGCCACGGACGGCTCGACCATGTGCTCCCTGCCCTGTGTCCGGCCGCGCGGAAGCGCCGCGCGATCGCGGAACACTATCCGAGGACGCCGTGATCCGTATACGAGGATCCCGATCGGCAACGGAATCGTTACCCATTCGTTCGATGGACGACGGTTTCCCTCGTCTGGCCTACTCGATCAGCACCCCGGGGCCGCCGACGACGACACTGACCCGTTCGCCCGGGGCGGCGCCCGCCCCGCCCGGCGCCCGGACGGCGATCTCGGGGCCGGCATCCAGCCGCACCGTGACGAGGCTGTCGTGCCCGTGGTACGAGCGAGCCGCGACGCTGCCAGGTGCGCCGTGCGGTTCGCCCGACCCGACCGCGTGCTCGGCGACGATGGCCAGCTGCTCGGGTCGCAGCAGCACCTGTCCAGCCGGCCGCTGCGGGCTTCCCGCCACCAGGTGGATCTCGCCCAGGGCCGTGCTCACGACCCCGTCCCGGACGGCGCGGGCGTCCAGCAGGATGGCCTCCCCCACGAAGCTGGCGGTGCCCAGGTCAGCAGGGCGGGAGTAGAGGACCTCCGGGGCATCGACCTGGACGATCCGCCCGTCCCGGACGACCGCGACCCGGTCGGCGATGGACAGGGCCTCCTCCTGGTCGTGCGTCACGAGGATGGCCGTGGTGCCAAGCCCGGCCAGGAGCTCGCGGACCTCGCCCCGCAGCCTGACCCGCAGCGATGCGTCCAGGGCCGACCAGGGCTCGTCGAGGCAGATCACCTCGGGCGACGGCGCGAGCGCGCGGGCCAGGGCCACCCGCTGCTGCTGGCCACCGGATAGCTCCTGCGGGCGCAGGCCGCCCATGCCGTCCATGCCCACCAGCCCCAGCAGCCGGTCGACGTCCCCGCCCGTGCCGCGCGGCAGGCCGAAGGCGACGTTGCCGGCCACCGTGAGGTGCGGGAAGAGCGCACCCTCCTGCGGGACGAGGCCGACCCGTCGGCGCTCGGGCGGCACCCACTCGTCCGGCGAGGAGACGATCCGGTCGCCGAACCGCACGGTGCCCGACTGCGGACGCAGCAGGCCGGCGATGACCTTGAGCAGGGTTGTCTTCCCCGATCCGCTCGCCCCGAGAACGGCAAGGAACTCCCCTGACCCGACGTCGAGGGACAGGTCGGCGAGGACAGTCCCGGCGCCGTAGCCGGCAGACACGTCCTTGACGGCGACGCCGGTCACGCTGCCGCCGCGATCATGGGGCGACCATATCGACGGCCGTGTGTGCCTCGTCGTCGGCCGGCGGCTGCGTGCTGCCGCCCCGCCGGTGCATCGCCGTCGACATCAACCAGGCCGGCACGGCCGCCAGCGCGATGAGTGCCAGCGCGTACGGAGCCGCGGCCCCGTAGGCCGCCACCTCGGTGCGGCTCCACAACTCGGTCGCCAAGGTGTCCAGGCCGGTGGGTCGCAGCATGAGGGTGGCCGGCAGTTCCTTCATCGCCGTGAGCAGGACCAGCAGTCCGCCGGCGGCGGCGCCCGGCCAGGCCAGCCGCAGCGTGGTCGACCGCCAGGCCCCGAATGCCGACCTTCCCAGCGTGCGCGCGGTCTGCTCGAGGATGGGCGGCACTGCAGCGACCGCCGACCGGGTCGCGCCGATCGACTTGGGCAGGAAGAGCACGGCGTAGGCGAACGCCAGTGTCGCGATGGTCTGGTAGGCAGCGGGAAACAGGTTGATGGTGAGGAACACCAGCGAGAGGCCGACCACCACTCCCGGCAACGCATGGCCCGAATACGCCGCCGTCTCGACCGCGGATACCCGGGTCCCTCGGTACCGCGCCGCGAGCAGGGCCACCGGCACGGCGAGCGCCACGGCCAGGGCCGCCCCAACCAAGGACACGCCGGCCGAGTTGGCGGCGGCGCGGGCCAGCTCGCCGACGTCGAGGGGTCGCCGGGACCCCTCGGCGAGCCGGATGAGCAGCGAGGCCACGGGGACGACGATCGCGAGGCCGATGAGAACGCCCAGCCAGGCGAGGGCGCCGGCCTGGCCCCGGCCGGTCAGCGCGACGTCGGGGGCCGGCCGAAGGGCCGCCCCCGACGTGCGGAACCTGCGGGAACGCCCGCGCACCCGGCGCTCGAGCAGCACGAGCCCGGCGGCGAGGGCGACGAGGACGAGGGCCAGAACGGCTGCAGTGGTGCGGTCGAAGCTGGCCCGGTACGAGGCGTAGATGACCCGGGTGAACGCGTCGACCCGGAACAGGGACACCGCCCCGAAGTCGGACAGCACGTAGAGCGCCACGAGCAGCGAGCCCGCCGCTGCCGCGGGCCACGCCTGCGGGAGGGTCGCCTCGACGAAGGCCCGTCGAGGGCCGCGGCCCAGCGTGCGAGCCACCTCCTCGAGGGACGGGTCCGCCGAGCGCAGGGCAGCCACCACGGGCACCACCACGTATGGCAACGACACGAGCGTGAGGACGAAGGCGGCCGCCCAGAAGCCCGACATCCCGGGGAAGATCGCGATCCAGGCATACGCAGCCACGTAGGACGGGATGGCCAGCGGCAGCGCCACGAGCACGAGCCACCCGCGCCGCTGCCACACGCGTGCCCGGGCCAGCAGCCACGCCGTGGGGAGGCCGAGGAGCAGGCAGGCCGCCACGACCACGAGCGTCAAGGCCACGCTCGTTCCTACCGTCTCCACGGTGCGCGGGCGGGCCAGCGTCTCCAGCACCGTGGCGAGGCCCGCATCTGCCACCCGGACCACGAGGTAGACCAACGGGATGAGCGCGACCAGCGCCGCGACCACCGCTGCCCCGACGAGGGCGCGCGGCGGCCGCGACGACAGGCGCGACGTCACAGCAGGCCGACCTCCGCGAGCAGGTCGAGCGTGCCCGGCAGGTCAGCGAGGTCCGCGAGCGCGACGTCAGGACCGCTGAGGCTCTCGAGCGCCGGCAGCCCGTCGGCCGTGGCCACGGCGGGCACGAGCGGGTACTCGAAGGTGTTCTCGACGAACCACTGCTGGACTTCGGGGGTGAGCAGCCAGGCGACGAACTCCGCGGCTTGAGCGTTGCCGGCCGCCGGTCCTGTGATGCCGACGCCAGCGACGTTGACGAGCGAGCCCGGGTCGCCCGGCGCCGTGAAGGCGATCTTCGCTCGCATCGCGTCCGCGCCCACCTCCGCGGCCTTCTCGTACCAGTAGTAGTGGTTGACCAGGCCGAGCTGCACCTGGCCGGCGTCGACGGCGTCGAGGATGAGCCCGTTCTTCTCGTAGGTCTGCACGTCGTTGGCGACGAGGCCCTCGAGCCACGCCTTGGTCGCCTCGTCGCCCTCGGTCCTGCGCATCGCGGTGACGAACGACTGGAAGGAGGCGTTGGTCGGAGCGATGGCCACCTGGCCGCGCCAACGCGGATCCGTGAGGCCGAGCACCGTGGTCGGCACCTCGTCCGGTGCCACCTGCTCGGGGTCGTAGGCGATCACCCGTGCCCGGCCGGTCACTCCGGTCCACGTGCCATCGGTCGACTGGTACTGCGCGGGCACGGTGGCGGCGGTCCCCTCCGGCAGTGGGGCCAGCAGGCCCTCGGCCGCGACGGCACCGAGCGCGCCGGCGTCCTGCGAGAAGTACACCTGCGCCGGCGTCCCATCGCCCTCCTCGATGAGCTGGGCCGCGAGCTCCGCGCTGTCGCCGTACCGCGCCGAGACCGGGATGCCGGTCTCCTCCGTGAAGCGCGTGAACAGCGGGCCGACCAGTTCCTCGCTCCGGCCGGAGTAGACGACGAGCGGCTCGCCGGGTGCGGACGAGGTCGAGCCGGACGAGCAGGCGGCGACGACGAGGGTGGACAGCAGGGCGGCCAGAATGCCGAGCTTGCGGGTCGAACCGAGCACGATGATTCCCTTCAGGAAAAGAGTCAGGTAAGCCTTACCTTACCCGCACCTGAGTCGCTCTCGAAGAGGGGGAGCCAGCCGGACAGGTCGGACCTTGCTCCGCTGGCCCGGACCCGGCCCGACCGCACCGCCTCGGTCCACTCCAGCTCACCGCGCGCGAGCGCGAGCCAGGTGAGCGCGTCCGTCTCGACGACCGCGGCGGGGGTGCCCCGGCGGTGGTTTGGTCCGGGGATCGCCTGGACGGCGGCGTAGGGCGGGATCCGCACCTCGACCGCGTGGCCGGGGGCGACTTCCTGCAGCCGGGCGAGGGCGGCCTTGACGGCTGCGCGCACGTCGGGGTCCGGGGAGCTCACGCGGACAGGGCTGCCGGGATGGTCCCCTCGTGGGCCTGGCGCAACTCGTCGAGGGCCACCGTGAACAGGTCGCCGACCTGGAGCACCTGGGTGCCGGGGGCGAAGCCGGCGTCGGCGCCGAGCCCGGAGTCGACGACCCCGACCCGGTGGGCCGGCAGTCCCCGGGCCTGGCACATCTCGGTGAAGCGGAGCTCCTCCGAGCGGGCGACGACGACGACCGCGCGGCTGGCCGACTCGCTGAACAGGAAGGTGAACGGCGCCAGCCCGTCGGGCACCCAGCAGCGGGCGCCCACGCCGGCCCGCAGGGCCATCTCGACGATCGCCTGCGCGACGCCGCCGTCAGACACGTCATGCGCCGCGGTGAGCATGCCGTCGCGCGATCCGGCGACCAGCACCTCGGCCAGCAGCCGCTCGCGGGCCAGGTCGAGCACCGGGGGCAGCCCGCCGAGGTGGCCGTGCACGTGATGCGCCCACTCGCTGCCGGCGAACTCGTCGTGCGTGTCGCCCAGCACGTAGATGAGCTCGCCGTCGGGCCCCCACGCCATCGGGGTGCGGCGGTCGACGTCATCGATGACGCCCAGGACCCCCACGACCGGAGTCGGCAGGATCGGGGTGCCGCCCGTCTGGTTGTAGAAGGACACGTTGCCGCCGGTGACCGGGATGCCCAGCTCGAGGCAGCCGTCGGCCAGTCCACGGGTCGCCTCGGCGAACTGCCACATCACCGACGGGTCCTCAGGCGAGCCGAAGTTCAGGCAGTTGGTGACGGCCAGGGGCACGGCACCGGTGGCGGCCACGTTGCGGTAGCTCTCGGCCAGCGCGAGGCGGGCTCCTTCGTAGGGGTCCAGCTTCGCGAATCGCCCGTTGCAATCGGTGGACACGGCGACGCCGCGCCCGGTCTCCTCGTCGATGCGCACCATGCCGGAGTCCTCCGGCTGGGCGAGCACGGTGTTGCCGAGCACGTAGCGGTCGTACTGCGACGTGATCCATGACTTCGAGGCCAGGTTGGGGGCCGCGACCATGGCCAGCAGCGTCGAGCGCAGGTCGGCGGGAGTCGACGGCCGTGGCAGGTCGTCGGGACCGTCGGCCTGCAGCGCGTCCTGCCAGTCCGGGCGCGCGTACGGCCGCTCGTACACGGGGCCCTCGTGCGCGACGGTGCGGGGCGGCACGTCGACGATGCGCTCCCCGTGCCAGTCGACGGTGAGCCGGCCGGACCCGTTGACCTCGCCGATGACGACGGCCTCCACGTCCCACTTGCGGCACAGGCCCAGGAACGCGTCGAGGTTTGCCGGGGTGACGATGGCGCACATGCGCTCCTGCGACTCGCTCATGAGGATCTCCTCAGGCGACAGGGACGCATCGCGCAGCGGGGCGCGGTCGAGCCAGACGTGCATGCCGCCCTCGCCGTTCGACGCGAGCTCGCTGGTGGCGCACGAGATGCCCGCACCGCCGAGGTCCTGGATGCCCTCGACCAGCCCGGCCTGCAGCACCTCCAGGGTCGCCTCGATGAGCAGCTTCTCCATGAACGGGTCGCCTACCTGGACGCTCGGCCGCTTGGTGGGGCCGCCCTCGCTGAAGGTCTCGGATGCCAGCACCGACACCCCGCCGATGCCGTCGCCACCGGTGCGCGCCCCGTAGAGCACGACGAGGTTGCCGACGCCCTTCGCGCTGGCCAGGTGGATGTCCTCATGCCGCATGGCGCCGATGCACAACGCGTTGACCAGAGGGTTGCCCAGGTAGCTGTCGTCGAAGACCACCTCGCCGCCGATGTTCGGCAGGCCCAGGCAGTTGCCGTAGCCGCCGATGCCGGCGACGACGCCCGGCAGCACGCGGCGGGTGTCCGGGGCGTCGAGCGGGCCGAACCGCAGCGGGTCCATGACCGCCACCGGGCGGGCCCCCATCGACAGGATGTCGCGCACGATCCCGCCGACGCCGGTGGCGGCGCCCTGGTAGGGCTCGACGTACGACGGGTGGTTGTGGCTCTCGACCTTGAAGGTGACCGCCCAGCCGTCGCCGATGTCGACGACGCCTGCGTTCTCGCCGATGCCCACGAGCAGGACGTCGGTCTCGGGCTTCTTCTCGCCGAACTGGCGCAGGTGGACCTTGCTGGACTTGTACGAGCAGTGCTCGCTCCACATGACGGAGTACATCGCCAGCTCGGCGCTCGTCGGGCGGCGGCCGAGGATCTCGCGGATCCGCTCGTACTCGTCGGGCTTCAGGCCCAGCTCGGCGAAGGGCTGTGCCTGCTCGGGTGACCCCTGCGCGTGCACGATGGTGTCGGTCATGCGGCCCCGACCAGGCTCCGCAGGATGCTGGTGAAGAACGGCAGGCCATCGGCGGACGGGCCAGTGAGCAGCTCGACGGCGTGCTCGGGGTGCGGCATGAGCCCCACGACGTTGCCCCGCTCATTGCGGATGCCCGCGATGTCGCGCCGGCTGCCGTTGGGGTTGACCTCCAGGTACCGGGCCACCACCCGCCCATCCCCCTCGAGGGTGTCCAGGGTCGCCTCGTCGGCGACGAAGCCGCCCTCTCCGTTCTTCAGCGGGATGACGATCTCGTCGCCGACCTGGTAGTCGGCGGTCCACGCGGAGTCGGTGCTCTCGATGCGCAGCCGCTGGTCCCGGCAGATGAAGTGCAGGCTGTCGTTGCGGGTCAGGGCCCCGGGCAGCAGGTGGGTCTCGCAGAGGATCTGGAAGCCGTTGCAGATCCCCAGCACCGGCAGTCCGCCGCGGGCCGCGTCGACGAGGGTCGACATGACCGGCGCGAAGCGGGCGATGGCGCCGCAGCGGAGGTAGTCCCCGTAGGAGAACCCGCCCGGCAAGACCACGGCATCGACCCCGTGCAGGTCGTCGTCGCCGTGCCACAGGGCGACCGGCTCGCCACCAGCGATGCGTACCGCGCGCGCGGCGTCGCGGTCGTCAAGTGAGCCAGGGAACGTGACGACGCCGATGCGCGTCACGAGGCGTCCTCGCCGTCGGCGAGCACCCGCATCTCGTAGCTCTCGATGACGGGGTTGCTGAGCAGTTCGTCGGCCAGCCGGTGCATCAGGTCGTGGCGCTCGCCTTCGAGGTCCCCGTCGATGTCGATGACGAAGTGCTTGCCCTGGCGCACGTCAGTGACCCCGTCGAGGCCCAGGCGCCCGAGGGCGCCCTGGACGGCCCGGCCCTGGGGGTCGAGGATCTCCGGCTTCAGCATGACGTCGACGACGACGCGGGCCACGGGCCCTCCTGTTTCGTGGGCGGGGTGCGGGTGGGTCGGCCGGGGAAGTGCGCCCAGCCTATCGCTGGCAGGTACGGTCCCCACCGTGGGCGGACGCTGGTACGACGTGTTCTGGGGCACCACCCTGCGCACCACCACGCGGGTGCACCGGCTCCTTGACAAGGCGAGCCGGGGCCGGCTCGGGCGCCACTTCCCCGGCGGGCAGCAGGTCGTGTGGATCACCACGCTCGGGTGCAAGTCCGGGGAGTGGCGACGCACGCCGCTGCTCGCCGTCCGCGAGGACGGCGACCCAGGCAAGCCGTGGCTGGTGACCGGCTCGAACGCGGGCCAGGCCACGGTGCCGGGCTGGGTGTTCAACGCCCGTGCCCATCAGGCGGGCACGGTCGAGGTCGGCGGAGTCACGCACGCGGCCCGCTTCGTCGAGGCCGAGGGAGCCGAACGCGACCGCCTCTACGCGCAACTCGTGCGCATGTGGTCGTCGTACGCCATGTACGAGCGCCACGCGGGACGCCCCATCCCGGTCTTCCGGGTGATCCCCGTCGATAGCATCTCGGGGGAGGCACCGTGAGGGTTCTGGTGACGGGCGGAGCGGGCTTCATCGGCTCCGCTCTCGTCCGCAGGCTGCTGGCCGACGACCACGACGTCGTCATCCTTGACGACCTCTCGACCGGCTTCGAGGAGAACCTCCGCGGCGTCGACGTTCCCATCATCCATGGCTCGGTGACCGACCCCGAGAGCGTGAGCCGAGCCGCATCGGGGTGCCGGGCGATCGTCCACCTTGCGGCCGTCGGCTCCGTCCCCCAGTCGATCATCGATCCGATCGGGATCTTCGACATCAACGTGCGCGGGTCCCTCGAAGTGTTCGAGTACGCGCGCCGCGAGGGAGCGCACGTCATCTTCTCCTCGTCCGCTTCGGTGTTCGGAACGAACCCTGAGAACCCGAAGACGTCGCTCTCGTGGACGCGGCCGATGTCGCCCTACGGTTCGAGCAAGCTGGCGGCCGAGTCCTACCTGCTGTCGTACGCCGCGTGCTTCGGCTTCCCCGCGCTGGCCTTCCGGTTCTTCAACGTCTACGGCCCCCGCCAGCGCCCCGACCACCCCTATGCGGCCGCAATTCCGCGCTTCATGGGCCAGGCACTGCTCGACCTCCCGGTGACCATCTATGGCGATGGCCTCCAGGATCGCGATTTCGTGTCCGTGGGGCTCGTGTCGTCCGTCATCGCCGAAGCGGTCCGGGGGACGGTGTCGAGCGATGTGCCGGTCAACATGTCGACGGGGAAGCAGACGGCCATCATCGACGTGGCCCAGGACATCATCCGGCTCAGCAACTCCACCTCGCGCCTGGAGATGCGGCCTGCGCGCGAGGCCGACATCCGGTTCTCACAAGGCAGTCCCGACGACCTCATGACGCTGTTCCCGAACGCTGTCGACGTGTCACTCGCCGACGGGCTCGTCGAGACGATGGACTGGATGAGGACCCTCGCCGAAGCGGGCGACCTCTCGCCCGCCACGCTCAGGTGAACGCCTGGCCCGTGATC
Organism: Actinomycetota bacterium; assembly: GCA_030681835.1. Classification (GTDB taxonomy): domain Bacteria; phylum Actinomycetota; class Actinomycetes; order S36-B12; family S36-B12; genus UBA10649. The sequence continues at coordinate 75,984 of JAUXRN010000075.1, forward strand.
CGCTCGTAGGCCTCGACGTACTTGGCCCTGGTGCGATCGACAACGTCGTCCGGCAGCGGTGGGGGCGGGGTACCGTCCGCGCGGTCCCAACCCGACTCGGGCGACGTGAGCCAGTCACGGACGAACTGCTTGTCGAACGAGGGCTGCGGGCCACCGGGCTGCCACGTCGCCCTGTCCCAGAAGCGCGAGGAGTCGCGAGTGAGCACCTCGTCGGCGAGGACCACGCGGCCGGAGTACTTGCCCCCGCGGGCGATGCCGAACTCGAGCTTGGTGTCGGCGAGGATGAGCCCGCGGGTGCGGGCGACCTCGGCCGCGGTCTCGTAGACCGCGAGCGTCAGCCGCTTGAGCTCCTGGGCCTCCTCCTGGCCGATGGCGGTGATCACCTCGTCGTAGGTGATGTTCTCGTCGTGCTCGCCGACCGCGGCCTTCATCGCCGGCGTGAAGATGGGCTTGGGCAGCTCGGATCCGTCCTTGAGCCCGGGTGGCAGCCCGACCCCGCAGATCGAGCGGCGCTGCCCGTACTCGGCGAGGGCCGATCCGGCCAGGTATCCGCGCGCCACGCACTCGATCGGCAGCATCTCCAGCGGCTCGCAGATCATGGCGCGTCCGCGCACGGCGGCGGGAACCGAGCCCGTCGACAGGTGGTTGGGCGCGACGCCCTGCAGCCGGTCGAACCACCACAGCGACAGCGCCGTCAGGATCCGGCCCTTGTCGGGGATGGTGCTCGGGAGCACCCAGTCGTAGGCGGAGATGCGGTCGCTGGCCACGAAGAGCAGCCGGCCCTCGGGGGTGCGGTAGAGGTCGCGCACCTTGCCCGAGTAGACGTGCGCGTACCCGTCGGGCAGGCCGTAGTCCGGCACGGCGGCATCGGACGTGGTCACAGGATGTCTCCCGGTCGGTACGACGCGGCATCGGGAAACAGGTCGACGATGGCGGCGACCTTGTCGGCCACCTGGCGGACCTGGTCGGCGGCGGCCCCGGTGAAGGCGAGCGGC
>JAUXRN010000127.1 GCA_030681835.1 Actinomycetota bacterium
CGGTTTCGGCGGTGCGCTCACGTTCCTCAACGTGTGGGCCAGTTCGATCCCCTCGATCTCGGGTCTGGCGTACAACATCTCGACCGACATGGCTACGGCCACTGGAACCCCCTCCAACGCGACGGAAACCCTGACGGGCTTCCAGACGTTGGTCACGAACACCTCGGCGACGCCGGCGGAGGTTGAATGGGTCAACCCGGTCGACGTGTTCGCTCCCGGTCTGAACCCCGGCGACCCCGCCTCGATCGTCAAGCTCCTTCCAGCGCTACCCGCCGGCAAGTTCCTCTGGGTACGTGTCCAGGAGGGCGCAGTGTTCAGCCTGCCCATCAGCGTGCAGGTGGCGTCCATCGCTCCGACGGTCTCGAGCGTGGGCCTCAACGGCGGCATCCTGACGGCCGACGGGGCTTCCGATCCGACGCTGAACATCGACGCCTTCCAGGTGTTCGTCAACACCGGCGCATCGCCGGTCGTCGGCGACTGGGTCACCCCGCTGGTGGAACCTGTCGCAATCCCGGCACCGTTGGTGTCGATCAGCCACCCAATCTCCGCAAACGGCGGTGACACGATCTGGGTGCGGGTGCGGGATTCTCTCGGCGGGTGGAGCGACCCGGGTTTGGTGGTAGTGCCAACGCCGGAGGTCCAGCTCGCGACGTTCGTGGCGCCGAATCAGTTGACGATCGTCGCCGTCAGCTCCGCCTCCACGGCGAACATCACCGCAGCTGAGTGGTCTCTCGGTCTCGCAGCCGCACCCGCGGGCACGGGAACCGGTGTCACATCCTCGCTCTTCGGCAATCCGGCATACTCCGAGACCATTACGATCCCGGCGCCGATCGGGCCCGACACGATCTGGGTGCGGGTGCAGGACTCGAACGGCACGTGGAGCGATGCCCTAGGGGTCCCGGTCGCCTGATGCTCACTTATAAGGTGGAGCACATGGACGAACCGGTGCTCGGACAAGAGGTCAGGCCGCGGCGGGCGGCCCGGCCTCTTGTTCGGACGGGTCTGATCGTGTTGGGGTTGGTGGTCATGGTCGGCGCGATTCTCGTCGCCCGTGGCTGGCGACCCACGTCCAGCGACAGCAGTTCGTCCTCGTCGTCGGCTTCCATGCCGATCAGTGCCGAGATCGAAGCCACCTACGGCGTGCGCTTCACGGGGGTCGACGTCACCGCCGGCGGCGGAATGATCCAGATCCGCTTCCAAGTGCTCGACAGCGACAAGACCGCAGCGATCCACGCCGACGATGGCGCTCCCGTCGTCGTCGACAGCG
>JAUXRN010000083.1 GCA_030681835.1 Actinomycetota bacterium
AGCAGACCCATGTCAGCAACGAGGTTGTCGGCGACTCCGCCAGGTACCTGCTGGAGAACCAGAACGCGATCGTCGCCACCCATGACGGCGTGCCGCTCTACGTAGAACTGCCCGCATCCGTCGAGCTCATGATCACCTATACCGAGCCGGGCCTCCAGGGGGATCGCTCGACCGGAGGCACCAAGCCTGCCACGCTCGAGACCGGCGCCGAGATCGCGGTGCCGCTGTTCATCGAGTCGGACACCAAGGTGCGTGTCGACACGCGCGACGGCTCATACCTCGGCCGCGTCAACGACTGACGGCCACCGACGCCATGTCAGCACGCAGCAAGGCGCGAAAGCGCGCCCTTGACGTCCTGTACGAGGCCGATATCCGGGCCTTGCCTGCCGCTGACGTGCTCGCTGCAACGGCGGCGCGCCGTGCTGGCGAAGGGCAGGCTGCCCTCAACGCGTACGTGGCGGAACTCGTCGATGGCGTCACGGCGCACCAGGCCCACATCGACGAGCTGCTCGGCTCCTACTCGATGGGCTGGACCCTCGACCGCATGCCGGCCGTCGACCGGGCGATTCTGCGACTGGGCACGTTCGAGGTGCTGTGGCGCGACGACATCCCCGATGCGGTGGCGATCTCCGAGGCGGTCGAGCTCGCCCAGGAGCTGTCCACGGACGAGTCCGCCTCGTTCGTGAACGGGCTGCTCGGCCGGCTGGCCGAGCTCAAGCCCCGGCTCTCGCTCGGGTCCTGACCCTGCGCAGCTGAGCCTGACTGCTCACTCGCGCGAGGCGTTGATCAGCAACCCGGTCGCGCCGCCCTCGCCGGTCGTGACGACGTTGACGGTGAACCCGGCGCCGGCATAGTCGGTGGTGGTCATCTCGTCGCTCGTCACGGAGACCTGGCTGACGATTCCGGCCTCGGCCAGTTGGGCGCCGTAGGCCGCGGCCGCTTCGTCAGGAGTAGCCGTGGACCGCCAGATGGAGTTGATGTTCTTCGCGTCCAGGGCGGCCATCGTGATGATCTCGGCTCCGGTGGGCACCGGCAGGCCGGGCAGCCACCCTTCGGGCGCGTCGGCCTCGGACGACACCCCGGGTGCGGGCGAACTGGCGCTGGCCGTCCCGGACGGTTCGGTCGAGCCCTCCGAGCCCTCCGAGCAGGCAGCGAGGGACAGCAACGACACGGCGGCCGCCAGGACGATGACTGCGCGGCGACCGCGCCCGAGGTGCATCGCGGCGGGTCAGGCCTTCTCGGCGTTGACCATCAGGGTGGCGGTGCCCTCGGCATCGAGGGTGGTGACCGTCACGGTGTAGCCGTTGCCCTCGTAGGTCGCGTTCGTCATGCCGGACATGGCCGAGGTGTCGCCCACGGTGAAGCCGCTGGACTCCAGGGCGGCGCCATAGGCTGCGGCCGCCTCCTCCGTCGTTGCGTCCGTCTGCCACACGGCGTTGACGCTGGAGCCGTCGCCGGCCACCATCACGCTGATGAGCCGGCCGTTGTCGTAGATCGGGACCTCGGACGGCCAGTTGTCGGGGACGGCGACGTCCTCGCCCATCAGCATCTCGTTGCCCTCTTCATCGGTGACGGCAATCTCGCCCTCGTCGATGCTCACGTCTCCACCGAGGGCGTTCCCGGCGGCTTCCTCGACGGCGTTCTCGACGGCGCTGCCGCAGGCGGTGAGGCTGGCCGCCCCCACGGCCAGGACTCCGGCGAGCAGGGACAGTGACACGGTGCGGGCCAGACGGCGCATGGTGACCTCCTCAGTCGGGCCCAGAGTACGGCCGAACTCCGGGGGATGGGCGGTGACGTGCCCCGGGTGGGATTTGAACCCACACTGGACGGTGTTTGAGACCGCTTCCTCTGCCGGTTGGGATACCGGGGCGCGGGTCAAGGGTAGTCCCCGCGGCCGTCCCGGCCGGGGACTCCCGGACCAGTCGTAGGCTGCGCGTATGACCCGGACCGTCCTTGTTGCCGAGGACGAGGCCCTGATCCGGATGGACCTCGTCGAGATGCTGGGGGAGTGCGGGTTCGAGGTCGTGGGACAGGCGGGCGATGGGCAGTCCGCAGTGGACCAGGCCAGGGCACTGCGGCCGGATGTCGTCTTCCTCGACGTGGCCATGCCTCGGCGCGACGGGCTCTCGGCCGCCGAGGAGATCGTCGGCGAGGGCATCGCACCCGTGGTCATGGTCACCGCCTTTGCCCAGCGCGAGGTGGTCGAGCGGGCTGCCGCCGCGGGCGTGCTCGGCTACCTGGTCAAGCCCTTCGTGAAGGCGGACCTGGCCCCGGCGATCGAAGTGGCGGTGGCCCGCTGGCAGCAGGTGCAGGACCTGACCGCCCAGGTCTCCGGCCTGCGCGAGCGCCAGGCGGCCAGGCAGACGGTGGACCGCGCCAAGGGACTCCTCCAGCGGGAGCAGGGATTGACCGAGGCGGAGGCCTTCAGCTGGCTCAGGCGGGCCGCCATGGACGGACGGGTGACCCTGGCCGAGGCGGCGGCGGTCGTGGTGGCGCAATACCCACCACGTTGACCGTCATTGCATGAAATAGGTCACGATGCCGCATCAATGTCACGTGGGGTAACTCGGCTGAAACACGTGTGCGCATAGGGTACGAGCACCGCGACGGTAATCGCCGTCGCTTGTCATTTGTTCAAGGAGACTGCATGAAGCGCACTACGGTCCTCAAGTCGGCCGCCGTGCTCGGAGTGGCGTCGCTGGCTCTTGCCGCTTGTGGTGGCAGCAGCAGCACGTCCGAGTCGAGTGCAGCGCCGGCTGAGAGCAGCGCGGCTGCCAGCGAGGCGCCATCGTCGGAGGCCCCCGCCTCCGAGGAGCCCGCGGCGGTTGGCGTCCCGCTCTACCTGGTTGACGGCAACACGGGCAACGCTCTTGGCGAGAAGCTCCCGGCTGGCACCCTGAACGGCGTCAAGGGCACCATTCCCGGCGCCGAGAACACGCAGGACTTCAAGGATGCCCTCCTGGGGGTCAATCCCGAGCTCATCGACTTCGCCTACGCCCCCGAGTCGTACGACGCGGTCATCATCGCGGCACTTGCCGCGGCGAAGGCCGGCTCGGACGCCGGTGTCGACATGGCCAAGGAGATGGTGGCGATCACCAACGGCACCGACATCTGCAACGACTACGCCGGCTGCCTGGCCCTGCTCGAAGAGGGCAAGGCGATCGACTACAACGGCCGCTCCGGCGCCGTGAACTTCTGGGATGCGGGCGACCCGACGAGCGCCTCGATCGGCGTGTACCAGTTCGGGCCGGACAACACCCTCCTCCCCGAGGTGACCTACCAGCAGGGCGAGATCGTCCCTGAGGGCGAGGCCAACCCGATCGAGGGCGAGCCGCAGAAGGGCGCCGGCGACGGCACCTTCACCGTGGGCACGCTGCTCCCGATCACCGGCTCGCTCGCCTTCCTCGGCCCACCGGAGGTCGCGGGCGTGCAGCTCGCGATCAAGGACATCGAAGAGGCCGGCGGCATTCCCGGCTTCGACGCGATCGTCCTCGAAGAGGGCGACTCCGGCGACACCTCGACCGACACCGCCACGCAGACGGTCAACCGCCTGCTCGGCAAGGACGTCGACGTGATCATCGGTGCCGCGTCCTCGGGCGTGACGCTCAGCACGCTGGACCTCGTGACCAGCAATGGCGTCCTGCAGATCTCCCCGGCGAACACCTCGCCGGAGCTGACCACTGCTCCCGACCGTGGCCTGTACTGGCGTACCGCTCCGTCCGACGTGCTCCAGGGCGCGTTCGTCGGCTCGCTGGTCCTCCAGGACGGCTACACCAAGGTCGCGATCATGTCGCTCCAGGACTCCTATGGTGACGGCCTCAACGCCAACGTCACCAAGGCGATCACGGAGGGTGGCGGCGAGGTTGTCGCCAACGACGTATACGACCCCAAGGCTGCGGACTTCTCGGCTGACGTCGCGAAGATCAAGGCTGCCGGTCCCGAGGCGATCGTGCTCATCGGCTTCGATGAGTCCGCTCAGATCATCCAGGAGCTGGTCAAGCAGGGCATCGGCCCGAACGTCGGCTAGCAGCACTGCAGTCCCTCAGTGGGGGTCGTCCTTCGGGGCGGCCCCCACTGGCATGTCCGGCCCATGGCCGGGCCGCGACGAACGGTGCGTGCGGCCCGGGGCGGCCGGCACGGGGGGAGTCACCGCGGGGGTCGCGATGGCCTCCGCCAGCGCCGTGCGGGCCTGGGCGAGTCGCTCGAGGGCGTTGCGGGCGTGCGGGTGGCTGGATCCGGCGACCGCAGCGGCCGTGATCCGGTGGGCCTCGTCGATCGCTGCCAAAGCGACATCGAGTGCTGCCGGGCTGGCCTTGCGGCTCGCGTCGGCGAGCGCTGCCGGCAGTGCTGCGACCTGTGCCGCTGCTGCATCCCGGACCGCCGCGTCGCCCGGTTGACCGGGTCCGGCGTCCCGCTGCCAGGCCCGCACGAGTTCCGATGCGTCGGCCGCGTCGGCCGCAGCCGCGTGCACGGCCAGCGAGATGTCGCCTCGGTGGCGGGCCTGCTCGAGTTCGTCGTCGGTGCCCTCGACTCCGGACGGGTTGGCGGCCGCCTGGGTGCCGAGCACGGCCATGGCCTGGGCGAGCCGGGCGAGGTCGTCGGGCTCGGCATGGCCGCGGCGACGGACCGACGCATCGATGCGACCGGCGAGGAACTGGGCCTGGTTGAGGGCGTCCAGCGCGGCCGGGTCATCACCGGCGTGGACGGCCTGCGCAAATGCGGCCAGCAGGGCGGCAGCCAGGGTCGGCGGCTCGGCGGCAGGGGGACTGGCCGGCCGGCGTGTGGCCGGTGTGTCCATAGTGCTGATTGTGGCGGGTCAGGCCCCTGATCGCGCCTGCAGGATGCAGAACTCGTTTCCCTCGGGATCGGCCAGCACCACCCACGACTCCTCGCCGGACTGGCCGATCTCCACCCGCGCCGCCCCGAGTTCCAGGGCCCGCTCGACCTGGGCGTCCCGGTCGTCTGGCCGAAGGTCGAGGTGGAGGCGGTTCTTCCCCTGCCGCTGGTCCGCGCTCGGCACGAACAGGATGTCCGTCCTCGAGGCAGGGCCGGGCGCCTCGATCCACACCTCGCCCTCGTCTGCCTCGCCCACGGCGCCCACGTGCACCGTCCAGCCCAGGAGGGCGGCCCAGAAGGCGGCGAGGCGCTCGGGATCTGCGGCGTCGATCGCCAGGCTCTCGACCGTGAGCACGAGCCCCCCTACGCCTTGGCCAGCGTGCCGAGGTAGAGCTGGATGACCTTCGGGTCGGTGGCGAGCGCGCGCCCGGTGCCGGTGTAGGCGTTTCGGCCCTGGTCAAGGACATAGCCGCGGTCGCAGATCTGCAGGCAGCGTCGGGCGTTCTGCTCGACCATGATCACGGTCACCCCGGTCGCATTGATCTCCTTGACCCGGACGAAGACCTCGTCGGTGAGTGCGGGGGACAGGCCGGCGGATGGCTCGTCGAGCAGCAGGACGGACGGATCCATCATGAGCGCCCGGCCCATGGCGACCATCTGGCGCTCGCCCCCGGACAGCTGCCCGGCCCGCTGGGCCCGGCGCTCGCCAAGGGCCGGGAACAGGTCGGTCACGAAGGCGAACCGCTCGGCGAACTTCTTGGGCGCCTGGAAGCAGCCCATCTCGAGATTCTCCTCGATGGTGAGCGAGGGGAAGACGTTGTTGCTCTGCGGCACGAAGCCGATGCCCATGGTGACGAGCTGGTCGGCGCGCACGTTGGTGATGTCCTGGTCAGCCAGGGTGACCCGGCCGGACCCGACCCTGACCAGGCCGAAGAGGGCCTTGAGCAGGGTGGACTTGCCGGCGCCGTTCGGACCGATGATGCCGACGAGCTCGCCGGAGTAGGCGTAGAGGTCGGAGCCGTTGAGGATGTTGACTCCGGGCACATAGCCGGCGATGAGGTCGTCAGCAACGATCAGCGCGTCCTTGGCGCCTTCGATGTGGGCATTGCGGTCCCGGATCTCCGAGCCGGTGAGCGCTCTCGGTTCCTCGCGTTGGGCCGCGTGGATGTCCAGTGCCTCCTCGCGCTGGTGCGGGCTGATGTACTGGGGCAGGTCACCGGGCAGCGTGCCGCTCATGCGGGGTCCTCCTCGGTGAACGACACGCCTGAGGCGGTGAGGGCCTTGTCGTGGTGGCCGCCGAGGTAGGCGTCAATCACGGCGGAGTCCTTCATGACGTCCTCGGGGGGGCCCTCGGCAATGACCCGCCCCTGCGCCATGACGATGACCCAGTCGCTGATGTCGCGCACCATGTCCATGTCGTGCTCGACGAACAGGACGGTCATGCCCTGCTCGCGGAGGTCCTTGATGTGCTGGAGCAGGGACTGGGTGAGCGCAGGGTTCACGCCGGCCATGGGCTCGTCCAGCATGACCATCTCGGGGCCCGACATGAGGGCGCGGGCCATCTCCAGGAGCTTGCGCTGGCCGCCGGAGAGGGATCCCGCGAAGTCCTCGCGCTTGGCGATCAGGTTGAACCGCTCGAGCAGTCCGTCCGCCCGGGAGGTGATCTCCCTCTCTTGCTTGCGCCAGGTGAACGGAAGCATCGATGCCCAGAGCCGCTCGCCCGTCTGCCCGGTGGAGCCCAGCCGCATGTTCTCGATGACCTTCATGCGCGAGAGCGCCTTGGTCAACTGGAAGGTGCGGACCATCCCCATGCGCGCGACCCGGTAGGCGGGGATGCCGGCGAGGTCCTTGCCGTTGAACAGCCACGAGCCCGAGTCGGGAGTGTCGAAGCCGGTGAGGAGGTTGAAGAAGGTCGTCTTGCCTGCGCCGTTCGGGCCGATGAGGGCCGTGATCGCGCCGCGCTGGATCTCGACGTGGTCGACGTCTACGGCCGTGAGGCCGCCGAACCGGCGCATGACGTTGTCGGCGACGAGGATCGGATCCGGCTTCGGCGCGCCGGGGACGTTCGGGACCGCGGCGAGTGCCTGGACAGCAGCCTCCTTGCGGCTGCCGGCGACTGGGCTATCGGGCATCGAGGGCCAGCTCCTTCCGGTCGCCTAGGATTCCTTGTGGTCGGTAGATCATCAGGATCATCAGCCCTGCGCCCACGAGGATGAAGCGGATGATGGCGGCCTGGCTGGCCGTCATGAGCGACACTACGGGGACGCCTGCGTCGATCAGGGAGCGCAGGATGACGTCGCTGCCCTGGATGAGCGCCCAGAAGATGATCGCTCCGAGCACGGGGCCGAAGACCCGTGCCGCGCCGCCGAGGATGAGGATGGCGTAGGCGAAGAAGGTCGAGTCGGTGCCGAAGAAGTCGGGGTTGACCGCCTGGCGCCCCAGGGCGTACACGAAGCCGCCGAGGCAGCCGAGGACGCCGCCGATGATGAGCGCCTGCATCTTGTAGAGGTAGACGTTCTTGCCCAGGCTGCGCACGGCGTCCTCGTCCTCGCGGATGCCCTTGAGGACCCGGCCCCATGGGCTGCGGACGAGCAGCCAGGTCACCAGGAGCGCGAGCGCCACCAGGCACCAGCCGACGATGATGATGAAGAGCTGGTCCTGGCTGAGCGAGATCGGGCCGATCGTGTAGCGCCCGGTGGCGATCGGGTTGAGGTCGTAGAACCCGCGGCTGAAGTCGTTGATGCCATCGGAGCCGCCGAACCACTCCTTCAGGGTGACCGAGCGGAGCATCAGCCGCACGATCTCGGCGGCCGCGATGGTCACGATGGCGAGGTAGTCGGCGCGCAGCCGCAGCGTGGGGACGCCCAGCAGGAGGGCCAGCAGGACGGCCGCGAGGATGCCCACGACGATGCCGATCCAGAAGGAGAAGCCCATCTGTGACACCAGGGTGGCCAGCGAGTAGGCAGCGACAGCAAGGAAGGCCGACTGCCCGAAGTTCAGCAGCCCGGTGTACCCGAACTGCAGGTTCAGCCCGATCGCGGCCAGGCCGAAGACGATCGCCTCGATGCCGAACGCCGCCAGCAGCGTGGTCGAGATGATGAAGCTCCAGTCCATGTCGCCCCCTAGCCCACGCGCTCGCGGCGGCCCAGGAGGCCGTACGGACGGACGAGCAGGATCACGATGAGCACGAGCAGTGCGCCCACGTTCTTGAGCTCGGACGGGATGACCAGCGTGCTCAGCTGGAGGAACAGGCCGACGACGAGGGAGCCGACGATCGCGCCCCAGATCGTGCCCAGGCCGCCCAGGGTGACCGCCGCGAAGACGAGCAGGAGGACCTGGAAGCCCATCTGGAAGGAGACCTGCTGGGTGAACGCAAGCAGGATGCCGCCGAGGCCCGCGAGGG
>JAUXRN010000092.1 GCA_030681835.1 Actinomycetota bacterium
TCTCCCGCGGCATGATCCACCCCACCCTGTCGAAGGCCTTCGCGCTCGAGGACGCCGGCGAGGCGGCGTACGAGGTGCACCGCAACCTGCACCAGGGCAAGGTCGGCGTCCTGTGCCTGGCCCCAGCCGAAGGACTCGGCGTGCTCGACCCCGAACTGCGCGCCCGCCACGAGACCCAGATCAACCGATTCCGGGACACGTGAGGCGCTCTCCGGCTGACGTACGATGACGACGTGACCGCGACCCCGGAGCGCACGGCACCGGGGCCCCTTCCGACGGAGGCGTCCGGCCATCCGTGGCTGCTCGACCGTGGTCGCCGGGCCGGCGAGATGGGCTACCTGCCCGGCCTCGACGGTATCCGCGCCCTGGCCGTCATCGGGGTCCTGCTCTACCACGCGGACCTCACCTGGATCAGCGGCGGCTTCCTCGGTGTCGACGTCTTCTTCGTCCTCAGCGGCTTCCTCATCACCACCCTCATCCTCGAGGAGTACGAACGCTCGGGGGGGATCCGCTTCTCCCGCTTCTACCTCGGCCGCGCACGTCGCCTGCTGCCCGCCGTCATCCTCATGCTCGCCGTCGTGGCGGTGGCGGCCGCCGTGGTCTACCGAGACGTCGCCGCGCAGGTACGCGCCGACACCGTCGCCTCGGTGTTCTACGTCAACAACTGGTGGTACGTCTTCAACGAGCAGTCGTACTTCGAGTTCATCGGCCGGCCGCCACTCCTCAAGCACCTGTGGTCCCTCGCGGTGGAGGAGCAGTTCTACCTGATCTGGCCGGCCGTGGCCTTCCTCGTCATGCGCAAGGCCGGCCGTCCAGGCGTGCGCTGGTTCGCCATAGCCCTTGCCGTCTTGTCGACCGCGTGGATGATCTGGCTGTCGGTGACCAACGGCTACCCGGAGTACGCGGACCCCAGCCGTGCGTACTTCGGCACGGACTCGCATGCGATGGGCCTGCTCATCGGCGCGGCGCTGGCCACCTTCTGGCGGCCGGGACGGCTGCCCTCGTCGGTGCCGCGAGGCGGGGTCACCATCCTCACCGGGACGGGTATCGCGGCCCTGCTCGCCGTCGTGTGGTTCTTCCTCTTCGTCGGCGAGTTCACTCCGTGGATGTATCGCGGCGGCTTCCTGGTCCTCGCGCTCGTCGTCGCCCTGCTGATCGCCATGGCCACCCATCCCGCCTCGCCCCTGGGCAGGTGGATGGGATCCCAGCCCTGGCGCTACATCGGGCAGCGCTCGTACGGGCTGTACCTCTGGCATTGGCCCGTGTTCATGGTCACCCGGCCCAGCACGGATGTGCCGCTTGACGGAGTGCCCCTGCTTGTCGTCCGCCTGGCGATCACGTTCGTGATCGCTGAGGCGAGCTTCCGGTTCGTCGAGATGCCGATCCGGCGCGGCGCCATCGACCGCTGGGTCAAGGCCTGGCGCGAGTCCACCGGGGACGAGCACAGCCGCCAGTCCCGCCGGGGCGGCGCCGTGATCGGGACGGCCGTCGCGGGCATCGTCGCCCTCGGGCTCGTGCTCGCAGCCGTCCCGGCCCCAACCGCCGCGGCCGGACTGGCCCCGGACGTCGCCGAGGCCATGGGCCTGGCCGACGGAGGCCCGACCGAGGTGACCCTCGACGACCCCGCGACGCCCGCTCCCACGACCGGCCCCACGGGTCCGACGCCGGAGCCCGCGGCGACACCAGGGCCATCGGGCTCGCCCGCTGCGTCGGCCACGACCCCGGCAGCCGCGTCCCGCGGCACGATCAGCGCCCTCGGCGACTCCGTGATGCTCGGCGCTCGATCGACGTTGATGGACGTCATCCCCGGGGCCCGTGTCGATGCCGCGGTGTCCCGCTTCCCCGGGGCCTTCGTGGGACGGATCAAGAAGCTTCGCGCGCAGGACAAACTGGCCGACACGGTCGTGCTGCATGCGGCGACCAATGGCGTCCTGCCTGCAGACATGCTGCGCGAGATGCTCGACCTCCTGTCCGGCTACGGGCGGGTCGTCGTCGTCAACGCGTCCGTGCCGCGGTCCTGGGAGGAGCCCAACAACGACGCCATCGCGGATGTCGTCCCCGACTTCCCGAACGCGGTGATCGCCGACTGGAAGGACGCTTCGCGCGGACATCCTGAGTACTTCGTGTCCGACGGCGTGCACCTGACCAAGGCAGGGGCGAAGGCCTACGCCACGCTGATCAAGAAGGCTGCTGGGGTCTGACCTGCGCAACGAACTCGTCGTGCACCGCGGCGGCCGCGGCGGGGCGCTCGATGATGGCCAGGTGCCCTGCCCTGGCCAGGACGGCGAGCCTGGCACCGGGCATCGCGGCGAGCATCGCCTCCTGCTCCGATCGAGGACTCAGGGCATCCTCCTCGCCCCACAGCAGCAGCGCCGGCACCTCGGCCGCGGCCAGGACGTCACGCGAATCCGGCCGCACCGCCATGGCCCGCTGGTACCACGCCACGGTGCCTGGCTCGGCAAGGTCCAGCCAGCCTGCGACCATCTCGAAGACATCCGGGCGGGAGCCCCATGTGGTCGACCCGACGAGGCCCGGGAGGGCGGCCTGACGAAGGGTGCGGGCGCAGTCGTCCGGCGCCCGCTCGACCAGCTCGGCCAGTCGCTCGCGGCCGGCCGCCGCCGCAGGCGTGTCCGCCGTCGCCTTCGTCCCCGTGAGGACCAGGGCAGTCGGCCACGAGGGACGCTGCCGGGCGAGGGCCATGGCGACGTACCCGCCGAGGGAGCAGCCCGCGATCAACCCGGCGCTGATGCCGCGGTCGTCGAGCCAGGCCAGCAGCGATGCTGCCACGTCCGGCAGCGACGGATCCCCGGGCAGGATCCTCGACGCCCCGAGGCCCGGCAGGTCCGGGACGATCACTCGCCAGCCGCGTGCCACCAGAGCCTCAGCGTGCTGCCCCCATAGCCGGCCATCGAGAGGGAAGGCGTGCAACAGCAGCGCGACGGGGCCCTCGCCCGCGTCGCGCACGAACAGTGCGTCCGTCATATGTCGCTCCAGCGCTCCATCGGGCCTTCCCACGTATCCGGCAGCGGTGCGCGCTCGGGGGCCACGACGCCGACCACGTGGTCCAGGACGATGCGGACGAACCGCTCGCCCACCCACAGGTGCTTGGCCCCCGCGATGCCACGGACCTCGGCGTTCTCCATGACCGCGAAGCGGGCCTCGGCGGCGTCGGGCGCGAGGTAGTCATCGAACTCGGGCACGAGGCACACCACCGGCCGCCGGCCGACGTTCCACGAGGCGAGGTCCTCGTCGGTGCTGAACCGCAGTGGCGGCGAGAGCAGGACCGCCCCGCGAACGGGATCCACGTTGCCGTGCTTGAGCACGACGTCGGTGCCGAACGACCAGCCCACGAGCCACGGATCGGGCAGGCCGCGTGCGGTGACAGCGGCGATCGCGGCCGCCAGGTCGAGCCCCTCTCCAACCCCCTCGTCGAACGATCCCTCGCTCGTGCCCGCGGCGCTCGTCGTGCCCCGGGTGTTGAAGCGGAGGACGGCCAGGTTCGCCAGCGCCGGCAGACGCCACGCCATCTTGCGCAGGACGTGGCTGTCCATCATGCCGCCGTGCGTCGGCAGCGGATGCACGCAGACGATGGTGCCGACGGGCTCCCCGTTCTGCGGCAGGGCAAGTTCGCCAACGAGGCGCAGACCATCAGCCGTGACCAAGCGAAGTGGGTCGCGACGGGCCGGCAGCACCGAGTTGGCGACGATCTCGGGCATGGCCTACCGCCGCGGCCGGCGCCGGTCGCGGGCGGCCCAGCACGGTGTGTGCCAGTGCCGACGGTTGTCCAGGCCCGCCGGATCCTCGGCGGGCCAGGCCACGATATGCGGTGTCGCCATCGGGATCTCGTGGTCGCAGCCCGGGCAGCGGTACGGCTTGGTCGCGCTGGACCCGGTGACCCGCTGGACGATCCAGTCGCCGTCGGGGTGGGACTCGATGGTCCGCCCCGGCTGGACCGGGCCGACCTCCTTCGGCTCCTGCGGCTTGCGTCGGTGCTTGCGGCCCATCAGGTGTAGGTCCGGAACCCGCGTCCGCTCTTGCGGCCGAGGTAGCCGGCCGTGACCAAGTGCTCCAGCCGGGGGGCCGGCGCGAAGCCGGGCTCGCGGAACTCCCGGTACAGGGTCTGCTGGATGGCCAGGGAGACGTCCAGGCCGACGACGTCGAGCAGTTCGAACGGCCCCATCGGGTAGCCGCAGCCCTTCTTCATCGCCAGGTCGATGTCGTCCGCGGAAGCGTAGTTGGCCTGGAGCATGCGGACGGCATCGTTCAGGTAGGGGAACAGCAGGGCATTGACGATGAAGCCGGCTCGGTCGCCGCACGTCACCGGATGCTTGCCGATAGCCCGGCACCGCGCGACGGATGTCGCGACGACGTCGTCAGCGGTTGCCACGGTGCGGACCACCTCGACGAGCTTCATCAGCGCGGCCGGGTTGAAGAAGTGCAGCCCGACGACGTCCTCCGGGCGCCCCGTGACCGCAGCGAGGTCGATGACCGGCAGGCTCGAGGTCGTGGTGGCGAGGATCGCCCCGGGCCGGCACACCGCATCGAGCCGGGCAAAGAGGTCGAGCTTGACGTCGAGGTCCTCCACCACGGCCTCCACCACGAGGTCGACGCCGGCGAGCGACTCCAGGTCGGTGGTCCCGGTGATCCGGGCCAGGGCCGACTCGCGCTGGTCGTCGGAGAGCTTGCCGCGGTCGACAGCCTTGGCCAGCGAGCCGGCGATGCGGGCCCGCACGACGTCGGCCTTGTCTGCCGAGCGCGCCACGAAGACCACGTCGATGCCGGCCTTGGCAAAGACCTCGACGATCCCCGAGGCCATCGTCCCCGAGCCCACGACCCCGACCCGAGTCACCGGTCGGCCCTGGCCCGCGGCTAGCGCCTCGTCAGTGATCGCGTCGACGACGACGGGCGACCCCGGCGACTCGTAGCAGTAGAAGCCACGGCCGGACTTGCGGCCCCGCAGGCCCGCGGTGACCATCTGCTTGATGATCGGGCTCGGGGCGTGCAGGCGGTCCCGGCCCTGCTTGTACATCGTGTCGAGGATCTCGTAGGCGGTGTCGAGCCCGATGAGGTCG
>JAUXRN010000093.1 GCA_030681835.1 Actinomycetota bacterium
GGTGGGGGAGTACGAGGCCTGGTGGTCGCTGCTGAGTCGCATGCGCGAGACGTACCCGCTCGGCTATGAGACGCCGGACGACGGCAGCCTGTCGCCGCAGTACGTCATCGAGCGACTGGGCATCATCGCGGGGCCTGAGTCGATCTACGCGGCTGGCGTCGGCCAGCACCAGATGTGGGCCTCGCAGTTCATCAAGTACGAGCACCCCAACACCTGGCTCAACTCCGGTGGCCTGGGCACGATGGGCTACGCCGTCCCCGCGGCGATGGGTGCCAAGGTGGGCCGGCCGGACGCCACTGTGTGGGCCGTGGACGGAGACGGCTGCTTCCAGATGACCAACCAGGAGCTGGCCACCTGCGCTATCAACGACATCCCCATCAAGGTCGCCCTGATCAACAACGGCAACCTCGGGATGGTGCGCCAGTGGCAGACGCTGTTCTACAGCGAGCGCTATTCCAACACCGACCTTCAGTCCTTCCGTATCCCCGACTTCGTCAAGCTTGCCGAGGCGTACGGCTGCTACGGGTTGCGGTGCGACTCGCCCGAGCAGGTCGATGTCACGATCGACAAGGCCATGGCGATCAACGACGCTCCCGTGGTCATCGACTTCGTGGTCCACAAGGACGCGATGGTCTGGCCCATGGTTGCGGCCGGCACGAGCAACGACGACATCATGGTCGCCCGGGCCATGGCACCTGATTGGGGGTCGGACGACTGATGTCAAGGCACACGCTCTCGGTTCTCGTCGAGAACAAGCCCGGCGTGCTGGCCCGCGTGGCCAGCCTGTTCTCGCGCCGGGGATTCAATATCGAGTCCCTTGCCGTCGGGCCCACGGAGATCGCCGAGGTCTCGCGCATGACGATCGTGGTCTCCGTGGACGAGCTGCCGCTCGAGCAGGTTACGAAGCAGCTGAACAAGCTCATCAACGTGCTCAAGATCGTCGAGCTGGAACCCGACATGTCCGTGCAGCGCGAGATCATGCTGGTCAAGGTCCGGGCGGACACGGAGTCCCGGTCGCACATCCTCGAGACCGTGCAGCTCTTCCGGGCCAAGGTCGTCGACGTGTCTCCCGAGGCCGTCACGATCGAGGCCACGGGCAAGACCGACAAGCTGCTTGCACTCCTGAAGGTCCTCGAGCCGTTCGGGATCAAGGAGCTGGTCAAGTCAGGCATGGTCGCGGTCGGTCGCGGCCCGCGTTCCATCACCGATCGTTCCGTGCGCCCCGTCGAGCGGTCCGCCTGACGGAATCCGCCTCGCCGAGGGCCGTGCGAGCGGTCCCGCTAGCCTTTCGCCACCATCACATCGAAGGAGCGCCCCCGTGGCCGAGTTGTTCTACGAGTCTGACGCCGACCTGTCCATCATCCAGAACCGCGTGGTCGCGATCATGGGCTTCGGCAGCCAGGGCCATGCGCACGCGATGTCGCTGCGTGACTCGGGAGTCGATGTCCGCGTCGGGCTCGTCGAGGGATCCAAGAGCCGGGCGAAGGCAGAGGAGGCCGGCCTGCGGGTCGTCGATCCCGCCACCGCGGCGGCGGAGGCAGACGTGATCATGGTGCTCGTTCCGGACCCGAAGCAGGCTGCGCTCTACCGCGAGTCGATCGAGCCGAACCTGCAGGAGGGGGACGCACTCTTCTTCGCCCACGGCTTCAACATCCGATTCGGATACATCAAGCCGCCGGACTTCGTCGACGTATGCATGGTCGCCCCGAAGGGCCCCGGCCACCTCGTGCGCCGCGAGTACGTGGCGGGTCGTGGCGTCCCCGCAATCGTGGCCGTTGAGCAGGACGCCACAGGCGAGGCGTGGCCGTTGGCGCTGTCCTACGCGGCGGCCATCGGCTCGCTTCGCGCGGGCGGCATCAAGACGACGTTCACCGAGGAGACCGAGACGGATCTCTTCGGCGAGCAGTCGGTCCTGTGCGGAGGGGCGTCGCAACTGGTCATGTACGGCTTCGAAACCCTGGTCGAGGCTGGGTACCAGCCGGAGGTTGCGTACTTCGAGTGCCTTCACGAGCTGAAGCTGATCGTGGACCTGATGTACGAGGGGGGCATCGCCAAGCAGCGGTGGAGCGTGTCCGACACCGCGGAGTATGGCGACTATGTCTCCGGCCCGCGGGTGATCGATCCGCACGTCAAGGAGAACATGAAGGCCGTCCTGGAGGACATCAAGAACGGGTCCTTCGCCCAGCGATTCATGGACGATCAAGCCGCGGGCGGTCCGGAGTTCAAGGCGCTTCGGGCCAAGGGCGAGGCGCACCCCATCGAGGAAGTCGGCCGCGAGCTGCGCGGCATGATGAGTTGGGTGGCCACCGGCGACGATGACTACGTCGAGGGAACCGCAGCCCGCTGAGAGGGGGCGTCAGCGACCGGCTGTGACGTGCTTCACGCCGTCTTCTGGCCGACGAGGGGACCGCGAGGCGCCCGGTAGGCTGCGCGGGTGACCAAGGCTCGCGTGCTCATCGCCGAAGAACTGTCCCCAGCCACCGTCGAGGCCCTCGGGCCGGACTTCGAGATCGTCGAGTGCGACGGGGCCGACCGGGCCGCCTTGCTCGCGGCGATTGTGGACGTGGATGCCCTGCTTGTGCGCTCGGCCACGCAGGTCGATGCCGAGGCCATCGCGGCAGCCACCCGACTCAGGGTCGTTGCCCGAGCCGGCGTCGGCCTCGACAACGTCGACATCAAGGCTGCCACCCAGGCCGGCGTGATGGTGGTCAACGCGCCGACCTCCAACATCGTCAGCGCCGCGGAGCTTGCCGTTGCCCTCTTGCTCGCGTCGGCGCGCAACGTCGTCCCCGCTCACACGGCGCTTGCGCAGGGCGAGTGGAAGCGATCCAAGTACACCGGCGTCGAGGTGGCTGACAAGGTCGTGGGCGTGGTCGGCCTGGGTCGCATCGGCGTTCTCGTTGCCCAGCGGCTCAGTGCCTTCGGTGTCAAGCTCATCGCCTACGACCCCTACGTGCAGCCGGCCCGTGCAGCGCAACTCGGCGTCAGCATGGTGACCCTCGACGAGTTGCTGGCCGAGAGCGACTTCATCACCGTGCACTTGCCCAAGACCCCGGAGACGGTGGGCCTCATCGGCGATGCCGAGCTCCACAAGGTCAAGCCCACGGTGCGCATCATCAACGCCGCGCGTGGCGGCATCGTGGACGAGAAGGCGCTGTACGACGCCATCGTCGACGGCCGGGTCGCGGGTGCCGGGCTCGACGTCTACGCCACGGAGCCATGCACAGACTCGCCCCTGTTCGGCCTCGAGAGCGTGGTGGCGACGCCGCACCTAGGAGCGTCGACCGAAGAGGCGCAGGAGAAGGCCGGCATCGCAGTGGCGAAGTCTGTGCGGCTGGCCCTGTCCGGCGAGCTCGTTCCCGACGCGGTCAACGTGCAGGGCGGTCAGCTCGACGAGGCGGTCAAGCCCATGCTGCCGCTGGCGGAGCAGCTCGGCTCGATCGCGTGTGGCCTCGCCGGGGCAGCCGTCGTGCGAGTCGACGTCGAGGCCCTCGGCGAGATCGCGGACCACGACGTGCGGGTGCTGGAGCTCTCGGCACTCAAGGGGGTCTTCCAGATGCTCGTCCACGACCCGGTGTCCTTCGTCAACGCACCCGTGCTCGCTGAGCAGCGTGGCGTCGAGGTTGCGCTCACGAGCGACCGCGTCAGCCCCGATCACCGCTCGCTGCTGCGCGTCACGCTCACCCAGACCACCGGGGAGAAGGTCAGCGTCGCGGGCACGGTCACGGGGGCCCGTAACGTCGGCAAGGTCGTGGAGGTGGACGGCTTCGACGTCGACGTACCGGTCAGTGACCACATGGCCTTCCTGCGCTACCACGATCGACCGGGGATCGTCGGCGTCGTGGGGCAGGTGCTCGGCGAGGC